>JAFYCE010000091.1 GCA_017539865.1 Alphaproteobacteria bacterium
TAATCAACTTCCTCATAAATTCCTACCGGATCGACGCGTGTCATCGTATATGTTGCAGCGTATGCCGGACAGCCTCCTGAAAGCATTGCTAAAAATAAATAAACCATTTTTTTCATGCATATACCCTTTCAAAAAAACAGATCGTTTTTTTTGCAGGAGTCGTTTCATGCTTTATGAAATGAGAAAAATGCGAAAGTATTTGCATACTTTTAATTTTATTTACAAAGTATCATTACAATGATACTATGAAAATAACGATGCTTTTTTATACATTTTTTTAGAAAAGGGATACAAAAAACTTCCCGCCGGTTACAGCGGGAAGTTTTTTGTATCTGTTTTAATTTAAGCTTTTTTTCTTAACGAAAGGCGGAAATTTACATTGTACATGATTCCCGTTATAATGGCGGCAATTAAAGAGACACCCCAAAACAAAGGCAGTTGCGCAAGGGCTTCCTCTCCGCCGAACAAAGCAGTGGCCGTTGTCTTCGCCGGATTAAGCGCGCCTTTTGTGACGGGATATGAGAGCAAATAAGCCGCCGTCAGGAAAAAACCGCAGGCGACCGGTTTTGATACCTTGTCGTTGCCGGTCGCCAAAAACACGCACAAAAACAAAATGTTTAAAACGCCTTCCAAACAAAATGCCGCCGGTAAGGTATATCTGTCTATGATATAAATGTTGACTGTTTCGGGGGAAACGTATCCCGTTTTGCCGGACAAAATGAATTGAATCAAAGCGACGGCGGCGCAGGCTCCCGCCACTTGAATCAAAATGATGCCCAGAGTGTTCAGGAACGTCCGTATTTTGCCGGAAGAACGGAAATGTCCGGATAAAGCGGCGGCAACGGTCGCCGCGGGGTTGAAGTGTCCTTCGGGAAACATGAAACAGAATGCGGCGTAAGCCATTCCGAAAGCCATTGAAACGCCCAGATAGCCGATGAACGGTCTGGCAAAAATAACAGCTCCCCATCCGATTAAAACGAAACCGAATGTGCCGATAAATTCTGAAAGATAAGTTTTCACGTCTTCTCCTGACATTAAGGTTTAAAATCCAAACAATTCATATTAAAATAAAATGTTTTTTACAAAAAAAAGGTTAAAAGACATGACAATGTGGAAAACGATAATCCTTTTTTTCTTGGCGGCGCTTTTGCCGGCATGCGTTTCTTTGCTGGAACCGGAAGGGTTTTCATTCCAAGAAATAAAAACAAAGGATTTTTCTTTGGCGTCCTGGCATCGAATAGGACAGTCCGGAAAAACTTTGCGTGTTTATATCGAAGGGGACGGTTTGTCTTGGATCAACGCTTACACGCCGTCTTCCGATCCGACGCCGTCCGATTTGACTGTTCTGGATTTGGCCGGAAAAGATACTTCCGCCAATGTCGTTTATCTGGCGCGTCCGTGTCAGTTTGTCGATTCACGCGAATGCCGCGTCTATTATTGGACGGCCGGCAGGTTTGACCCGAAGGTCGTCGCTTCGGAAACGGAAGCCGTCCGCACATTGATACGCCAATACAGGCCGTCTTCGGTTGAATTGGTCGGTTATTCGGGCGGTGCGGCGATCGCCTTGTTGACGGCGATGAATGTTCCCGAAGTGTCGAAAGTTTATACGGTCGCCGGCGTTTTGGATCATAAGGCGTGGACATCCTTTCACAAGGATTCACCGTTGAAAGGGTCTTTAAATCCGGCGGATTATAAAGAAAAACTGGCAAAGATTTCCCAGACGCATTTCGCCGGCAGCGCGGATAAGACCGTCCCCGTTTCTTTGACGGAGAAATTTGTTTATTCTTTGAAAAACGATCAGGCGGAAATGATCATCGTTCCCAGCGCTTCGCATAACAAAGGATGGGATAAAATCTGGAATCGTTTGATTCCCGTTGCAAAATAGAATTATTTTCCTGCCAGAAAACGTTCGGCGTTTTGACGCAAGAGCGAGATTAAAGAAAGTGTATCAACGCCTCTGATGTCGGATATGCCTTGGATGATTAAAGGCAAATTCGCCGGAATGTTGCGTCCGTTTCTGTCTGAATGGCGGTATTTTTCCGGCGGAATCATATCCGGCGCGTCCGTTTCCGCCAGCAAACGGTCAACGGGAAGGGCGGCGAGAACGGCGCGAATTTTGTCTTTGTTTTCTTTTAAAACAGAGCCGGAAAAGGAAAAGTAAGCATTAAACCGGCTTAAAAAATCCGCTTGCGGCAAAGTACCTGAAAATCCGTGAAACAGGAGGGCTGTCGGCTTTGTTTTTAATTTTTTTAATATGGCGGCAATCTTGTCAAAGCTTTTGACGCAATGAATGACACAAGGACGGTTCAATTCCGCCGCGATAATCAGCTGGCTTTCAAAAACGCTTTCCTGCGTTTGTTCCCCTTTTAAGGAATCCAGTCCGATTTCTCCGACGCCGAGAGCCGGATGATTTGTCAGCAGTTTTTTGAACAAAACATCGTCATGGCGCAAGGCATACCACGGATGCGTGCCGATAAAAGGATGAATTGCCGTATGCTTTTGACTTAACACAATGGTTTTCAACCATTCTTCCGGACGGGTCGAAACGCAGAAAAAATCCTTTACGCCGGCGTTTTGCGCTTGTGACAGCAAAATATCGCGGTCGGAATCAAAACGTTTGTCAGTCAAGTGAATATGCGCGTCGATCATGAATATTCTTTCAGTCATCTGTTCAAAAAGGCGTTTTCCTTTAAAATAAAATTCTTTGGAGGAAAACGGAAGATGATACGGAAAATTATTTTTGTCTTTAGCCTTCTTTTGTCTTCGGCCGTTCGGGCGCAGGATATGCCGCCCAAATGTTGGGAACCGTACCTGTATGTTCAAAGCTATGGTGAGTGGAGCTTGAATGGTGGAATCTGGAGCTTGCCTTTCGTTTGTTCTTCTGGCGTCGGAGGAACGGTCAGAATTGCGGAACAGAATGTGATGAATTTGGGATATGCTGAATATTACATTCATGCGCAGGGTGTTGAAAACGGGAATACGTTTTTCTATACGGAGCCGTGCGGGGCTATGGGAAAATTCTGCCAATATGTTTCTTTGCCGAAAGAACAGGGGATTCCTACGCTTTATTCGTTGGGATATGAGGAACAAAAACCTGCGGATTGATTTTTTATCCGATTTTTTTTAATCTGATGCTGCTAAGGTGTCGGGGAAAAGATGTTTCAGTATATAGCTTTTTATAAACCGTACGGCGTGTTGAGCCAATTCACGGCGGAAGGCGGGCATGAAGGGTTGAGCGGTTTCGGTTTGCCGTCCGGTGTCTATGCGGCGGGGCGCTTGGATCATGACAGCGAAGGGCTGCTTTTGCTGACGGATGACGGCCGGTTTGTCAAAAAACTGTTGGATCCGGCTTTCGGGCATTCCCGTTCTTATTGGGTGCAGGTGGACGGGGCGATAACGTCTCAGGCCGTTGAAGGTTTAAGCAAAGGCGTCGTCATAAAAGGCTATCAAACCAAACCGTGCCAAGTCGAAATGATTTCGGAACCTGTCGATTTACCCGAACGCATGCCGCCGATACGGTTCCGGAAAAATATACCGACATCATGGATACGGATGACGCTGACGGAAGGTAAAAACAGACAAGTCCGCCATATGACGGCGGCGGTCGGCTTCCCGACTTTGCGGTTGATTCGCGCATCGATCGGCAATTTGACGTTAAGCGGCTTGACCCCCGGAAAATGGAAAAATATTGAAAAAAAAGCCGTGTTCTAAAAGCTTGCTTTTTCTGTTTAAACGTTCAGAATAGCTTTAAGAAATCTTTTACGGCGGAGCATTGTATGAAAAAAAAATATTTTCTTAGTTTGAACGCAAAAATCTTTTTTTTCCTTTTTTTAAGCTTTTCCGGAATTTTTTCGCTCTTTCTTTCGACGTTTATGCAAAATTATGTGCGCCAACTGAATCAGGAAGCGGAACTTGTCCGTCAAAAAGCGGATGCTTTATATGAGTTGTATGACGAAAATATAAAATTGCGAAAGATTGTCGCCGATTTTTATCAAAAAGAGGAAGACGATCCCGAGGTGAATACATATACAAAGCTCTGGAATGATCAAGAGGAAAGGTTTGTTTTAAAACCGTTGAGCGAACGCCGTTTGGCTTTACGTAAAGAACTGATTAAAGATAAAAAAGAATCCCGTGAGCGTGATAATAAAGTCCGGTTGTTGGGCTACTTTATGCTGTCCGCTTTTCTTTTGGTCTTTTTTATTTTGGAATTGCTGTGGTTGATCGTTCGTCATTGGATTTTGAGGCCGATAGAACAATTATTGGATGCGACACATCGCATTTCTTCGGGCGACTTGAGCTTCCGTATCCCCGTTTCGGAAAAAATGTTAAAACATGATGAATTGGATGTTTTGGCCCGCGATTTTAATAAAATGTCGGAGGATATCGAAAATTATGTTAAAAAGATCAATGAAAACAAAGAGTTCTTGCAAAATTTGATTGACAATATTCCTGACGGCGTCCGTGTTTTAGACGAGAATTATAACGTCATTCTGACAAATTCGTCCTATGACAAAATAAATCAAAGCATCAATAAGGGAAAAAATCAGAAATGTTTTGAAACTTACGGCAATACATGTCCTTGTTCTGTCGAGCAACATCCGTGTACTTTGACGTTGCTGAAGGAAAATCCGCACCGTTCAATTACGGTGGTGCAGCGTTACACGGATAAGGAAGGTCGGGAAAAA
>JAFYCE010000092.1 GCA_017539865.1 Alphaproteobacteria bacterium
TCAAAGAAATCAAAAAAGAAACCAAGCCTCTTGCCGGAACCGCCGAAGCCCCCTCTGTCAAAACGCCGATCGTTCCGGAAAAAGATAAAATCGCCTATTCCGTCGTTCCCGTTTCCGCTTCTTTGACACCGGAAGAACGTTCATCGGTTTTATCCCTTGAGATTCCCTCAAATTCTGCAACGTTCAAAGCATTATCCGCGCAACGGACACTATATGCCGTTTTCCGTTTTGAAAGAAAATCGCTGGAGCTGACGCATGAAATGCAGACCGTTTTAAACGACATCGCCGTTCAGATGAAAAAGAACAGGAAAAAGCGTTTGATTGTTTATTCGTACGGATCGCCTGATTCCGCAGAACCGGGAAAAGAACGACAATACGCTTTGCGACGCGCATTGCTGATTCGTTCCTACCTGATCGAGCAGGGATTGCACAGTCTGAGAATAGAATTACGCTCGCAAGGCCAGAAAGGAGCCGGCAACAAAATTCCCGATCGCGCCGATCTGGTATTTCAGGAAAGATAATTTTTAAGGATTTTCCACTCATGGAATTGCCTAGCCGATATATCACACGAATGGTCCTGTTTTTAATTCTGGTCGCCGGCGGCTGCTCTTTACTCTTTCCGGCGTTGGAAAACGCATTGATGACTAATCCGCCGCTGAACGGATTGATTGTTTTGGTTTTCCTGTTCGGCGTTATTCTCAATTTTCATTCCGTCTTCGCCCTTTATCCGGAAATCAAGTGGGTAAAAGCTTCCGTTTTATCCCTGACGGAACAGGATTTGGAAAAATTGCGGTTACTGTCCCCTCTGGCTTTGGTTCTAAAGAACAATCAAGCCAAGGGGAATGCCGTTTTATCGCCGACCATTGCCAGAACCATTCTGGATTCCGTCGGCACGCGTCTGGATGAAAGCCGAGACATTTCGAAATATTTGATCGGACTGTCCACCTTTTTAGGTCTTTTGGGGACTTTTTGGGGACTGATGAGTACGGTCGGCGCGGTCGGTGAAGTCATCCGGTCTTTAAACGTGTCCGGCGAAGAGGCGACGCAAGCCTTTAATACAATCAAGAACAGTTTGGAACTTCCCCTGTCCGGTATGGGAACGGCGTTTTCCTCATCCCTGCTCGGTTTGTCCGGAGCGTTGGTCGTCGGCTTTTTGGATTTGCAGGCGGGACGGGCGCAAAACAATTTTTATAACGGACTGGATGAGTATCTGGCATCTTTGACTCGGTATTCTTCTTCAGTCGGCAGTCAATCGGACGAATCGGTCACGTCAAACGGAGCCTACGCCAACGCTTTGTTGGAACAAGTGGTCGAAAGTCTGGCCGACATCCGCAGCCAACTGAAAAAAGCGGACACTCAAATACAGGAACACGCTCAAACGGACATGGAACTGTTGCGCGTCATCAGCAGAATCGATCATAATGTCAACCAAATCGACAAACGGTTTGAAGCCCGCCATGAAACTTTGCTGACCGAAGTTCGGGATTCTTTCAAATTGTTGGTTCGTACCGTTTCCGGAAAAGACAAATAACGCCATGCGCCGGTTTCGCCATTCTTCCGAATATAATTTCTGGCCCAGTTTTGTCGACGCTTTATCAACGTTGTTGATCGTTGTTTTGTTCTTTTTGCTGTTATTCGTGCTGGCGCATTTTTTCATGGGGCGGAATCTTGACACCAAAAATACGGAAATAAACAGACTGAACAACGACTTGATTCAGCTGACCGATGAACTGGCCGTTCAGCGTCATGCCACGGAAAATCTGTCATCCGAGCTGGCTCAAATGACGGAAAAACACGCAAAAACGCTGTCTCAAATGGCTTTGTTGGAACAGGACATCAAAGTTTTGACTTTACGCAAGTAAGAATTGGAAAAAGAAACGGCGCAAAAAAGTCGGGATATCGAAAAAGAACGCAAAATTTCACAGGAAACAAAGGCGCATCTTGCCCTTTTAACGGCGCAAACCGAAAAATTAACCAAAGAGCTGACTCAATTAAGCGCACAGTTGGACGCAGCCGAGATCAGGGATAAAGAACAGAAAGCGCAAATCGTCGATTTGGGAAAGAAATTAAACAGGGCTTTAGCGGCGAAAGCCTCCGAACTGGCGTCTTACCGCTCCGAATTTTTCGGAACGCTGCGCAAAGTCCTGCAGGACAGGGATGATATCCGTATCGTCGGCGACCGTTTCGTTTTTCAATCGGAACTGTTTTTCAAAAGCGGCTCCGCTTTTTTGGAGGAAAAAGGACGGAAACAATTAAAAGTGCTGGCCAAAACGATTAAAGAACTGCAAAAGAAAATTCCGGAAAACATCTCTTGGATTTTGCGCGTGGACGGACATACGGACGACGTTCCCATCCGTAATGAACAGTATTCATCAAATTGGCAGCTTTCAGCGAATCGAGCAATCGCCGTCGTTCAATACCTGATCGATCAGGGCGTTCCGGCACAGTATCTGGTCGCCGCCGGTTTCGGGGAATACCAGCCGATCGACCGTAAAAAAACCGAAGCGGCACGCCGGAAAAATCGACGGATAGAATTCAAGCTGACCGAACGATAAATTTTTTGTTTTTTTCCCGTAAATAAACTTGAAAATAAAAAACAGTTAGAGTATAGAGAAAAAAACTTATTGATTGTCTGGAGCTGAAACTATGAAAAAAGATATTCATCCGAATTACCATGAAATCACCGTGGTAATGACCGACGGGACGGAATTCAAGACCCGCTCGACGATGGGCAAGGAAGGCGACACGATTCGTCTGGACATTGATCCGTTGGCTCATCCGGCATGGACGGGCATTTACCGTTTGGTCGACAGCGGTGGACAGCTGGCAAAATATAACAAGCGTTTTGCAGCTTTCACAAGCAAGAAATAATCTTGCGGCAAGTTAGAAAAACGGCATTCACTTTTGAAGGCCGTTTTTTTACTGTTCTTTTTAAAACAGTTCTTTTAAAATAAGAAAACTGTTTTTCTGGGAAAAAGAACGTGTCTGGAATTGTTCATTACGAAGTCTATGTTTTTCAAAACAACTCTTGGGATCTGCTGGGACGATATCCGTCGGAACAGCGGGCGACAGCTCTCGAATATGCAAAAAGCGTAGAAAAAAACGACCGTTTGCCGACAAAAGTTCTGCGCGAATCGTATGATTTGAACACGCGGACGTTCAGTGAAGCGATGGTTTATTTGAGCGAAATCCAAAAACCCAAAGAAAAGCCCTCGAACGTTTACGCCAACAGTGTCATTCCGACACTTTCCGCCGGGAAGAGAGAACCGAACAACGGAGCCAATGTAACAGGAAACGTTGCCATTCTTTTTCTGGCTTTGATCGTATCCATCATTGTGGCCGGCATCATTACCGCCGCCATTCTGCATTTGATTGTAAAATACGAGCTTCTGCCGACACCGTTATCTTCACATTATGTTTTAGGCGTTTTTTTCTTCTTCTTTATCGCAGTCGCGATTCCGGTAACAGTGAAATGGGTCAACTGGAAAGCCTTCTTACAGGAAGAAATTCCGCCGAAAAATGAAAAGCGCCATCTTTACCCGTCTGCAGGAAACAAAAGCGTATCGAAAAAATATTTGTATGGAACGGACGGTGACAATGAAGATGAAGGAAACGATTCATCCTCCTTCCTGTCCAGAATTATGCGCAGTTTCTTCGACGCGGCGGATATCCTGATGGGACGGGAGCCGTTATCGGAACGGACAAAGAAAAAAACAAAAAAAGAACCCGAACCGGAAAAAGAAGAAAAAAAGACGCCGCAGGAACAGGAGCCGGAACAAAAAAGCGAACCGGAGCCGGAAGCCGAGACGCAGGAACAAACCGTTACAGAAGAAGAAAAAGTGCCGGACTCCGAACCGGAAAAAGAAGAAAAACCGTCCGATACGGTGGTCATTCCTCCGGAACTGGAAAACAATTACCTGAAAATGACATCGCTTCTGGCCATCATTCTGCGAGTGCTTCAAAATAAAAACATCTTGTTGAACACCTATGCCCGTTTCGGTTTGGAACTGTTTTTGGCCGGTGCGACAGAGCAAATGTGTCAGGAAGACCGGTTGACTAAAGAAAACAACCGGTTGATTTTATCCGGCTTGCTGACCTTGTTGGGACGGACGACCACTTTGGCGGACATTTTCTATTATAAGCTGGATGAATATGTACTTGAGCCGAAATATCTGCCTATGATTGAAAGCGGTGCGGATTGTATGCGGCTTTACAGCACAAACAGTTCTTCTCCCGAATTGATTTCCATGATCGGAGCCGCGATAGACAACTGGCAGAATCCGGAACAGAAGGATACGCCGTCTTCAGGCATATGCACCGTCATGTTCACCGATATGGTTTCGTCAACCCACGTAACGCAAATACTGGGCGACCGCATGGCGCAGCAACTTGTCCGTTTGCACAATATGATCGTCCGTAAAGCTTTGCATAATTGCAACGGTATGGAAATCAAGCATACCGGCGACGGCATCATGGCTTCTTTCACATGGGCTTCAAACGCCATAGACGCCGCCATTGCCATTCAACAAGCCGTAGCGGAACACAACCGTCAATCACCGACCGTTCCTTTGGAAATTCGAATCGGCCTGAATTCCGGCGAACCGATTGTTGAAGACAACGATTTGTTCGGACATACCGTCCAGCTGGCATCACGCGTCTGCGGACAAGCCAACGCGGGTCAGATCTATGTTTCTTCGGTTGTCAAGGAACTTTCCGCCGGAAAGAATTATACTTTCAAACTGCTCGGCGACTTCCCATTAAAAGGTATTGACGATCCACAACAGCTTTATGAAGTCGTTTGGAATGAACCCGCCCCCAAACATGAAAAAGGCGATTCGGCTGCAAAAGATAAAACAGAAAGTCCTGTTGAAGAAAAGGATTTGTCTGAAACGTTGCCGGAATTTTGAAAACTTCTTTCTTTTTTCATAAAACCGAGCTATATTTATTAACAATTTCTTAAAATAGCAAGCGTTTATATATCAATGGTTTTAAAATTATCTTCTCATTCCCGAAAAACCAAATCTCAAAAAAGAAAGTTTATGGATATTTCCGCCGATGTCATTTCTCCGACAGGTTTCCGTTTTTCAAACGAAGACTTATATGAAATGAAGCCAACGGAAGAAAACGAAGAAGCCGATCAAGTTTCAGAGGCGAAAGAAACTGCTTCGAGCGACACGCCGACGCTTTCCGTTGAGCTCGTACACGGTTTTTTCAATGTGTATGACCGAGTGAGAGGAAAAAAAACTCTTTCAGAACGTCTACAGAAACAAAAAGAAATAGAAGAAGAAATTGCCGCTCAAAATAAAAAAAATAATATCGCGCAAGACGCTCCGAAAAAAGAGGAACAGCCCCGACCACCCTCTTTACCGGAAAAAACAGTCAAAAAGGAAATCTTTGCTCCGAAACAGGACGAACATTTGAAAATTCCGCAGGAAATCGAAAGTTTTTATGAAAAAATGTCTGCTTTTTTTTCGATTGTTTTGCGCGTTCTGCAAAGCAGTAATGTTTCATTGGATATACACGCCCGCTTCGGGGTGGAGTTGTTTTTGGCCGGAGCCTGCGAACATTTGTGCAGGAGAAACAACCTGACAACGAAGCATCATCAGCTGATACTTTCAAATATTTTACATCAACTGGGACGCTCATTCAGCGCAGCCGAAAAATTTTATTATAACCTGGATGAATACACTCTGGATGCTCAAAACCTGTCCATGTTTATATCCGGAACAAACGGTATGCGCATTTATTATGCAAACAACTCCTCACCGGAATTGATTTCTCTGTTTCTAAAGTCTTTCAACAAATGGCTGAGGCCTGAAAAAAAAACGCCCTCAGCGGAAAAACGCACAGTCATGTTCACCGACATGGTTTCATCGACTCATGTGACGCAAATGCTGGGCGACCGCATGGCGCAGCAACTGGTCCGTTCGCACAATACGATCGTCCGAAAAGCCCTGCAGATTTGCGGCGGTATAGAAATCAAACATACCGGTGACGGCATCATGGCTTCTTTTCCGTGGGCTTCCAATGCCGTAGATGCAGCTGTTGCCATTCAACAAGCCGTGGCTGAACACAATCGTCAATCACCGACCGTTCCTTTAAAAATTCGAATCGGATTGAATTCCGGCGAACTGATAGTTGAAAACAACGATTTGTTCGGACATACCGTCCAGCTGGCCTCGCGCGTTTGCAGCCAAGCCGATGCAAATCAGATTTACGTATCAGCCGTCGTTGTCAAAGAACTTTCCGCCCAAAAGAATTATACTTTCAAACCGCTCGGCGACTTTTCATTAAAAGGCATTGACGAACCCCAACAGCTTTATGAAGTCGTTTGGAATTCATCGGAAAATATGAAAGATAACGCTTCCGCCATCGTAAAAAAAGATGAAAAAAAAGAAAATGAAAAAACGAAAAAAGAACGTCTTTTTTTCAAATCATTACCTCAATTCTAAACAGCCTCTTTTCTTTTTTTGAAAAATATGCTAGATTTATAAAGGATAGGAAGAATTCCTTGCTTATAAACAAAAGAGGTTAAGTATGACCACAAAAGTTTTAGATGCCGGCGCCAATGCAACATTGGCAAAGTCGTGGGAAAAAACAACAAAAGATACCTATGCCGATTCGATTCGCAATGCTCGCGATATGGGACAGGCGCGTTTAAACTATTCCCGCCTGAACATGGTGACGACCCTGTCTAAAAATGAAACGGAAGACTGGTTTTCATTCACAACAACCTCCCGCGGAAAATTGCGTTTGACAGCAATAAATGTTTCCGCCGCACAAAAAGATAATGAAAAAAGCGCGAAAGAAACGAACCTTGACGATGAATTGGAAGACGCCGTCAATAACTATGAAAAAGCGATAGAACAATTCAGAGGACAAGATCTGAAAGTCGAGGTTTATCAATACGTCAACAACCGTCAGACTTTAGTCGCCACTAACGAAGAAGGCAAAGGAAAGCAAACGGAAGCTTTCGAAAAATTGATGCGCGGGCAATTTGACGTTTCCAGAAAGGGGACTTTCTACGTTCATGTAACGACGAAAGACGGCAAGCCCGTAAAAGAAGATACGCTTTACGCTCTGCAGGTTCAAATGGGCGATAAGTATAAGCATGACTATACCACGCAGGAACAATCCATCGACCACACAAAGATGACAAAGGCCGATATGGCTCTGGCAAAGGCGCAGGACGCCATCGGTTCCGCAACGGCCAGCAGTCGGGTTTTATCCGGACAGTCCGCCGCCAACTTGTTAGCCGCCGGTTACACCAATATGGCAACATTGAATCAGAAATCCACATCAACCGCCGCGCGTATCTTCAGCCTTTTAGCCTGATTGCTTTTTCTGTATTTTGAAAATACCGGCGTTTTTCTTTGGTTGAAAAGTTATAAAAAAGCCTCTCCGGACAAACAGAGAGGCTTTTATTATTAAAGTCAAATTCCAATTTTATTTGACAACAAGTTTGCCATTGGAATCAAAAGTGACAGGCGTTTTGACGATTTTAGCCTTTTTGCGCAGATCTTTCATGATTCGATCCACACTCTGCGCCGCCTGAGCCTGCATCAATTCCTTTTCGACATCTTCAAACTTAGGCGGTTCGGACAAACGGTGCGGTCCGGCTTTGATAACATGATAACCGAATTTTGTTTTCACCGGCGTTTTTGAAATTTCGCCTTCTTTCATGGCAAAAGCGGCCTCGGAAAATTCCGGCACCATCAAATCGCGTGAAAAATATCCCAAATCACCGTCTTCCAACCCTTTGTTCTCAGAAAGTTTGTTGGCCAACTCCGCAAAATCGGCTCCTTTTTCAAGCTGATTGATAACGTCCTTGGCTTCCTTTTCCGTTTTTAACAAAATGTGCGCGGCGGACATTTCTTCCTGCGGCGGATTATCCTTTTTAAACTGTTCGTACATCGCTTCCAGTTTTTCTTTGGTCTGCTCTTTCTTAGCTTTCTGCTCCAAATAAAAACGAGCCAACAGCTGTTTTTCGAATTCTTTCATCGCCTTTTTAAATTCAGGCGTGTTCTGAACCTTTTCCGCCTGCGCTTCCGCAGAAACAACGTTCAAATCAATCAGATTATCCAGCAGCGGCCCGTAAATGTTTTGCAGCGGCACCCCTGCCAGCTGAGGATTGGCAGCATGAATGCTTTCAATTTCAGACAACGTGATTTTATTCCCGTTCACCGTCGCGATAACCGGATTGACTACCGCTTCGACGGCTTTCGCTTTTGTTTTGGCTGCTTTTGCCGGCATGGCAAAACACAACGCGACCAACGCTCCCGCTATTATTTTCTTTGACATTATTTCAAGCCTTTCCCTCTTGGTTACTTAAAGAATGAATTATCATACCATCTTTACCCGCGGCGTAAAGATTTAAAACATCCCGCTTTATAAATAAAATATGTTTTTTGGTTCCATTGACCTAACAGAATGATTGACACAAACAAGCCAGTGCGTTTAACTTGTTTGATTTTCATTTTTTATCAGAGGATTTGTCATGATCGGTTCCATAATGCGTAAAATTTTCGGCAGCGCCAACGACAGATACGTCAAAAGTCTGCAAAAAACAGTCGCAAAAATCAATGCGTTGGAAGCGGAAATATCCGCTTTGTCCGATGAGGAACTGAAAAACAAAACGCCAGCATTGCGCCAACGGCTGGCCGACGGAGAAACTTTGGAAGATATCTTGCCGGAGGCCTTTGCCGTCGTCAGGGAAGCATCCAAAAGAACGATCGGACTGCGTCATTTCGACGTGCAGATGATCGGGGGCATTGTCTTGCATCGCGGACAAATCGCCGAAATGCGTACCGGCGAAGGAAAAACGCTGGTCGCCACGTTGGCCGTTTATCTGAACGCGCTGAGCGGCAAAGGTGTCCACGTTGTTACCGTCAACGATTATCTGGCCAAACGCGATACGGAATGGATGGGGCAGATTTACCGCTTTTTAGGGATGACCGTCGGCGCGATTTTGCACGATTTGTCCGATGAAGAACGGCGGGAAGCTTACGCCTGCGACATCACCTACGGCACGAACAACGAATTCGGCTTCGACTATCTGCGCGACAATATGAAGTTTTCCATGGACGAAATGGTACAAAGGCCTTTCAACTTTGCCATCGTCGATGAAGTGGACTCGATTCTGATCGATGAAGCCCGAACACCGTTAATCATTTCCGGCCGCGCCGAAGATTCTTCGGAAAAATACATTCAAGTCGACGCTTTGATTCCGAAGCTGAAGCCGGAACACTATGAAAAGGACGAAAAGCAACGCACCGTTTCCCTGACGGAAAGCGGTACGCTTTACATGGAAGAACTGTTGCATGAAGCCGGACTGATTACCGGCGCAATGTACGATGCCGTCAACGCGACAATCATCCACTATGTCGATCAGGCTTTAAAGGCTCACACTCTCTTCCAACGCGACGTCGACTATATCGTCCGCAACGGTCAGGTCGTCATCATTGACGAATTCACCGGCCGCATGATGGAAGGTCGCCGTTATTCCGATGGCTTGCATCAGGCTTTGGAAGCCAAGGAACACGTTAAAATTCAGCCTGAAAACCAAACGCTGGCGTCAATCACGTTCCAAAATTATTTCCGCTTGTACCCCAAACTGGCGGGCATGACGGGAACGGCAATGACGGAAGCCCCCGAATTTGCGGAAATCTACGGATTGGAAGTCATCGACATTCCGACGAACAAACCTTGCATCCGTATCGACCATCAGGACGAAATCTACTGGAAGGAAGACCAGAAATTAAAGGCCGTCATTAAATTGATTAAAGAATGCAACGAGCGCAAACAACCTGTTCTGGTCGGCACAACGTCCATTGAAAAGTCTGAACAACTGGCCGAACGGCTGAAAAAAGAAACCAAATTGAAATTCAACGTCTTGAATGCGCGCCACCACGAACAGGAAGCGTATATCATCGCGCAAGCCGGTATGCCCGGCGCAATTACCATTGCGACCAACATGGCCGGACGCGGAACGGATATCCAGTTGGGCGGCAATCTGGAAATGCGCGTTGCTCAAGAATTGGCGGATGTCACCGATGAAGCGGAACGCGCCCGTCGGATTGCCGAAATCCAAAAAGAAATCGAAAACGGCAAAGAAATCGCATTAAAAGCAGGCGGTTTGTTCGTCATCGGTACGGAACGCCATGAAAGCCGCCGCATTGATAATCAGCTGCGCGGACGTTCCGGTCGTCAGGGCGATCCGGGAGCCTCCAAATTCTTTTTATGTCTGCAGGATGATTTATTGCGCATTTTCGGTGCAGAGAGAATTGAAAAATTCCTGAAACCTTTGGGCGGATTGGAAGAAGATGATGTCATTTCCAGCCCGTGGATTTCAAAAACGCTGCAGAAATCACAGGAAAAGGTCGAAGCCAGAAACTTTGACATCCGTAAGAATTTGCTGAAATACGACAACGTCATGAATGATCAACGCAAAGTCATTTACGACCAGCGGCGCGAACTGATGATGGCCGGAACGATTTCGGATACGATCAAAGATATGCGCGATGAAATCATTGAAGCCATGACGGAAACTTATACGCCGGACGATGCTTCCGCCGACGAATGGAATCCTTCCGCTTTGCAGGAGGACGTCATGCGGATTTTGAATCTGCAGCTGCCCGTTTCGTCTTGGGTCAAAGAGGGCATCGGAACGGAAGAGATAACAAACAGAATCAAAATCGCCGCCGATGAAAAAATGAACGCAAAACGCCGTGAATTCGGTAATGATCTGATGAATATGATCGAAAAGAACATTACTTTGCAAATACTGGATCAGGTTTGGAAAGAACATTTGCAAGTTCTTGAATACATGCGTCATACAATCGTTTTGCGGGCTTACGGCCAGAAAGATCCGCTGAATGAATATAAAAGGGAAGCTTTTTATCTGTTCAGCGGCATGATCGGCAATATGCGCGAACAAGTGACTCAATTTCTGGCACATGTGGAACTGGCGCCTGAAACCGTTCAGGCGATAGGGGAAAACCGTCGCCGGCAGGAAATGACCGCCCGCCATGACGATTTCGGCGACGCATTTGGCAATCCGCCCGAGTCGCATCAGGAAAATGAAGACTTTGAGCACAGCCCCTTCCGTTACACGAAAACGGATGAAATCGACCCGAAAGACCCGTCCTCATGGGGGAAAGTGTCGCGAAACGCGCCCTGTCCCTGCGGATCCGGCAAAAAATACAAGCATTGTCATGGCGCTATTGTTTAAAACGGGAAAGGCGGTTTAAGAATCGCCTTTTTTCGTTATTTTTTAATGGATTTCATTTTTATAGTGGATTTTAACTGAAAATTTGGTATTATAAGTAATTGGATATAGGGAGTTTAAGCGAGGATTTTGATGAACGTTTCTGATGTTGCAGAACAAATTGTCGCGATGCAGGCGCAGGCGTTAAGGGCTTCAATGGCTTTAGCAACTGTTAAAATTGCCTCTGAGCAGCAAGACTCTGTAGCTACCCTCCTTACGGAAACGTCCGGTACAGCTGCTGCCAGTGCAGATGGTCGAGGCGCATTACTCGACATTCTCGTTTGAGATATTTCTCCTTGTTTCTCTTTTTGGGCAGTCTTTCGGGACTGCCCCTTTTTTTATCCTTAAATCCGGTCCAGCCACAGCCAATTCATAAACAACGGCACTTGCTTTTCCCAATCGGCTTCACAATGATGCCCGCCGATTTGCCGGTACATATACGGCTGAACGCCTTTCGCGTACAAACGATCGTTTATGGAACGGTTGCACGCATTGGCAATCGCTTTGCCCCGCGGAGAACCGGCTTCCGAACTCCCCCAACTGAGAAAAACCTTTGTGTCGGGATTCAAATCGTTTCCGGCAATCGCCGCTCGCAACTCTTTGCCGCAAAAAGAAATCGCCGAAGAAACACACGCCGCTTTGGAAAAGATTTGATTATAGCAAATCACCGCGTATAACGACATCAGTCCTCCCATTGAACTGCCGCCTATTCCTGTCGCTTCACGGTGAGCCCAGGTACGATATCGTTTATCAATCATCGGCTTCAGCCCGTTGACCATCCATGCCATTGTCCGTTCTCCGGTGCCATGAATGGGCCCCGCAAAAGAATCCCAGTAATACGGACAAAATTCAACCAGCCGTCTGTTGCCTTCATGCGAACATTCCAAGCCGACAATGATGATTTTCTTTTCCCAAACATCCAAGAAATCTTTCATTCCCCAGCTTTTTCCGTAAGTGGCATCCGAATCATAAAACAAATTATGCCCGTCGAACATATACATGACCGGATAACGCTCATCCGTATCATAATAATTATCGGGCAAATAAACATGTAAACGTCTGTCTTGCCCCGCCGGAGAAAACCAAACATCAAACTTTTCAATCATCGCTTTTCCTCAAGCCTTTTCTTTTATGTTAGAATTTTTAACCGCCGCTTCAAAGCAAAAATTCATAAAACGAATGAGAGTAACGCTAAAAGACCTGTTAAAACCCATTTAAATTTGGACAGTTTAGAGAGGCAAAATATCAGGGAAAGAGCGGTCTCTGTATGTGATGGAGATATGTCCTGAAAGAGTTTCTTTAACGGTACATTTTTTGACGGCGGGGGCACGTTTGGACATAGGGGTGATTTGATAGATTTTGCCTTTGTAACAGACCGTCCAATCATTGTTGATTGTGCGTTGAACTTCCACGAAGCACACATCGTCAATATCTTTAGCCCAATCAGGCAAAGGCGTATGAGCATTGGCGTTTCTGGCAGGTTTTGAGAACATTTTGTTATGAGCGGTTCAAGGTATTTGTTTGCGCTTTCCATATCCTGCCCGCCGTCAAGTTTCATTAAAGGGATAAGGCGTCTTTGATGAACGCCGTTGTATCGTTCGACCCGACCTTTGGCTTGAGGGGAATGAGCCAAAATGACGCGTATTCCCAAGACTTCGCACATCATCGTAAAGAAGTTAAGCTCTTTATCGGGATCGAGATGA
>JAFYCE010000093.1 GCA_017539865.1 Alphaproteobacteria bacterium
AGCAAGGGCAGGTCGTCGGCCAGAGCTTTGGTTAACGTGTCGGTCAGTTCTTCCGGATTCTTCAGGTTTTTTAAACAGTTTTCCATTGCGGGCGGCATGCCCAAATCGGAAAGAAGGGCTTCTTTTAAATCGGGAATTTGCTTTAACGTATCGCGAATGATCGCCAGATCCCGAGGACCCCCGCGTCCCAAAGACAATCGTGCCAAAGCGCGTTCCATATCGGGGCATTCGGAAAGTCTGTCGCGCACGGTCGCGCGAATCAGGGGATTTTTAATGAAAAACTCGATTCTGTCCAGCCGCTGATTGATCGTGTAAATATCGGTCAGAGGCGACGACAGATACTGCGACAGAAGCCTTGCTCCCGCGCCGGTGATCGTCTTGTCGACGCTGGAAAACAGGGTCGGGCCCTTTTCGGCGGAAAGGGAATGGAACAGCTCCAGATTCCGGCGTGTCGCCGCGTCGATCTCCATCAGCCGGCCGGACGTATAGTGCTTTAACGGGTTCAGACGGGGCAGTTGTCCTTTCTGCGTCAGTTCGATATAGTCGACCAAAGCTCCCGCCGCGCCCAGTTCGCTTTTATTGAAATGCCCGAACGCGTCCAACGTCTGCACGTCGAAAAACTTTTCCAGCCGCTTTTCTCCGTTGTCGGCGGAAAACCGGACGGCAGGCAGAGGGGTCAGCAACCGCTTGAATTCGTTGAACGTTTCAAAAAAGTCGGGCGTCTGCAACAGCTTGTCCGATACGATGATTTCCTTCGGTTCCAGTCGTGAAAGGCCGGCGGCCAGAGCGGCGGGCTTTCTGGAAGCGAGCGTCTGTACGGCAAAATCGCCCGTCGACACGTCCGCCCACGCCATGCCGATGCCGTCGGCCGTATCCGTCAAAGCGGCCAGATAGTTGCAGCTTCTCGGTTCCAGAATGTTGTCTTCGGTCAGCGTCCCCGGTGTAATCAGGCGAATCACTTCGCGTTTGACCAAAGTGCTTGAGCCGCGCGCTTTTCTGGCTTCGGCCGGATCCTCCATCTGTTCGCAGATCGCGACCTTGAAGCCTTTGCGAATCAGTCTGGACAGGTAGATTTCGTGCGAATGGACGGGAACGCCGCACATCGGAATGTCGACGCCCTTTTCCCGTCCGCGTTTGGTCAGCGCGATGTCCAGTGCGGCCGAAGCCGTGATCGCATCATCAAAAAACATCTCGTAAAAATCGCCCATGCGGTAAAACAGCAGATAGCCTTCGTGTTGCTTCTTGATGTCGAAGTACTGTTGCATCATCGGCGTTGATTTCAATTCGCTGTTCTGTTCCGTTGTCTGATTCATAGCGTTTCACTTCTTAAACCGTTTGTGTTAGGGTGTAATATATCCGTTTTTAACCGATCAATAAAGAATTGAAATGCGATGATGGAAAACAAAAATACACTTGAACAGGATTCTTTGGCTCTTCACGCTTCCGGCCGAGCCGGAAAAATCGAGATCGTTCCGACCAAGCCTTTGAATACAAAAAGGGATTTGGCTTTGGCGTATTCCCCCGGTGTCGCCGCGCCGTGTCTGGAGATCGAGAAGAATCCCGACGAGGCTTTCCGCTATACGGCAAAAGGCAATCTGGTCGCTGTCATATCGAACGGCACGGCCGTTTTAGGGTTGGGCAGTATCGGTTCTCTGGCGTCCAAACCCGTGATGGAAGGCAAGTCCGTTTTGTTTAAAAAATTCGCCGATGTCGATTCAATCGATATTGAAATCAATTCGCTCGCCCCCGATAAAGTCGTCGAAACGGCGGCGCTGATCGGCGACACGTTCGGCGGCATCAATCTGGAAGACATCAAGGCGCCGGAATGTTTCTACATTGAAAGTGAACTGAAAAAGCGCCTGAACATTCCCGTTTTTCATGACGATCAGCACGGCACGGCCGTGGTTGTCGCGGCGGGGCTGGTTAACGGATTGAAATTGACCGGCAAGAAAATCGAAGATATCAAGCTGGTTGTGAACGGTGCGGGGGCGGCGGCAGTCGCCTGCGCTTCCCTGTTGCGGGAACTGGGTGTCAAAAACATCATTATGTGCGATTCCAAAGGTGCGATTTACAAAGGTCGCACGGCGGGGATGAATCCGTTCAAGGAAGCTTTCGCCGTCGAAACGGACGTACGCACTTTGGCCGAAGCCGTCAAAGGGGCTGACGTTTTCTTGGGCTTGTCCGTCAAAGGGGCTTTGACGCCGGAAATGGTTAAAACGATGGCAAAACAGCCGCTGATTTACGCTTTGGCCAATCCGAATCCCGAAATCACGCCGGAAGAAGCTTTGGCCGTCGCACCGGACGCAATTGTTGCAACGGGGCGGTCGGATTATCCCAATCAGGTCAATAATGTGTTGGGATTTCCGTATATCTTTCGCGGCGCATTGGACGTCAGGGCTTCGCAGATCAATGAAAAGATGAAGTTGGCGGCGGCGTATGCTTTGGCTGAACTGGCGCAGACGGACGGGCTTTCAAAAGATAAAATCATACCGTCCCCGTTTGACGATCGCCTGATCGAAACCGTCCCCGTTGCGGTCGCCAGAGCCGCTTGCGAAACGGGCGTGGCGCAAAAGCCTGTCAAGGACTGGAACGCTTATTGCGTGCAATTGAAAAAACGTGTGAAAAAAGGATGAAATGAAATGGCTGTACGTAATCCCGATAAGGACGACGTTCCGTATCTGTTTGCCGAACGCGTTTTGACGGTTTCCTTGCCGACGGCCTTGATGTTGATCGTTTTGGTGCTGGCGGATGAAATTCAGCCGACGACGGCAATCGTCGGGTTTGCGATGGTCGTTTGCTTGACGATCGTTTTGGCCTTGCCGTTTTTGATGAATCTGAAAAATCTGACCCGATACGTTCATCAGTTGGCGCAGGAGGAAGATGTTTCCGAAGTTCCCGTTTTCGGTAAAAGGGATGAGGAATCCGTCCGTATTGTTGCGGCGATCAACCAGATGCGCAACGTTTGGGCAACGCGTACGGAACATTTGGAGGCGCAAACGCTTTCCGATGCGGCGGTGTTGGACAGTCTGCCCGATCCTTTAGTGATGTTGGACGGTGACGGCGTCGTAATCGGGGCAAATTTGGCGGCGCGTCAGTTGTTCGGTTTCAATGTGCGCGGTCAATCTTTGAAAGTATTGGTCGAATCACAATATCTTCCGTTGGCGACAGATCGGATCTTGCAAGGAAAATCCCGCAAGGAAAATCTGGAGATTTATTTAAAACAAAAGGTCTTTAACGCCAAGCTGGAACGTTTGCCCGCTGAAGCCAGAGCCGGCGCTGTTGCCGTTTTGACATTGTATGATATGACGGACAGAAAGCAATTCGAGCAGATGCAGGCGGACTTTATCGCCAATGCCAGCCATGAATTGCGTACGCCGTTGTCGGTTTTATCCGGATTTATTGAAACACTGCAAGGGACGGCCAAAGATGATGAAAAAGCCAGAGAGCGCTTTTTAAACATTATGCAAACGCAGGCTGGGCGAATGTCCGCTTTGATTGAAAGCCTGCTGTGTCTGTCGCGATTGCAAATGAGAGAAAAAAAAGAACTTTCCGAACAGGTGGATATCCCCGATGTTTTAACAACGGTCAAACAGATGTTGGATACCAAAGCGGAAAAGATGGATATGAATATTGTTTTAAAACCGTGTACTCAATCCGGCAGGATTTCAGGCGATGTCGGTGAATTGAATCAAGTATTTCAAAACTTGATGGATAATGCTTTAAAATATGGTAAGACGGGCGGAAAAGTGACGGTGTCTTGCCATGTTTTGCCTAATGAAAATATGCTTGATAATAAGGCTCCTCAGATTTACGCCGTTTCCGTGCATAACACGGGCGATCCGATCGCACCGGAAAATCTGCCGCACCTGTTCGAACGGTTCTATCGCGTCGCCGAAACGAAAAACAAAGCGGTCGGAACGGGATTGGGGTTGTCGATCGTGCAGCAGATCGTCAAACACCATAACGGACAAATCAAGGTAGAAAGTTCGAAAGAAACCGGTACGGTCTTTACGGTGTATCTGCCAATGTATCCGCTTGATTTTTCTGCGGAAACCGACGATTTAAAAACAGAAGAACAATCAGCCCCGGCAAACTCAGAGCAGCCGTAATAGCAAAGAAAACCGGCCAGGTCGTATGGTCGGCCAGCCATCCGCTGGTCGACGAAAGCAAGTCGCGCGGCAAAGCCATCAAAGAACTGAGCAAAGCGTACTGCGTTGCGGTATAGGCGGCGTTACATAGAAACGACATATATGCGACAAACGCCGATGTCGCCATGGCGGACGTCAAGTTGTCGGAAATGACGGATATTGTCAGCCATGTCATGCTGTTTCCTTGTGTCGCCAGATAAGCGAAAGGCAGATTGCTCAATCCCTGCAAAATGCCGCAAATCAGCAGGCTGCGCATAATACCGCATCGTACGACAACCGCTCCGCCGATAAAACCGCCCAGAAGCGTGGCGATAATGCCATACAGTTTCACAACCGTCGCAATCTGCGCATAGGTGAAGCCCATTTCCATATAAAACGGAGACGTCATCGTCCCGAGCGTTGTTTCGCACAGCTTGTATAGCATGATGAACAGAATGATCAGGTACCACCCCGGACGGGAAACAAAGTCTTTAATCGGGGCGACAACAGCCGTTTTAAAGAAATTTTCCCGCGTATCGATTTCTTTTTTCGCCAAGGGTTCTTTAACAATCAGAATTGTCGCCATGCCGATCAGTCCCGACAAGGCCAAAACGGTATAGACGTTTTCCCATGACATCACTTCGGCCATATAAAGCGCACCCGCACCGGCGGCCAGCATGCCGATTCTGTATCCGAACACGAAACAGCCGGACGCCGCGCCCTGATCTTGCGGAGCGAAGTCCTCGACGCGGAAAGCGTCCAGAACGATGTCCTGCGAAGCGGAGAAAAAAGCGACGGCAACGGCGCATAATCCGGTCAACGTCGGGTTGACGGCGGGATTTGTCCGGATCAACGCCAACAGGCTGAGCATTAAACAAATCTGGAACAAAATCGCCCACGACCGCCGTTGCCCCAAAGCGTCGGTCAACACGGGGATTTTGCACCGGTCGACATAGGGAGCCCATAAAAATTTAAAGCTGTAAGGAAAACGCGTTAAGGAGAACAAAGCGATATCCGTTTTGGAAACGCCTTTGCTTGTCAGCCAATAGGCCAGAGTGGATAAAAGTAAAATCAGGGGCAGACCGCTGAAAAAGCCTAAAACGGCCATCACAGCCATTTTCGGGTTGCGATAAACGCCGATTGAGGCTTTCCAACTGTTCATCATTCCTGATCCATTTGCGCGCGTCTGTTTGCGTCGCGTTTGCGCAGGTTCGTGTCCAGAATCGCTTTGCGCAAACGGAACGTTTTCGGTGTCACTTCAACCAGTTCGTCTTCCTGAATGTAAGCCAGAGCTTCTTCCAGACTCATCTTGATCGGCGGAATCAACTGGATGTTTTCGTCTTTGGCTGCCGCGCGGATGTTGGTCAGGTGTTTCGTTTTGATCGGATTGACTTCGATATCGTTCGATTTCGTGTGTTCGCCGACGATCATGCCTTCGTATACGGCATCGCCCGGATCGATGAACATCGGGCCTCTGTCCTCCAGTTTCCACAAAGCGTAAGCAACGGCGACGCCGTTGTCGGTCGACACCAGAACGCCGGTTCTCCGGCTCGGAATCGCGCCTTTATAGGGTTGATAGCTGTGGAACAGTTTGTTCATTACGCCCGTGCCGCAGGTATCGGTCAAAAACTGCGAATGATAGCCGATCAGGCTTCTGGACGGGACAAGGAAGGAAATGCGGGTCTTGTTGCCGCCGGACGGACGCATATCCGTCATTTCGGCGCGGCGTTCGCCCAGCTTTTCGCAAACGGTGCCGACGTATTGGTCGTCAACGTCCACAATGACTTCCTCGATCGGTTCCAGCTTTTTACCCGTTACCGGATCGACCTGCATCAAAACGCGCGGACGGCTGATCGACAGTTCGAAGCCTTCGCGGCGCATCTGTTCGATTAAAATGCCCAGCTGCAGTTCACCGCGGCCGGCGACTTCGAAAGCGTCGGTCGAATCCGTGCGTGAAACGCGCAAAGCGACGTTGCCTTCGGCTTCTTTCTGCAATCTGTCCCAAATGACACGGGAGGTTACTTTGTCGCCTTCCTTTCCGGCCAGAGGCGATGTGTTGATCGAGAACGTCATAGCCAATGTCGGCGGGTCGATCGGCTGCGCGGCGATCGGCGTTGTGACGGATTGATCGCACAAAGTGTCCGCCACGGTCGCTTTTGTCAGACCGGCCAGAGCGACGATATCGCCGGCGAAAGCCTCGTCCAATCCCGTGCGTTTCAATCCGCGGAACGCCAGAATTTTGCTGACGCGCGCTGTTTCGATCGTTTTGCCGTCCCGTCCGATCGCTTTGATCGTCGAGTTGACTTTGATCGAACCGGAATGAATCTTGCCGGTCAGGATTCGGCCGACGAACGGATCGTTTTCGATCGCCGTGACCAACAGGGAGAAAGGCCCGTGCGGGTCGCACTTGGGCGGCGGAACGTAGTCCATGATCAAGTCGAACAAAGGCGCGATGGAATCGCGGGGATCCTTGTCCAGATCCTTGACCGCCCAGCCTTCGCGGCCGGAAGCGTACAGCACCGGAAAATCCAGCTGTTCATCCGTCGCGTCCAGAGAGGCGAACAAATCGAAGACTTCCTCATAGACTTCCTGCGGACGGGCATCCGGACGGTCGACTTTGTTGATGACGACGATCGGCTTCAATCCGACTTTCAAGGCTTTGCTGACGACGAATTTCGTCTGCGGCAGAGGACCTTCCGCCGCGTCGACCAGAACGATCGCGGAATCCACCATGTCCAGAATGCGTTCGACTTCGCCGCCGAAATCCGCATGCCCCGGCGTGTCGACGATGTTGAAGCGCGCGCCTTTCCATTCGACGGACGTGCATTTGGCCAAAATCGTGATGCCGCGTTCGCGTTCCAGATCGTTGGAATCCAAAGCGCGTTCGGCGACGACCTGATTGTCGCGGAACGTACCGCTTTGGCGCAGCATGGTGTCGACCAGAGTTGTTTTGCCGTGGTCGACGTGGGCAATGATTGCAATATTACGCATAGGAAGTCTTCTTTATTTAAACAGAAAATTTATCTGTATGCTTTTTAAGGAGTCTTGTCCTTTTTGTCAATTCCAGACAGTATCCGCCCGTTATTTTTTTGATGCTTTCTTTTCCGGCGGGGATATACTGAAAGGGAACAGCAGAAAGGAAAGGACTATGTCACATTTGAAAATTGCCGCGTTATTATCCGTTTTATCGTTGCCTTGTATGGCGGAAACGGTGACGGAACGGTTTTCCCGCATGGATTTGAACAAGGACGGCTTTCTATCCGAACAGGAATTCATTCAGGGGATGGCGCCATCGTCTGTACAGACGGGGGTTCCTTATACGGAACAGGCGGTTCCGATGAACGAACTTTCCGCTGCGGAAAAACAGAAAATCGTTGATGAAGCTGTTTCCGAAGCGAAAAAAATGTTGCCGTTCAAGGTGGATCAGGCGACGACATGGACGGATATTTACGGTGGAAAGGATGAAATCCATTACGTTTACCGCATTGACATGGATATCAGCACAATGCCGGCGGAACAGGCAGAAATCATGCGTCCCGTTTTGGAAGCCCAGATTTGTCCGAAAATCAAGCCGGCGATGTGCGGCGTTGCCAATGACGTTTTATTAAAGAACGGAATTTCACTGAAATCCCGCTATAACGATAAAAGCGGCCGGTTGTTAGCCGAATGCCGTTTTGCCGGAACGGATTGCCGGTAGTTTCTATCCGACCTTTTTTGAAATCAGGTCGCTGAGAGAGGTTTCCGGCCGCGCGCCGTAATGGGAAATGATTTCTGCAGCAGCCAAAGCACCCATTTTCAAACAATCGGGAATGGATTTATCGTGTGCCAATCCCGTCAAAAATCCGGCGGCGAACAAATCGCCCGCACCGGTCGTATCAATAACGCGGCGAATCGGTTCAGCGGGAATTTCGTAACGCTTTTTGCCGCAAACGGCCACGGCGCCTTCGGCTCCGCGTGTGATGACGGCGATGTCGCATAGGTCTTCGCAGTTTTTAAAAGCGTCTTCCGGATCGTTTACGCTGAACAGCGCTTTGATTTCCTCTTCATTGCAGAACAAAACGTTTACGCCGCTTTTGATCAGCTGCAGGAAACTGTCGCGGTGACGGTTGACGCAAAACGGATCGGATAAAGACAAAGACACTTTGCGATTATATTTCTTTGCCAGTTCGACGGCATAGGTCAAAGCGTCCTTCGCTTCCGGCCGATCCCACAAATACCCTTCCATATAGACGATCTTGGCCTGACGAATCAGGGATTCATCAATATCTTTGCGGGACAATTTGGAACAAGCGCCCAAATAGGTGTTCATCATCCTCTGCGCATCCGGAGAAACGATCACCATACAGCGTGCCGTCGGCTTTTCGTTTTCCAAACACGGAGTCGTAAAATGAACGCCGGATTTCGTAATATCTTTTCTGAAGACTTCGCCCAATTTATCGTCCGCCACTTTACCGATGAATGCCGGACTGCCGCCTAAAGCCGCTATGCCGACCGCCGTATTTGCCGCCGAGCCGCCGGAACATTCAACGCTGTTTTGTGAAATGTGACGGTAAATCGTTTCCGCGGATGTCGCGTCAATCAGCGTCATCATTCCTTTGGGCATATTGTGCTTTTCTAAAAATTCATCGTCCATATTGGCCAATACGTCAACCATGGCATTGCCGATGGCGACGACGTCGAAACGTGTTTGGGCGTTCATATCGGGTAGAACCTCCGTATGGGGTTGATATACGACTGCAGTATAAAGGAACTTACATTTGAAACAAGACTCTGTTACAAAAATAGAGAAACTTTTTTAGGAAAAAGGTGATGTTTTCAGAATTAAAAAGTGCGATTAAAGACGTTTTTTCTAATAAAATCAGGTGGTTGATGATGGTTTCGGTGCTGTCGGCAATCATCGTTTTCGCCGTGTTGTTTTTCGGATTTTCCTATGCGATGTCTTTTTTTGAACCGGAAAGTATGCCCAAAGTTCAAAAAGCGGCGGAAGCTCTCGGATATGTTATGTTTTTCATTGTTTCTTTAATGCTTTTTCCGTCGGTGATCACGCTTTTTTCGGGTTTTTTTATCGACTCGGCGATAGAGCGGTTGTCCAACCAAAACGGCGGTCGGATTCTGCGGAATGTGCCGTTGTCCGAAAGCCTTTTCGTTTCCGGAGTCGTCGCCGTCAAGGGAAGCGTTTTATCAGTGGTGTTGATTCCCGTCACAATGATTTTAGGGGTGATTCCTTTTGTGAATTTTCTGCCCGTTTTACTTTATTATGTTTTGAACGGGCGATTGTTGGGGCGGGAATATTTTTTCGCCGTCGCATTGCGTTATGCGGAAAAACGGAAAGCGGAAGACCTTTTTAACCGTTATCGTCTATATTGGATGAAAGCGGGGATTGTCATCGCGGTGCTAATGACCGTTCCGGTGATAAATACGATATCTCCGTTGATTGCCGCGGCGTTTATGCAACGGTTGTTGTTGATTAAAAATCCGGAATGGAAAACGATATGAAAAGAAGTCTGTTTGCGCTTTGTATTTTTTGCCTGACGATGGGCGGGTGTGTTTCGAAAAATGTTTCAACCGGTCAGGCGGAAAGCGTTGTTGCAGAAACCGAACCGGAAGCTGTTGTCCGTTCGGGACGCAAAGACCCGTTGTTGAAAGCGGGTTATGTATTGGAGGTTTTGGGAAAGCCGGCTGTCAGACGGTATGAAAAACCGTCCGAAGTTTGGGTGTATCCGCAGGAAAAGTGTGTTTTGTTCGTTTATATGGCGGATCAGGCGGACGGATCGAAATTGGTGCGGCATATGGAAATCGGTACGCCGACATTTAAAGCCAAAGAAAAAGATTCCGTCCCGTGTTTGAAAGAAGCCGTTAAATTAAGATAATGAAAAAGCCTCCGGTAAGGAGGCTTTTCAATTACATTTGTTCGTTGATCCAAGCGGACAGTTTCGATTTCGTAATGCCGCCGGAATGCGTGGCGACCGGTTCGCCGCCTTTGAACATCATCAGAGTCGGCAGACCGCGGACACCCAAATTCGTCGGCGTTTCGGGGGATTCTTCGATATTCATTTTGACGACTTTCAGTTTTGCTTCGCCGATTTCCCTGGAAACTTCCTCCAGAACGGGCGACAGCTGACGGCAGGGCGAACACCATTCGGCGTAAAAGTCAACCAGAACAGGAACGTCGGAACTTTTGACTTCGGCGGCAAATTCGTTATCTTTGATTATCTTCATCGGTGCTTTCCTTTCTGTAAAAAAATATCTTGTTTATATATAGGGGCGTTTTTGAAAACGGTCAATACTCCGTTGTATTACAAAAGCGCGGAGGGGAAAACGGACGGAGCGGATAAGACGCCGTCTTTGCGGCGAAAATGAAACAGGGCGGAAAACACGGATAAAGCCGCTGCGATCATATTTAGGATTTGCGTTTTTTTTGATGCAAAGAAAAGTTGCATTTTTGTGATATTTTTATGACAACGGTGCCGTTTATTGACCGTTTTTAGGGAAGAACGGATAAAAAAACGTTGTTTTTCAAGATGTTACACAACCACAACCCCCCCGCGAATTTAATTGACTCGTGCACGTTTTCGTTTACAATTTAACTGTATGCACTGTTTTGGGGGAGGGGACTATGAACCGTTTTTTTATGATTATTCCCGTGCTTTTCGCCGTTGTTTTTTCTGCCGACGCAAATGGATTTGAAATTGAAGTTACATATAGTGAACGTTCTCCGTGGCTCTACACTCCTAGAACACACACGGACATTGCTGCGGGCAGCGGCAGCGACAGTGATTGGGAGACATGGAAAAACAATAAAATGGCTTCGGGATTGTATAAGGAAATCCGGATTAATAAGAGTAATAAAAAAGCGGAAGTATCCATGGGGAATGGGTATTATGCAACTACGTCCGGCTGTAGGGGCGGGAAAGATAGAGCATGTGGCTTTTATTCGAGTTGTCTAGAACGAAAAAGCGAAGAGCAATGTGAAAGTGAATATGCGGATGTGCTGCCATATTGCGGTTATAACGCCTGCTCAATTGTTCCGAGTACCGATCCGTATGATGACGGGGATTTTTTCAAGCCGGAAAAAGCCTGCGAATATACAATTACTGAAACCGGATTGACTTTTGCGCCCTTAGCGGGGCTATCTTCATCAAGACAGACGGAACTTTTATTGTGTTCATTGAGGGCAAAGGCAAATGAATGTTTATCTCCAGAGGAAAGAGAAGCCGTCGAGAATAGGTGGAATACATCTTATAAGCCCTATTACAACATGTCTTATCAACAGTATCAGGACAGTCTGTACAGGAAAGTGTATAAGCCTTGCGATACGGCACGCAATGAAGCTCAAATTACCTCGGAGGGCTCGTGTAACATATCGAATGCGTTTGTATACGAAGCCGGCTGTAAAGCCGAAGCGGCGAAAAAAGGTCAGTCCCCTGCGGACGTATGCTATCGCGGCAGTCACCCGACCTGTCCGTATGTCTATTGTGACGTAGATGAGGGCTATGTTTGGAAAGACGGGAAATGTGTTGTCGGACAGAAAAAAATCAAAGGAAGCTGTCCGTCCCCGCTGAAAAAATCGAAAGATCGCTGCTGTTGCGTCGAATAGGAAAGGAGTATTGCCATGAAAAAATTATTCTGCATTTTTGCTTTGTTTGTTTTTCTGCCCTGCTCCGTTCCAGCGGCGGACGGCGCGACGGATACGGAAAAAACGTTTCAAATCGCCAAAGCTTATAAGCTGTTCAGCTTTGAAAAGCAGGATTTCTATGGCAGAGACCGTCTGCTGAATAACAGGCCGGACAGAACGGACGACGAAGAAGCGGGCGGCGGCGGTACGTCCGACAACAAATCCGTCCGCACCTGTCCTGCGGGGAAATACAGAAAAAACGGCGGCGCCTGCGTATCGTTCTGCAGCGGTATCCAATGTACCACCGGCTCTCCCAGCGTCATTGCGGGCGGATGCTGCTGTCAATAAAAAAGGATAAGAGAACGACCTTCAACGGCCGGTTTCCTTTATCCGCACGGACATGACCGCTGTTTTGTTTCAAACCGTTGTATTCGTTTCGTCGACGACGGATGTGATCTCGACCAGTTTCGGGGCTTCCGTCCACAGCAGGAAGCATCTGATTTTTTTGTCAGGGTAGATCTTTTCCATCACCGCTTTATAAGCCGCCATCTGCCGGATATAGGCAACAGGCGTTTTTCCGGTCGAATCGGGAATCGACCGTCCCGTTTTATAGTCGATCAGGCGGACTTCCTTATCCGAAACGGAAATGCGGTCGATCTGACCGTTGACGACACGGTTGTCGACAACGCCGGACACGGGGACTTCCGCCAGAGAGGGCAAGGCGAACAAGTCCTTTGTTTCGGGGGCGTTCATCAGGGAAAGGACGGAATCAACGATTTGTTTCCGTCCGGCTTCGTCCGTTTCCGGCATTTGCAGGGAAATGAGCCGTTCCGCCGCTTTCAGTCTGTCTTTTTCATCATAGTCCGGCAGGATTTCCAACAAGGCGTGAACGGCCTTTCCGCGTTTCATCGCTTTGATGCGGCCTTGTGTCAAAGGCGAAAGGGCGGCCGGTTCTTCGACGTCGGGGCGCGACGGGGCAAGCGGTCGGGGCGGCGTCGGTTCGGCGGGGGCGCTGCGGTCGAGCCAGTCGGGCAGAGGGGCCGTTTCGTGTGCGGTCGAAGTCTGTTCCTTTTGTGCGGGCGGCACTTCCTGAATGGAAGTCAGGCGCAAAACGGGTTCGTCGAACAGTTCCGATTTAATCTCCTGCGCTTTGGCCGCCAGACCGCCTTTGATCAGGTCGTACCAGTTGCCTTCGGGGGATTTCTTTTTATCCCATCCCGTGACGTAGAGCCTGTCCGCCGCACGGGTCAGGGCGACGTAAAGCAGGCGGTTGTATTCGCGTTTGTTTTTTTCTTTCAGGGCGTCGATTTCTTCGCGGATTAAATCGGTGCGCCATCCGGCTTTCGGCGACCAGAAGAACAGCTCAAAGTCCGCGTCGTCCTTTTCTTTGATCCAGAACGTTTTCGGCGAAAAGAACGTCATTTGCCGCGTGTCGGGCAAAAATACGACGGGGGCTTGCAACCCTTTGGCCGCATGAACGGTCATGATACGCACAACGTCGCCGGACTGTTCGGGGTCGCGTTTGATTTCGATTTCGTTTTGCCGCAGACTGTTCAGGAAATTCTGCAGCGACGGCGGTTCGGAGCGGTCGTGCTGCAACGCCAAAGACAGGAACTCGTCCAAAGCGTCCAGAGCTTGCACGCCCAAACGGGAAACGAACGCTTTCTGTTTGCCGAGCGGCCCCAGAATGTAGGAATACAGTTCATACGGGCGCATCTTGTCGACTTTGGAAAGTAAATCTTTGATGAACAGATACGCTTTGCCGAGCGGTGTTTCCGGCTTGTCTTCATATGTCTTCAGCCGGTCAAACAGCGTCGTTTCGCCGCGTCCGTACGCCAATGTGAACAGATCCTTTTCCGATACGCCGTCCAGCGGCATTTTCAAAGCGCTCGCTTTCGCCAGATCCTCTTCGGACAGGTCGGCGGCGGAAATGCCGCAGAGGGGCGAACGCAGAACGGTCGCCAGAGAAAGATCGTCCTGCGGCAGCAACAAAACATCCCCCAAAGCCATCAAATCCTTGACGGCAATGTGCGACGTGATTTTCAGCCGGTCGACACCCGCGACGGAAACGCCTCTGGTTTTCAATTCGCGGGACAGGTCGGTGATGAATTCGTTGCGCCGGCGCACCAAAATCAGAATGTCGCCCGCCCGTATCGGCCGGTCTTCGGATTCCAGTTTTTCCTTTGATGAAATCATATCGGCGATTCTTTGCGCGATTTTCGCCGCCAACCGTGCGGAGGACGTTTGCGAAAACACGCGTTCGACCGGCTTGGTGAACGCTTTTTCCGTATCGTTCTCAAGCGTTTTTTCCGTCGGCCACAACTCGACCAGTCCGGCCTGTTTCTTGCGCCACGAGATATGCGTGACGTTTTCATCGTCTTCCGCGACGCCGTTTCGGGCGGGCGGGGTTTGCAAAACGGAATTGACCGCGTCAATCACGGCGGGAACGGAGCGGAAGGAAATATACATCGGCACGTCGTTCCACCGCTTTTCCGCCGTTTCGACTTTGGCTTTGAAAAAGCGGCGCATCGTTTCAAATTCTTCCGGAACGGCGCCCTGAAAGCTGAAAATCGACTGCTTTTTATCGCCGACGGCAAACAATGTCCGGTTTGTGTGCCGCAATCCCGCGCCCGCGAAAAACTCCTCCGCCAGAGCTTTGATGATTTCCCACTGGTCGGGGCTGGTGTCCTGCGCTTCGTCAACCAGAATGTGGTCGATGCCGCCGTCCAGTTTGAACAATACCCATGCCGCCGCGCCCGATCCGTTCAGCAGGGCTTTCGTCGCGGCGATCAGGTCGTCGTAGTCCATGACGCCGCGGTTGTCTTTTAATGCGGTGTATTCGTTCAAAATCGCCGATCCGATCCGGAACAACGCCAAAGATACGCGCAGATTTTCAATGTTTTCCAAACGCTTGATCAGGATTAAAGCTTTATCCGCCTCCGCCTGCAAAGCGGGCAGGGCGACTTCCGATTCCTTGCACGCCAGTTTTGAACGGACGGTGTTGCTTTTCGTCAGGAAAACATCCAGATAGCCGTCCAGCAGGACAAGCTTTTCCTCTTCATCGGCCGCCAGAAACGGATAAATTTTGCCGGCGTTTTTCTTGTCTGTAGCCGTGGAGGACGCGCTTAAAACGTCCGCTGCCGATTTAAGACCGTTCCGCCGGTCGTCGCTTAAACGGCAGAAATCCCTTTTCAAAGATTCCGCCGTGCTTCCCGCCGGCAGATCCAGCCTTTTTTCATAGGCGGCGATCATTTCCCTTTCAGAGGAAAAACGCGCGTTGATGCGTTTTAAATCCGGCAGATGCGCCGTCATTTCCGTTAAAACATCCAGAAAAACGTCTTCTTTTGTGACAGAGGTAATCGTGTCCAGATCGGATTCATGGGCGGGATCGCTTAAAACCGTACTTTGCGCTTGGGCGAGCAGCTCTTTCGCGCCCGGCTCGTCGAGAATGTCGAACTGCGGCGAAACGCCCGCTTCCAACGGAAAGCGTTTCAAAAGCGACTGGCAGAACCCGTGCAAAGTCGTGACTTTCAGTCCGCCCGCCGTATCCAGCAATCGGGCGAACAGGCGGCGCGCCTGAGCGATTCTTTTCGCGTCGGGCGGCGTTCCGGCCAAATCGGTCAATTCCGTTACTAATTTTTCTTCTTCTTCCGACGCCCATTTTGCCAGACGCTTGGCGATTCTGTTCGCCATTTCAGCCGCAGCCGTGCGCGTAAACGTCAGACACAAAATCTTTTCGGGCGGCGTTCCGGCCAACAGCAGATTCAAAACGCGGTCGGACAGCACTTTCGTCTTTCCCGAACCGGCGGAGGCCGCCACCCATGCGGAGGCTGCGGGGTCGGCGGCTTTGCGCTGCAAGTCGTTCGGATCGGTCAAATCCATCACTCGTCCTCCTCGTGTTCTTTGTCGGGATCGGCTGTCGCCCATTCGTCGAACCGTGCCAGATGGTCGTAATCGTTGTATTTCAGGGAAACGCTGGTGTCCGGCGTTGCCAGATACGGCGTTTTTTCATCGTCGTAGGTGTTGATTAAATCAATCAACCGTTCCAAAGCGTTTCGAGCCAGAATATCCGGTTGTTCTTTTAAGGCGGATACCTTTCCGCCGTCCTGCGCGCCTTTCAGTTTCCAGTATTCCAAAGCTGAAACATCTTTGTTTTGTATTTTTTCAAAGCCGTTATGCTGTAAGATTGCGGCTTCCAGAGGCAACTGCGGCGAATAGCCGGCGACAACGGTTTTTTCCTTGGGGACTTCCCCCGTTTTATAGTCGATGATGTGTGTCGAACCGTCTTTCATCACGTCGATTCTGTCCGCGCGGCAATACAGTTTGAATTCGCCGGCTTTGGTTTTAAACGTGATCGCGCCGTTCTGTTCGCAAACAATGTCGGAAATATCGTCAATGCGTTCTTTCTGGCGTTCGATGAACCACTGCAAGGCGGCGGTCAGACGCGGCTTCCAAAATGCGGCGGCCGTTTGGGAAAAATTCAGCGTTTTAAACAGTTTTCGTCCGATTGCTTGAATTATGCTTTCGGCGTCGGCGGGCAGAACGGACGGGTATTTTGTGCAAAACTCTTCGACCGCTTTATGAACGATCGTGCCGTAGTCGGCGATGTCCACCTCCTGTTCCAGTTCATCAAGCTTTTTCAGTCCCAAAATGTGACGCGCGTAAATCGAATAGGGATCGCGCATCAATGTTTCGACCATCGTGACGGACAGTTGACGCGGGCGCGCGGAAACAGGCGGTGTCGGGGCGGGAGGGCTGAACGACAGAACGGCGGCGGGCGTGTCGATTTTAGACGCCCAATCCTGCCAACCGCCCGTTTCGAAACTCAATCCGGAAATCGCCAGCAATGTTTCCAGTCTCATCAGCCATCGGGACGGAACGGTCGGCGTACCGCCCTCTTTCAACGAACGGGTGATGATCAGCTTTTTCGCGCAGAAGCCTTGGGCAAAATCGTGCGCCGACAAGGCGATTTTTCTTTCCGGCGAAGACAGGCCGCACTGTTCCCTCATCGGGCGGGACAACCACGGATCGGCATCGGGGATTTTAGGCCAGACGCCTTCGTTCAGGCCGCCAAAAATCAGCACCTCCGGTTGAATCAGACGCGCTTCCATCGTTCCCAGAATGTCCAGTCGGGAATGCATGCCGTATTTCGGGCGAACCGTCACGCCTTTGAGCAAAGCAGATAACAGTGACAGATAGCCGGCAGGGGTCAGTTCCCCGATCAGCGGAGCCTGCTCTTTCAATTCCGTCAGAAACGTCGCTGCCGCTTCGCCTGCGTCCCCGCTCCAAAGTCTTTCCGCTCCCGTCCGGTCGTTGCTTTGTGCCAACCGTTCGGCGGCGGTCAGGTGAGCGTCCAGCAACGTTTCAAACGGGTAAATGTCCGAAGATATCATCAGATCGGAAAAAGCCCTTAAACGGTTTTCCAAATCCGCTACGAATTCTTTCAGGTCGTCCGTGACGGCGGCTTTCAGTCCGTTGAATCCGTCGCCGGGGCGTTTTCCCCGCAACGTCGTCAATTCCAGCTTGCGGACGGCGGTTCTGAACGGGGCGAAAGCTTGTCCGCCCAGCGCCATCGGGTGTTTCAGACAGGCCAGCAACGCCGCCGGAGTCCAATCGTTCAAAGCCGCTTGACCCAATAACAGTAGAAAAGCTCCCGTTTCCGTCAGCGTCAAATCCGTTCCGGCGGAATCGTCCATCAAAATGCCCCAGCGGTTCATTTCCGCGGCGACCCGTCTGGCCAAAGCGCGGTTCGGCGTGATCAGAGCGGCGGTTTTTTCCGGTGTTTCCAACGTTTCGCGCAAAATCAAAGCGATGACGAGGGCTTCCTCCCTTTCATTGGCGCAGTCGATTTTTTCGATGCCTTCAATCGCTTCTGTTGTGAAAGGTTTTATCATTCTCCAGTGATCGGTCGTTTGGGCGGGGCGCATCGCTTCGCTGATCAGGCGCAGACGTTCGGAACGTTCAAGCGGCTGATCGCCGAACGGCAGAACGTCGGCGCGGGTGATTCCCATTTTATCCAACAGCTTTTTCAGGTTGTATTGCGGGTGGGACGGTTCGCACGCGTTAAAGCTTTCCTCGTCCGCGACCATATCCACCCCAGGCAGAACGACTTTGCCGTTTTCCATCGAGGCAATCGCGTCCAGCAGTTCCGCTGTCGCGGGCTGGGAACCGGTCGAGCCGGCGGCGATCACGGGAAAGTCCGGCGGCGTTTCGCGCCAGAGGGCGGCTTGCGCTTTGAACAGGCGGACGCGCCGGTCGGCGGCGTCGATGACGTTTTCCTCTTTTAAAATCATCGGCCAGAACGTCACAATGATGTCCAGAAAATTCAAAATCTCCTGCCAGTGGGCGGCCAGTTCGTCCGGCACAAGCTCTTTCAGCCGGTCGAGCGGCATTTCCTCGATGTAGGCTTCATCCAGCAAGGAAGCGAGCGCGTCTGCCAGATACAACGCTTTTTCGGCATTGTAATCGCTTTTTTTCCGGATCAGCTGCGCCAAGAGCAACCGGCGGCGCAGAGGGGGAATCGCGGCGGGCAGATCAGGGATTTCGTTCAGCAGGCACAGTCGCCCCTGCGTTTCTTCGCCTTCGATGGAGGAGAAGGGAATTAAACGCGGCAACATCAACGGCTTTCCGTCGCTTTGTCTTAAGAAGGTTTCCCGTACGGTTTTGCAAGCGCGCCGCGTCGGCAGGAAAATCACTGTGCGCGCCAGTTCGTCCGGCGCGTTCCGATGTTGCTTCAACAGCTCCGCCGCCAAAGTGTCGGCAAAGGAAAATACGGGCGCAATGGTATAAACATGTTTGCCCGTCATACCGTTATTCCTTTACTCTTTTTTCCGCCAAAGCCAGAGCTTCGGGCGTGCCGACGTGGTACCAGTCGCCGACCCCGACGACCGCCGCCAGACGACCGGCTTTTTCGGCCTTGTCATATAAAACGTTCAGCGAAAACTTGCCGTCCGGCGCGTCTTTGAAAATCACGGGATTTAAGATCTGCGCCCCCGCGTAAACATAAGGGGCGGAATCTTCTTCGGGGCGGCGGCGGCGGGGACGGCCGTTTTCCAGATAATAATCGCCTTTTCCGTCGTGGCCGAACACCCGTTCTTTCGGCCATAAAAGCAAAAGAATGTCCTCTTTCGTTTCATCAAACGCCCGTGCCATATCGTCTAAAGACGGACTTTCCTCCGTCCACAAGGGGTCGGAGTTTAAAACGAAAAACGGCTTTTCACCCAACAGCGGCAGGACTTTTTTGACACCGCCGCCCGTTTCCAGAGCTTCCTCCTCTTCGGAAAAAGTCAGGGCGATATCGGTTCTTTTCGATAAATCGGCTTTGATCATATCGCCCAGATAACAAACGTTGACGACGCCTTGCGTAATGCCGTAAGCGACGATTTTATCGACGATCCGGTCGATCAGGGGACGGTTTTTGACTTCGATTAAAGGCTTCGGCTTTTCGTCGGTCAGGGAACGCATGCGTGTGCCGCGTCCCGCCGCCAGAACCATCGCTTTTTCTATTTGAGCAGGCATGGCGGAATCCTTCTGTAATCGGCGGGAACGTTCTTGTCGAACCAGATTTTCAACTTGCCCAGAGCGGGGTGTTCCAAAGCGCGTTCCAGCAATCGCCACAAACGGGGCAGGTGTGTCAGATAACGCGGCTTTTTATCGCGTACGCACAGGCGGACGAAAATCCCCAAGACCTTGATATGACGCTGAGCCGCCAAGACCGCCCAGGACGCCATAAAATCGTCCGTGTTGCCGATTTTTGCGCCCAAGCCGTCAATATAGCGGTTGCGCATGTCGTTCAGCAGTTGAGGATTAATGTCGCGGCGCGCGTCTTCCATCAGCGACATGATGTCGTAAGTAATCGTACCGTCCAAAGCGTCCTGAAAATCCAACAGGCCGCACGCCTTGACACCCGAACGACCGTCCAGACGCATCAAATTGTCAACGTGATAATCTCTTAACACCAGCGTTTTCGGAACGTTGTTGGCAATCGGGTAAAGCTTCTCCCACAACAAAAGAAAATCATCGACAACGTCCTTGTCCGTTTCTTTGCCGAATGCGGCGGGCATAAACCAGTCGGGAAACAGCATGACTTCCTTTTTCAACGCTTCGTCGTCGTAGAGGGGCAGTCCTTCGGGAACAACCTCCGCTTCGTCGCGTTTGTGCATGTCGATCAGCAAATCGGTCGCCAGTTCGTAAAGCTTTCTTTCATCTTCGCCTTTTTTCAACAGGCGGGTGTAGGTCGAATCGCCCAAATCCTCCAACAAAACGAAGCCGTTTTCTTCGTCCTGCGCGTAGACGTGCGGTGCGCTGTAACCCAATTCCTCAAGCTTTTTGGCAATCGTCAGAAACGGACGGACGTCTTCCATCGGCGGCGGCGCGTCCATCAAAACCATTGTCTCGTTATTGCGGGTCAGGCGGTCGTAGTGTCTGAAAGACGCGTCGGCGGCCAGCAGTTTCCTGTCCGCGTCGCCCCAATGATTTTGTTTTAAAAACGCGTTTAAAAGCTCTAAACGTTCAGACATGTTTTTATGTTCTCCATTCGTTGAATCCAATCCGCTCCGTTCGCGGTAATCGTGATGTCCCTTTTATCGGGTTGACCGGCAGGGGCTTCCAAATGAACGGTCAGCCGGTTGCGGGGCAGCAAAGGGCCGGCTCGCTCCGGCCATTCGATCAGGGACACGCCGTCGCTTAACGCCTCTTCAAAGCCGGTCTCATAGATTTCGTCGGCCGATTTCAGGCGGTATAAGTCAAAATGCCAGACGGTCAGGTCTTCATTGCCGCGTCGGCCGTCGTAAATCTGCACCAAAGTGAATGTCGGGCTCGGGACGTCTTCGTCTTCGTTTGTCAAAGCACGCACGAACGCTTTGGCAAAAACGGTTTTCCCCGCCCCCAGATCGCCGGACAAGGCAATCACATCCCCCCTTTGTGCCATACCGGCCAAAACGGCGGCGCAAGCTTGTACTTTTTGTAAAGAAAGCGTCCGGATAATAAGAAAATCAGAAGAAGTCAAGCAGACTTTTCCCTTTCTTTTTGACTTTCGGCATACTTGGAATATTCAGTTTTGCCGGCGGTCTTTCCTGAGCTTGTTTCTGTTGAGCCATCCATTCCCACGGCATTTGAAAACGACCGATCCACAGACCTTTTTTCCCTTCCTGAGCTTTTTGCTGATAGGGCAGGTATATCTGCGAAACGGCGGGTAAAGCGATTGCCCAGCCAGCCTCAACCATGGCGGCTCCGATATCGAAAGAGCCGACGGAGCAGGCGGCCATCAATTCATTTTGGGCGTTGAAATTCATTACACGGCACGTAACGTCATCACCGCTGACAAAGTCTTTCAGCATGCGAGCCGCCACATATCCGCAGTCATAGGTATGCCCCGTTCCGTCCTGACATTTTTGATCGATGACCGGAGTGGCCAGACCATACAACCGAATCGTATTTTGTCCCATCCGGAAAACGTCGCCGCTGACAATGGATGAGATTTTTCCCGTTACAACAGATGGCGGAGCTGACGGAGCCTGTTGCATCATCATTTCGGGCGGAAGACCGACAGGCGGCTGGCTTTCTGCAACCGGCTGCGCTTCCGCCGGAATCTGAAATGACTGAGAAACCGTTTGCTGCGGAGCTTCTTTTTCTTCCTCTTTTGTTGAATCAGTTCCTGAAATTGCGGAAGTGATTCCGGCAGAAATGTTTTTAATAAAGTCCGAACCCGAAACGAAGAAGAATAAAACTCCGACAAGAACAGCCATCAGAATGAACGTCGACATACACCCCAGAAAACGCCACAGCCCTTTTGCCAGAAAGAAAAAGCACAAAATGCCAATCAGAATCGCGCCGCCGCCAACAGCCATGTCGGCGACTGATCCGTTTTGAAAACACAGACTGCCTACATAAGAGGCCGCTAATCCTATACCCAGAAGAGTTAAACGTAATAACACGCCATATCCTTTTTATTCTTAAATCAAAGTATATCGCTATTAAAAATAAAGCGGCGGATAAAGTCAAGAATCCGCCGCTTTATTTTTTAAGAAAACTTATCGGGTGTATTCGTCACGTTTGCGCAGACGCAAACCGGCTTTGCGCAAATTCTCCTGCTCGCGGCGTTTGGAAAGCTGATATCTTTTCGCAAAATCCGTATCGCGGCGGGTGACAGCCTGCTCTTTACTCAAACCGCGCAGTTTCCGAAGCTTTTCAATGCTGATTTTTTGGCCGTTGGCATCCGTAATGTAAAGCTCTTTTTTAGCAGTTCTTTCCAGCATTTTCTTTCTGCTGCGTTCTATTTTTGCGCGGGACAGACGGTCGCGGCGTTCGGAAGGCAATAATTTATGTTTTGAACGTTTTCTGCGTGTTGTTTTACCTTCCAATCCCTTGACATCTTTTTTCCTGATTCGCAGAGGATCTTTCCGGCCGACCATGGTGTTGGAGTTTTCTGCACGCCGGATGTCCTCGCGTGAAAAAGTCCCTTCGATTCCCAAATTCTTTTCCTGACGCAGGATATTGTTGCGTACATCCAATTTTTCTTCGACTCGACGGATATCCTGATTACGCTGTTTTTCTGTCAGAGTTTTTTCGGTCGAATCCCGATTTTGTTCCGCTTTTTGCGCATACAGGCGATCTTCCGCTTCTTTAGCGGCTTTTGCCGTCCGGTACAAGATGCTGTCGTCCCTGACGATATTGGAATGAACATTCTTTTCGGCATTGCGGCGCTGTTGCCAAACCATGTCGCTGTTGTCAACCAGACGAATGCGCTTTCTTTTGTTTTCTTCCATCTCCGTTCCTCCTTGAATCAGAAAAACATGAAGCTGTCTATCATAAATTCAAGTATACAGGAAAGAAAAAAAGAAAAAAGGTTTTTTGAAAAAAATCGACAAAATTTAACAAATGTTTCAAAATAAGTAAAAAATCATTTGTGAACGGGCAAATAAATTTGCGTTTTCTTTGTCCCGTTTTTGTCTGAAACCCCCAAAGTGCCGCCATGCATTTCGATAAAATTCCGGATGAGGGCGGAAGCAAAACCGTTTTGTACGGCAAAGTTGACCGTGTCGGTATCATTTTTAACGTTTAGAGATTGTTCTTCAATCGTGATGGTCAGATTTTTGCGTTCGACCTGAACGGACAGGGAAATGCTGCCGTCTTTAAAGGCGGCGGCAACGGCGTTGTTCATCAGGTAGAACAAAACCTGTTTTAAACGTTTTTGGTCGGCAATCAGCAAAGGCAAGTCATCCGGACAAGTCAAATTCAAAGTGATGTTTTTGTTTTTCGCCTGTTCTTTGATGCTTTTCAGAATGCCGGTCAGCAAGGCGTGAATGTCAACGGAATTTAATTCCAAAACGGCAGATCCCGTTTCTATCAAAGCCAAATCCGCCATATCTTTGAACAAAGCGGTCAATTCCTCGGAAGCGTCCGCTATCATTTGCAGAAAAGCTTTTTGCTGTTTGTTGGCGGTTTTGTTTTTGCCGGTCAGTAACTTCTGGCTGGCATCCGTTAGAACGGACAACTGCGGTGCGATTTCCTGCCCCAGTTGTTCTAAAAATGAAGCGCGGAGCTTTTCAGCCTGAACGGTCGTCTGTTTGAACCGGTTCAAAAGCGTTTCTTTTTCATGGGCCAAAGAAGAATGCTGTTCTTCCTCGGTGACATCCAGAAAAGAAACGAACGTTCCGCCGTCCGGCAGTCCGACGGCAATAAACTCCAGAACTTTTCCGTCCGGTCGCAAAATTTGAAAATTTTCACCCGTATGCGAATTGATAACGCCCAACAACTGTTCTTTCAGAGCCTCCCAGTTGTTTTCATTTTCAAAAAACGGTCTTTGGGTTTCCAAGACGTCCATAACGGAAAGGGACGCGTTGTTAAAGTTCGGGTCGGTCACTTGCCATAAATTCAGGTAAGCCGTATTCGCCAGCTTCAGCCGTCCGTTGCGACCGAACAGCAGGATGGCTTCACGCAAATGATTGACAACGGTGAACTGCGTTTCGTTCAAAACGGTCATCGACCGTTCCATCGTCAAATGTCCCGTAACGTCTTCATAAGTAATCAACAGCCCGCCCAGCGGGTGGTGGGTCAGCATCCGGCGCAGCGTAATGCCCGAAGGCAGATGCAGAACATCTTCCGTCGCCGATACGAGCGAAGTGAAAAATTTGATTTCCCTTGTTTTATAGGCGTTGAAATCGCGGTTTTCGGGCAGTCTGCGCTTTTCCCGCATCATGTCCAGAACGTGCGAATAGGTCGGCGAACCGTCCAGCTCCTTTTCATCCAAATCCCACAAGTTCAGAAAGGATGTGTTGTAAAACTGCAGACGCATTTCGGCGTCGAAAACGGCAATGGCGGTTTTCAGATGTTCCAGAACGCCGTTATGGGAAGCGATATGCTGCTGCAAACTGTTTTGAAGTTCCTGTTCTTGCGTGATGTCGCGGACGAAACCGATTGTTTTGTTCTTGGAATACATTTGAGCCGGCAAAGGGATTTCCGAAGCTTCAATCCAGCGCCGTTTGCCTTCCATGACGACAAATTCTCTGGTTTTCCTTTCTTTTCCGGCGGCTCTGGCTGCGGCGGCCAACACTTTGGCTTCGCGCGGGGATTTTTCATAAACCAATTCGCTGCCCAGCAATAAGGCCTGCTCCACGGAGGCCGCATGAACGGCTTTGGCATAAGCTTCGTTGCATAAAGCCAACTGCAGATCTTCATTGCGCAGCCAAATCGGAAAAGGAAGGGAATTGAAGGCTTTTCCGAACAGTTCCGTTTCTTTTTCCAGTTCCTGAACCTTTTTCGTCAAGGTTGCTATTTTTTGGGTCGTTTCGGTCGTTTCTCTGACCCATAGGATATCGATAAGGTCATGGAACTGGGGGGCTTGCGTTCGAAAACCGGAAACGACAAACCGGCGCAATCCGGTTTTGTGTTGCAACTCCAACGTGAACGGCTGTTCTTCCGTTCTCAACCGGTTCAAAGCGGCCGTCAGCATGTCCGCACTGTCAGGGGAAAAATGTTCCAGCATGGCATCAAAGGAAGATGCCGTACCGTCCCCTAGTTCCATCATCACGGCCAATCGGCGGGAACAATACGTTTCGCTGATGAAGCCGACCGAATCGTACTGCCACAAATAATAGCCGTCCGGAAAGCTTTCCAACGTTTCGTTCCGTTGATCGAGGTTTTCTTCTGTGTTTGTCAGTTTTCGATGTGTCCGGAACAATAAAACAAATGCCGTCACACAGGCGAAAATAACGGCAAAACACAAAAAAAACAGCGTTTTCGGGTAAGAAAATGCCGAAAGAATGATTTTGGCCAAAGCGGTGTCAAACATTTCTGTCATATTGTTAAAATAGCGCGGCGAAGCTTAAACGGCAAAATAAAAATGCCGGAGGATATTAAAAAACGTTTTTCAGGCGGAAACGGCTTTTTTTGATTGATTTTTTTGCCGACAAGAGGAATATTACGAGCAAAAGATTATTGTTTAAAAGGTGGAGCATTATGATAAGAAACAGAAAAATTTCACGTGGAAGAACCGCTGACGGTTCACCGAATCCGATTGATGTTTATGTCGGGGCGCGTGTAAAAATGCGTCGCACTTTGCTCGGAATGAGTCAGGAAAAACTGGGCGAGGCGATTGGTTTGACGTTTCAGCAGGTTCAGAAATACGAACGCGGCATGAACCGCATCAGCGCCAGCCGTTTATTTGATATGAGTAAGGTTTTGGAAGTGCCTATCAGCTTCTTTTTTGAAGAAATGGACGAACAAGTGGCGGAACTTTCCCCCCGTAAACTGGCCGGTGCGTCGGAATTGGCGGAGGAGCCCGTTTTATTCGATTATGATCCGATGACAAAGAAGGAAACGCTGGAATTGGTTCGTTGTTACTATATGATTCCCGATCGTCGTTTGGCAAAAAAGATTTTTGAACTGATTAAAACGATGGCTTATCCGGTCGGGGAAGAGCCGGAGGACGACGACGAAACCGAATAATGGACGGATGGAATGCGGCTTTGAGCAAAAGCCGCATTTTTTTCGCTTTAGATTTTTGTTTTCAAAAGAAGTTTTCTTCTTTATACCTGAGATAGATAAATTTTGGACATGAGGAGTACATTTATGAGGAAAAGTTACCTTTTTACGAGCGAGTCCGTTTCCGAAGGACATCCGGACAAAGTCTGCGACAGTATTTCGGATACGTTGTTGGATTTGTTTTTAACGCATGATCCGCAGGCGCGTTCCGCCGTGGAAACGATGGCGTCAACCGATCGTGTGATTATTTGCGGAGAAGCACGTTTGCCTGAAGCGGTCAACAGACAGATGATGGAAGATGCCGTTCGCCGCTGTATAAAAGAAATCGGCTACGAACAAAAGGGATTCGACTGGCAGACGGTCGATATTCAAAACTTTATTCATAAACAGTCTTCGGATATTGCCCGCGGCGTTGACGAACAGGAAAATAAAGAAGAAGGCGCCGGCGATCAGGGCATCATTTTCGGCTATGCGACGAATGAACTGGACGGGACGGAGTATTCTCCGGCGACATTGTATTTTTCCCATGCAATATTAAAGGAATTGGCGCGTTTGCGTCATTCCGGCGAAATCAAATGGCTGCGTCCCGATGCAAAAAGTCAGGTGACGCTGCGTTACGAAAACGGCCGTCCGGTCGATGTGGATACGGTCGTCGTATCGACTCAGCATACGGAAGAAGTTTCATATGAGGAAATCCGCGAAACGGTACGCGACGTTGTCAACGGGCTTTTGCCGGACGGTTGGAAAGTCAATGACAAAAAGTTTTATGTCAATCCGACGGGACGCTTTGTGATTGGCGGGCCGGACGGCGATACGGGATTGACGGGACGTAAGATCATAGTCGATACTTACGGCGGCGCGATCGCTCATGGCGGCGGCGCTTTTTCCGGAAAAGATCCGACGAAAGTCGACCGCTCGGCAGCCTATGCAACGCGTTATCTGGCCAAAAACATCGTTGCGGCCGGTTTGGCGGACAGAGCCATGATCCAACTGGCGTATGCGATCGGTGTAGCCAAGCCGTTGGCAGTGTATCTGGATACATTCGGTACCTGCAAAGTCGATGAGGACAAGTTGGAAAGCATTCTGCCGGAAGTTATGGATTTGACGCCGCGCGGCATTCGTACGCATTTGCAGCTGAACCGTCCGATTTATCTGCCGACTTCGCGTTACGGTCATTTCGGCCGTACGCCGGGGGTCGACGGCGCTTTCCCGTGGGAAAAAACCGATTTGGCGGATAAACTGAAAGCGGCTTTTTAAAATGGAAGAAAACAGGAAAGCTGATTACCGTTTCTATGGCCGGCGAAAAGGCAAAAAACTGAAGCCTTCGCGTGAAATATTGTTGGATTCTTTTTTGCCGAAAGTCCGCTTGCCAGATGTTGCCGGACAAAATGACCTCGATCCGGCTTCCTGTTTTTCTTTGCCTGTAAAGTCTTTTTGGCTTGAAGTCGGGTTCGGCGGCGGAGAGCATCTGGCCGAACAGTCCCGCCGTCATCCGGAAAAGGGATTTATCGGCGCGGAAGTCTTTCTGAACGGTGTGACGAGTTTGCTGACGCATTTGACGGGCATGGAACGTCGGGGCGATGTGGACGAAAATGTCGGTTTGGCCGAAGGTCGCGTTGATAACGTTCGTGTGTATGATGAAGATGTGCGCGATATCCTGCCGCGCTTCAAATCGGGAAGTTTTGAACGGATTTATGTTCTTTTCCCCGATCCGTGGCCGAAAAGACGGCATGCGGACAGACGTTTCATCGGGCCGAAAAATCTGCCGGTTCTGGCGCGGCTGTTAAAATCGGGCGGCGAATTGCGCGTGGCCAGCGACGATATGAATTATATCCGGTGGTCTTTGGAGCATTTGATGAAATCCGCCGATTTCGAATGGACGGCGCAGACGGCGGACGATTGGCGCAAGCCGCCGGCCGACTGGGTCAACACCCGCTATGAAATGAAGGCTTTGGCCAAAGGGAAAAAGCCTGTCTATCTGATTTTTAAACGGAAATGAAAAATGCAGGTATCGGTCAAAACAACGCCAGAACAGCGCGAATTTTTTATTAAAGGCGATTTTACGACACAGGATGAGAACCGCTTTTTCGATGTGTTTGTTCAAATCCGTTCCATGACGGAACAGAAGCTGGCTTTTAATTTGTCGCAATGTACTTTTATTGATTCCGCAGCTATGGGGATGCTTGTCGTCGCTTGCGAAGAAGCCGCTAAACGCAATGTTTTCCGCTTCATCCGTCAGGCGTCGCCGGAGTTGAAAAAACTTTTGCTTTCCGCCGGCTTTGACAAATTTTACGCCTTTCAATGATTTTGATAAAAAAAGCTTGCCTGAACGGACAAGCTTTGGTATATACGGAATATACATTCTTATAGTTTCTATGAGGGTGGGCTTAAAAAGCCCGCTTTTTTTTATGGTAAGAACCGGAGGAAAGATGGCTTTGTATGAAACATTGAACGCGTTGGTTGAACCTATTTGCAATGAAATGGGTTACGAACTGGTTCGTTTGCAGCTGCAGGGCGGCAATACGCGCAAAGTGTTGCAGATCATGGCGGAGCGCAAAGACCGTAAAGCGATGACGGTTGAAGACTGCGCCGATTTGAGCCGCGCGATTTCTCCGGTGTTGGATGAAAAAGATCCGATCGAGGACAATTACACTTTGGAAGTCAGTTCTCCGGGGATTGACCGTCCTTTGGTGAAGTTGGCCGATTTCGACCGGTTCAAAGGGTTTGAAGCAAAAGTCGAAGCGCTTTCTTTGATTAACGGCAGGAAACGTTTTTCCGGCCGTTTGCAGGGAATCGACGGAAACGATGTCATTCTTTTGTTCGAAGGATACAACGTCCGCATTCCCTTCAATCAAGTCGCAAAGGCGAAGCTTGTTTTAACGGACGAGCTTCTGGCGGCTTTTTCTTCGCAGGACGATGAGGAATAAAAGGAAAAAAACTGATGGAAAATACGGCAGCTTTACCGCGTCCCGAACTGTTGCAGGTGGCAGACGCGGTCGCCCGCGACAAGGGCATAGACAGAGATGAAGTTCTGGCGGCTATGGAATTCGCCATTCAAAAGGCGGGACGTTCCAAGTACGGTCAGGAGCATGATATCCGCGCGACAATCAGCCGCAAAGACGGTGCGATCACGATGGCGCGTTATATCGAAGTCGTTCCCGATGATGCGGAAATTGAAAACGAAGCCGCACAAATCACGGAAACGAAAGCGCGCAAGAAAGATAAATCTCTGAAAGCCGGCGACTTTATCGTTGATCCTCTGCCGCCGATCGATTTCGGTCGTATCGCTGCGCAGACGGCAAAACAGGTCATTGTGCAAAAGGTTCGCGACGCTGAACGTATCCGTCAGTATAACGAATATAAGGATAAAATCGGCGAAATCGTTAACGGCGTTGTCAAGCGCGTTGAATCCGGCAGTATCATTGTCGATATGGGACGTGCCGAGGCTGTGTTGCGTTGGGATGAATTGATTCCCCGCGAACAGTTTCATAACGGCGACAGAATCCGCGCCTATTTGATGGATGTCCGTCAGGAACAAAGGGGGCCGCAGATTTTCTTGTCCCGCACTCATCCTCAATTCATGGCTAAGCTGTTTACGCAGGAAGTGCCGGAAATTTATGACGGCGTTATCGAAATCAAAGCGGTGGCGCGCGATCCGGGATCCAGAGCGAAGATGGCGGTCGTCGCTTCCGATTCTTCAATCGATCCGGTCGGCGCCTGCGTCGGTATGCGCGGTGTGCGCGTTCAGGCGGTCGTGAACGAACTGCAGGGTGAAAAAGTCGATATCATCCAGTGGTCGCCCGATCCGGCGACGTTCATCGTGAATGCTCTGGCTCCGGCGGAAGTCGTTAAAGTCGTTCTGGACGAGGAAGCTCACAGAATGGAAGTCGTCGTTCCCGACGAACAGCTGTCTTTGGCTATCGGTCGCCGCGGTCAGAACGTACGTTTGGCTTCCCAAGTGACGGGATGGTATATCGACATCCTGACCGAAGCGGAAGAATCCGAACGCCGTCAAAGCGAAGTCAAAGTCCGCACGCAGCTGTTTATGGACGCTTTGGATGTGGATGATGTCATTGCTCATTTGCTGGTGGCGGAAGGCTTTACTTCCGTCGGTGAAGTGGCTTTCGTTCCGTTGGCGGAAATTTCTTCCATCGAAGGCTTTGACGAAGATATCGCGACGGAATTGCAGAATCGTGCCAAGGCCTATGTCGAAAAACAGAATGCCGAATTCGCCGTTCGCAGCAAGGAATTGGGGGTTGACGCCAGCTTGATCGGCTTTGAAGGTTTGGATCAGGGCATGATTGTCAAAATGGCTGAAAAAGGTGTCAAAACGTTGGATGATTTTGCTGATTTGGCCAGTGATGAATTGCTGGACATTTTAGGCAAAAACGTGATGACGGCACATGATGCGGACGCTTTGATTATGAAAGCGCGCGAAAAATTGGGTTGGTTTGCTGATGACGGCAAAGAAGCCTGAAAAACAAAAAAAATGCTGGCGGGGGAGACCTTCCCCCGACGGCTTGTCCCGCAAACATGAAGACACGGTCAGGCTGTGCATCGTAACGCAGGAAACGTTGCCGGTGGATAAGCTTGTTCGTTTTTGTGTTGCGCCGGACGGCTTGCTGGTTCCCGATCTGGCGCATAAATTGCCCGGACGCGGAATTTGGGTGAGCGCGGACAAGGATGTGATTGAAACGGCTTGCCGGAAAAACCTGTTTACAAAGGCTGCCCGACGGAAAACGGTTTGTCCCGAAAATATGGATGAATTGATAAAAAAACTGTTTGTCCGGCGATTGCAAAGTCTGTTGGGTGTGGCTAAGAAGGCCGGTTTGGTGACTGCCGGATTTGAAAAAGTTGCCGAGGCGCTGCGTAAAGGGCAGGTTTTCTGTCTGATCGAAGCGGTTGACGCAGCCGAAGACGGGCGGGAAAAACTGCGTCGTCTGTGTGCCGGTATTGATATTTCCGTCGTCCGGATTTTAACGGCGGATCAGGCCGCGGAAGCTCTGGGAACGGGAGTGTGCGTGCATGCGGCGTTGAAATCCGGCGGCATTAGTGATTTATTTGTTGCGGAAGCAAGGCGTTTTGCGGCATATTGCAAAACGGAACTGTGTTAAAGTTTGAAAAGGCTGATTGATTTATGACAGATGCGAACGATAAAAAAACAAAGGCTCCACTTACTCTTTCCCGCCCTAAGCTGGAATTGAAAAAAACGGTGGATGTGGGACATGTACACCAAAGCATGACCGGCGGACGTTCCAGACCCGTTCAGGTCGAGGTGCGCAAAAAACGGTCCTTTGTGACGGACGCACAGGGAAACATTCAAGGCGTTAAGGAAAACGACGCCTCCTCTTCCGAATTGCTGGACAGCGAAAAGGCTCGCCGGCTGAAAGTATTGCAAAACGCCAGAAAAGAAGATGAGGAAAACCGGATCAAGGCGGAGGAGGAAGCAAAAATCCGTGCCGCCGAAGAAGCTAAACGCAAAGAAGAGGAAGCCAAACGAAAGGCCGAGGAAGAAGCTGAACGCAAACGCCGCGAATCGGAACAGTCCGCCGAGCGGAAGTCTAAGCCGGTTCCCGCTCCGGTGAAAAGAGATGAACGGAAAAACGTCGCTGACAAACGGCCTTCTCCCGTCCGTCAGCAACAGCCCGTTTTGTCGCCGGAAGATGCCGAAGCCGCTGAAAACCACCGCTTGAAAACAAGCTATAAACGTCGTGATTTCCATGATGACGATGTGCGCGGCAGCACGCATTCCAGACGCGGAAACGGCGGGGAAGACAAATGGCGCGGCGGTCGCATGAATATGTCCGCTTTGATGCGCGGCGACGATGAGGAGGGACGGGGACGTTCTCTGGCTTCCATCAAGCGCGCCCGCGAAAAAGAACGCCAGAAAATGGCAGGACCGGCAAAGCCCGCCGAAAAGGTTTACCGTGAAGTCGTCATTCCCGAAACGATTACGGTTCAGGAATTGGCGTCCCGTATGTCCGAACGCGGCGCCGATGTCGTCAAACAGTTGATGAAAATGGGCGTGATGGCGACGATTACGCAAACCATTGATGCCGATATCGCGCAAATCATCGTCGAGGAAATGGGACACAAGGCCAAACGCGTCAATGAAGCCGACGTCGAAGACAATCTGCGCGATGCGCCGGACGCCGACGAAGACAAACTGCCCCGTCCGCCTGTCGTGACGGTCATGGGACACGTCGACCACGGCAAGACTTCCTTGCTGGACAACCTGCGTTCGACCGATGTCGCGGCGCATGAAGCCGGCGGTATCACACAGCATATCGGCGCGTATCAAATTACTCTGGAAAACGGGCAGAAAGTCACTTTCATCGACACGCCGGGGCATGCCGCCTTTACGGAAATGCGCGCCCGCGGTGCGAAAGTGACGGATATTGTCGTTCTGGTCGTTGCCGCAAACGACGGCATCATGCCGCAGACGATCGAAGCGATCACGCACGCGAAAGCCGCAGGCGTTCCGATCGTTGTCGCAATCAACAAAATCGACGTTCCGGGGGCGAATCCGGAAAAAGTGCGCACGGATTTGCTGTCGCACGAAGTCGTTGTCGAAAGTATGGGCGGCGATGTTCTGTCTGTTGAAGTTTCCGCCAAAAAGCGCATCAATCTGGATAAATTGGTTGAAGCGATTTTGTTGCAGGCCGAAATTCTGGATTTGAAAGCCAATCCGAACCATATGGCGGAAGGTGCGATTATCGAAGCCAAAATGGAAAAAGGACGCGGTTCCGTCGCAACGGTTTTGGTTCAGCGCGGAACGTTGCGTCAGGGCGACATCTTTGTCGCCGGTAAAGATTGGGGACGTGTCCGCGCGATGGTGGACGAACGCGGTCAGCGCGTAACGGAGGCGGGGCCTTCTTTCCCTGTTGAAGTGTTGGGATTCCAATCGACTCCGTCCGCCGGTGACGATTTCATCGTTGTCAATGACGAAGACCGCGCCCGCGAAGTTGCCGCTTACCGTCAGCGCAAGGAACGTGAAGCGCTGCAAGTCCGTTCGACCCGTTCGGCTATGGAACAGATGTTCGACAAGCTGAAATCGGGTGAAGCCAAGGAATTGTCGGTGGTAATCAAAGCCGACGTTCAAGGTTCCGTCGAAGCGTTGACGGCGACGTTGAACAAGATTTCCACGGATAAAGCCAAAGTCCGCATCCTGCATGCGGCTGTCGGCGCGATCAACGAATCCGACGTGACTCTGGCAAAAGCGTCCAGCGCATTGATTATCGGCTTTAACGTCCGCGCGAACACGTTGGCGCGCACGGCGGCAAAGCGTGACGGCATCGAAATCCGTTACCACTCCATCATTTACAATGTGGCGGATGATATTCACTCGGCGTTGGAAGGCATGTTGGCGCCCGAACTGCGCGAAAAGATTCTGGGTTATGCGAAAATCCGTCAGGTTTACAATATTTCCAAGGTGGGCAAGGTTGCCGGCTGCATGGTCAAGGAAGGCCTGATGAAACGCGGGGCCCATGTCCGTTTGTTGAGGTCGAATGTTGTTTATCATGATGGTATGATGGCGCAGTTGAAACGCTTCAAGGACGACGTCAAGGAAGTCCGCGAGGGGTATGAATGCGGTATGAGCTTCGAAAATTTCAACGACATTCAGGTCGATGATACGGTCGAATGTTATGAAATCGAGGAAGTCGCCGCCAAGCTTGAGGAAGTGCAGTTGTAATTTAAGGAGGACGGCTTATGCGTTCTGATCCCAGACCGGTGACACAGCGTCAGTTGCGTGTCGCGGAACAAATACGGCATATTTTGGCAGAATGTTTTCAACGCGGCAATGTGCCGAAAGATTTTCTGGACTGCCCGCCCGTTTCCGTGATGGAAGTCAAGGTGTCGCCTGATTTTTCCTACTGCAAAGCCTATATTTCCGTTTTGGCAATCGAGCAGAGTTCCGCCGCCGATCTGGCTAAGGCGTTGAACAAGCAGGCCGGTTTCTTCCGCAAGATTTTAGGAACGAAAATCCGGTTGCGTTTAACGCCGGAAATCCGTTTCTTCGCAGACGGCGCACAGGCGGAAGCGGATAAAATCGACGCTCTGTTGGCATCCGAAAAGGTTCAGCGGGACTTGATTCCTTCCGGAACTGCTGAAGCCGATGATTAAAGCGGCTTTTTTCGACATAGACGGGACACTGATTGATTTTCTGACGCACACAATGCCGGAATCGACGTTGCGTGCGTTGGAACTTTTGCGGCAAAAAAACGTCAGACTTTTTCTGGCGACGGGACGCGCGCCGAAACATATCCGTTTTATGAAAGACTTTTTCGATTTCGACGGCATTATCGCTTTCAACGGGCAGTATTGCTTTGATTGCGACGGTGTTTTTCTGGATGCGCCGTTGTCCGGTCAAACGGTGAAACAGGCCTTTCTGTATATGGAAAAAAACGGAATCGCCGCAAATTTTGAAGCGGCGGAAGAGGATCTGTTCAACCGGATTGACGATCGCGTGCGGTCGTTTCTCAGCCGCGCTAAAGTGGACGGAATTGAACCGCGCGCGGACGAAATTACGGCGTTGAGGCAAAAGATTTATCAGATGTCCGTTTTCGTGTCGCCCGAAGAGGAAAAAAGCCTGATGGCTCATTTGCCGGAATGCAAAGCATTGCGTTGGACGCCGACGTTTATCAATGTGATTGACCGGACTGGCGGCAAGGCGGTCGGGTTATCGAAGGCGTGCGAAAAATACGGAATTTCGCGTGATGAAATCATGGCGTTCGGTGACGGCGGCAATGATGTGGATATGCTGGAATACGCGGGAATCGGCGTCGCGATGGGCAACGGCGGAGCGGACGCCAAAGCCGCCGCGAATCACGTCACGACGGACATTGAAGACGACGGCGTTTACAACGCGCTGAAACATTTCGGAGTGATTTAGAATCCGTTTCATACATTAAAGGAGAAGTTCATGAGCCGGAAACGCAAAGGGGATCCCGTCAACGGATGGGTGATTTTGGACAAGCCGGCGGGACTCGGATCAACGACGGCGGTTTCAATCGTCCGCCGTGTGTTCAATGCGCAAAAAGCCGGTCATGCCGGCACGCTCGATCCCGCTGCTTCCGGTGTTCTGCCGATCGCTTTGGGAGAGGCGACAAAAACGATTCCCTATGTCATGGACGGGGAAAAAACGTACGCGTTCACCGTCCGGTTCGGACAGGCGACGGATACGGATGACGCCGAGGGGGAGGTCGTTGCCGAAACGGACGTTTTGCCCGATAAAGAGGCTGTTTTAAAAGTCCTGCCGTCTTTCATCGGGGAAATAGAGCAGGTGCCGCCGAATTTTTCCGCCATTCACGTCAACGGACAAAGGGCTTATGATTTAGCGCGCGCCAAGCAGACGGTCGACTTGGAACCGCGGCGGATTCGGATTGACGGTCTGCGTCTGATTGAACCGTTTGATCCGTTGAACGCCCGTTTCGAGGTTGATTGTGGGAAAGGGACGTATGTGCGCTCTCTGGCGCGGGATATTGCTCAAAAAGCCGGCAGTTTGGGATATGTGACGGCGTTAAGACGGATAAAATGCGCAAAATTTTCGGTGCAAAGTGCTTTTTTACTGGAATATCTTAAATCATTAGAGCATAGTTCTAAATGGACTGAAGTGCTTCTGCCCGTTGAAACCGTGCTAGACGACATCCCTGCACTGGCTGTCACGCGGGCGCAAGCCGAAAAGCTGTCAAACGGCAACTTTCTGCCGTCGGCCGGTTTTGAAACCGTGCCGGCGACCGGTGTCTTTCAGGCTAAGCTTGAAGGCCGTCTGATCGCTTTGGTTCGCGTACAGGACGGAATGATCCGCCCCGTGCGCTTGATTAACCAATAACTCTATTTATGGGAGAATACGATGTCGATTACAGCTGAACGTAAACAGGAACTGATTAAAGAATATGCGATTAAGGAAGGTGATACGGGGTCTCCCGAAGTTCAGGTCGCCATTTTGTCCGAACGCATTAAGAATCTGACGGAACACTTGAAAGATCACGACAAGGACTTTCATTCCCGTCGCGGCTTGCTGATCATGGTCGGTCAGCGCCGGCGTCTGTTGGATTACCTGAAGTCCAAAGACGTTTCCCGTTACGAAAAACTGATCGCCCGTTTGGGCTTGCGCCGTTAAGCGCACCGAGATTTCCGTGAAGCCCTTCTTTTGTGCAAAAGAGGGGCTTCATTGGAAAATATATTTGTTTGTTGGCTCTTTTCGAATGGGTCGGAAAGAGGTTGGAAAAGAAAGTAAAGTATAATGGCTATGTTACATGAATTCCGTAGGGAAATTGAGTGGGGCGGTCGCCCGTTGTCTGTCAGAACCGGTAAAATCGGCCGTCAGGCGGACGCGTCTGTGATCGTCACGTATGGTGAAACCGTCGTGCATTGCGCCGTATGCGCTGCCAAAACCGTTCCCGAAGGAATGGAAGAAGATTTTTTGCCGCTGACCGTCAACTATCAGGAAAAGGCGTATGCGGCGGGTCGTATCCCCGGCGGATTTTTCCGTCGTGAAGGGCGTCCGGCCGAACACGAAATTTTAGCGGCTCGCTTGATCGACCGTCCGATCCGTCCGCTGTTTGCAAAAGGCTATTGCAACGATACGCAGGTCACCTGCACGGTGCTGAGCCACGATATGGAAAACGATCCCGACATCGTCGCGATGATTTCCGCTTCCGCCGCTTTGGCGTTGTCCGGTCTGCCGTTCTTAGGGCCTATCGGTGCGGCGCGCATCGGCTATAAAGACGGCGAATACATTTTGAACCCGACGGTTTCCGAACGCGGTTCGTCCGAATTGGATCTGGTCGTCGCCGGTACGTCGCAGGGCGTTTTGATGGTTGAATCTGAAGCGCACGAACTGCCTGAAGACGTGATGTTGGGTGCGGTCATGTTCGGTCACGAACAAATGCAGGCCGTTATCGATATGATTAACGATTTGAAGGCCGAAGCGGGAAAAGAACCGTGGCCGATGCCGGAACAGGCTCCGGAATACAAAATCGTTTATGACAAGTTTATGGATGCTTACGGCGCCGAATTGCGTGAAGCTTACAAGATTACGGACAAGCTGGAACGTCAGAACGCAATCGCCGACATTCGCGAAGCCGCGAAGATCAGTGTCGCCGAAAACGAAGCCGAAACCGCCGTCGCCGCCCGCGTGTTCCACGAAATGGAATACCATACGGTTCGCGACGCGATTTTGGAAACAGGCATCCGCATTGACGGCCGCGATACGAAAACGGTTCGTCCGATCACCGCGGAAGTCGCCGTTCTGCCGCGCGCTCACGGTTCCGCTTTGTTCACCCGCGGTGAAACGCAGGCTCTGGTCGTCGCCACGTTGGGAACGGATCAGGACGAACAGATCGTCGACGCTCTGACCGGCGAATACCGTCAGCCGTTCATGCTGCACTACAACTTCCCGCCGTATTCCGTCGGCGAAACGGGACGTATCGGTTCCCCCGGACGCCGCGAAATCGGTCACGGAAAACTGGCTTGGCGCGCGATTCATCCGATGTTGCCGTCCAAAGAGGAATTTCCGTATTCCATCCGTGTCGTTTCCGAAATCATGGAATCGAACGGTTCGTCTTCCATGGCGACGGTTTGCGGTTCCTGCTTGGCGTTGATGGACGCCGGTGTTCCGATGAAAGCCCCTGTCGCCGGCATCGCGATGGGCTTGATCAAAGAAGAGGACGGTCGCTTTGCCGTTCTGACCGACATTCTGGGCGATGAAGACCACTTGGGCGATATGGACTTTAAAGTGGCCGGTACGAAAGACGGCGTGACCTCCTTGCAGATGGACATCAAAATTACCTCCATCACAAAGGAAATCATGGAAATCGCTTTGAAGCAGGCTAAGGAAGGCCGTTTGCACATCTTGGGCAAGATGGCGGAAGCTATTGAAATGCCGCGCGACACCGTTTCCGAAAACGCGCCTCGTATCACCACGTTGCAGATTAACAAGGACAAGATCCGCGACGTCATCGGTACGGGCGGCAAAGTGATTCGTGAAATCACGGAAACCACCGGCTGCAAGATCGACATTGACGAATCCGGTCTGATTAAGATCGCGTCGTTCTCCGAATCTTCGGGACAGGCGGCGCTGAACTGGATCAAAGGCATCGTGTCCGAGCCGGAAGTCGGCGAAATCTATGACGGTAAAGTCGTCAAAGTCGTCGAATTCGGCGCATTCGTCAATTTCTTGGGGGCCAAAGACGGTTTGGTACACATTTCCGAACTGGCTCCGAAGCGCGTGGGCAAAGTCACCGATGTTGTTAATGAAGGCGACACCGTCAAAGTCAAATGCATCGGCATTGACAATCGCGGTAAGGTGAAGTTGTCCATGAAGCGGGTCAATCAGGAAACGGGCGAAGATCTGGACAAGCAGGAACAACCCGCTGAAGAATCCGAACAGTCTGCGGAATAATTTTTAAGAAGGAGCGATTTGCCGTGAAAGCTTTAAAATCACTGCTTATCTCCGGACGCGAAGTTCTGCCTCTGATTGAAGGGGGAAAGGGCGTTGCGGTCAGCACCTGCAAAACGGCGGGCGCTTGGGCGGCCGAGAACGCCGTCGGAACGATTTCGGGCGTATTGCCGGACGTTGTTGATGAAAACGGGGAAGTCATCCCGATGAACATCAAATCCAAAACGCGCCGCGAACGGTTTGAGGAACAAATTCGTCATTCGATTGAAGGGATCGTTTCCCAAGCTAAAATCGCGCACGAAATTGCGAGCGGCAAAGGTCGCATTCACATCAATGTTCTTTGGGAACAGGGCGGGGCGCAACAGATTATTACCGAAGCCCTTGCCGGAGCCAAAGGATTGATCGACGGCGTGACTTGCGGCGCGGGGATGCCGTACAAGCTGGCGGAAATCGCTTCTTCCTTTAAAACATTCTACTATCCGATCGTTTCGTCCGGTCGGGCGTTCAAGGCGTTGTGGGCGCGCGCTTACAAGTCTTACGCCGATTTTCTGGGCGGCGTCGTTTTCGAAGATCCGTGGAAAGCGGGCGGTCATATCGGTTTGTCGAACAGCGACGATCCGAACGTACCGCAAAACCCGTATGAGCGCATTGTCGAACTGCGTCGTTCCATGGCGTCGGTCGGGTTGGAAAACACGCCGATTATCATTGCCGGCGGCGTTTGGTATCTGCGCGAATTTCAGGACTTTATCGACAATCCGGAAATCGGGCCGACGGCGTTCCAGTTCGGGACTCGTCCGTTGCTGACGCGGGAAAGCCCCGTGGCCAAGACGTGGCAGAAAGCGTTGCTCGCTTTGAAAAAAAGTGAAATCGCTTTGCAGCGGTTTTCTCCGACGGGTTTTATGTCTTCGGCAATCAAAAACCGTTTTCTGACGGATTTATTCGACCGTTCCGCAACGGCGATGCCGTATAAGGACGAACCGGAGGGGAATTTCCAAATTCCGCTGACGGTCGGCGCGAACAAAGTCTATATCACGGCGGCGGATCAGGAACGCGCGAACGGCTACATTGGGGCGGGGCGGACGGTTCCGCAGCGCACGAACGACGGTCAGATCGTTTTCATCACGCCGAAAGATCAGGAAACGATTCAAAAGAATCGCGCCAACTGCTTGGGATGCATTTCCCATTGTCTGTTTTCGGGATTCTGCCAGACGGCGGAGAATCTGTCGACGGGCAAGACTCCCGATCCGCGCTATTTCTGCATTTCGGACACGTTGTGCAAAGCTGCACACGGCGCGCCGGCGGAAGACGAATTGATTTTCGTGGGCGACAATGCAACGCGGTTTTCGACTGATCCTTTGTTTAAAGACGGTTATCTGCCGACGGTGAAGGAATTCATCGCGCGGTTGCTGACCGGAGATTGAGAACGGATAATCCGATAAAAAAAAAGGGGGGCTTGAACGCTCCCTTTTTTTATACTCCGGAAATGATGCCGAAAGTTTGACAAAAAATATGGGATTTATCTGGTTTTTTCTATGAGTATTGATTTTTTTGAAAAATTATTGACAAAATAATAGCCGATATTTATTCTATTTTTCATAAGGAAGTTTTTCTTGCTTCACAGGGGAGGATACCATGAAAATAATGATGGAAAGCAATACGGAAAAGAAAGAAAACAAAATAACGGAAGATTTTCTGAATACCTATTTGAAAGATGCTGTCGCCGTATCCGCCGGTGAAACGAAAGCCTATGCGAATAAACTGATCAGAGAGTGTTATGAACGGGCGAACAAAGAGGGGGTATGTGACGACTCTCTTTTGAAAGCAGCCGGAGAAAAGGAAAAAGCATTGAAAAAACAGGCGTCGAAATTCGGCCTGAAAACAAGAATGAATTATATGACCGATGCGGATCATTACAAATCCAGAAAGAAGATGAAAATAGACCCGGAAACGACGGCGATGAGCAGCATGGCGGGTGTTTGCATAACCGGAACGTTGGCTATG
>JAFYCE010000014.1 GCA_017539865.1 Alphaproteobacteria bacterium
TCTTATCGTGCCGCCGCTCACGGCGTCGAATTCGAACGGTTCTTCGACGTTCGGCTTTTTGTACCCGCCGTATGTGCCGCGGCCGTAACCGAGAAGGGCGTTGTGCTTCACGGCGGTCGTAAGCTCCATATCGCTGCCGAGATCGGTGAACACCGGAGGCTGACCGTTCAGGGAAAAGCCGCCCCGTCCTTCGATCAAGCCGTCCGTTCCGTCTTGAAAGAAAACGGCTACACGTTCGCGGTCGACGAAACAGAACAAACGCCGAAAGTCGAAATTTCTTTCAAAGAGGAAGAAGAATACCTCAACATCCGCGGTTTTGTTAAGTTCACCTATCATTTTACGATGAGGGCTCCTGATAAAAACGGCCGGATGATTGACGTTCTGGCAACTTCGTTTGAAGAAACGGGACGCAACCAAAAACAGGCTTATTCGCTTGCTTTGGCGGCATTAAAGGCTTATCTGCAGGAAAATATCCTGAATTTGAATTTTTAAAAAGGACTGAAAAATGAAAAAATCCTTATTTTCTTTAGCTTTTGCAACAGTATTCGCTCTGACCGGCTGCGCGGATTTCAAAGCGGAACGCCTCTCCACGGCGGAAGGCGACGAAAAAGCCATGAGCATCACGGATGAATGGTTGCTGACCGATACGGAAAACACCATCAAAGATGTTTTGAAACAACTGGACAACCATCGCGGTTTCCAACGCTTCCTGAACAAATTGGGACATACGCCCAAACTGTTTATCGCCGAAGTTCAGAACGAAACATCGGAAGCTTATTTCCCGATCGACGACATGAACGACGAATTTTTGAACGAAGTTTCCGCTTCGGGGGATTTCATTCTGATCGACGCCAAAGCCCGCGACAAGATTTTGAAAGAAATTCAATATCAGAACGACGGTATGGTCAAAGCGTCCGACGTTAAGAAAGTCGGCAGAGCCACCGGAGCCGAAGTGATGATTTTCGGCGCGGTTCGCATGAATCCGAAGACTTTGAAAGGTAAAACCATCAAAGAATACACGGTCAACCTGCGTATCACCGACATTGAAAGCGGTGAAGAAGTCGCCCGTGTCCGTTCTAAAACCTCCAAGTATTCCAAACGCGGCGGTTTCGGCTGGTAATTTTGATTTGATGCAAAAAAAAGCTTCCGATTCGTCCGGAAGCTTTTTTTATGCCGCCATTTTATATTCAAAGCCGTGACACGTCCCTGTAAATATCCGCCTGCCGTAATGATAGGCCAGCGGCGTCATAAACGGCAAAGGCCGCCAATCGCCGTCATCCAGCGGCACGGTCGCAAACACTGCCGCGCCGTCCGTTTCTTTCATAAACAAAGAATTGGCATAATTTGTGTGAACATACAGCAATTCGCCGTCGTAAATCGTCAGGTTTAATTTATTATTCCGCGCCAGTCCGCCAATCAGTTCATCAATCAAAGCAAAACGCTCCTCCGCCGTCAGCTCGCGATTCAAAGCGGCTTGGCGTTGATTGATATGGTCGACGAAATAATACAAAATCCGTTCGCTGTCGGTTGATCCCTCCTGCGCCGAAGCGTAAGCGTCCGTCTTCGTTCCGTCGAAAACCGTTCCGTTATGCGCCAGCGTCCAAGCGCGATTCATGTTGTCGCGCAAAATGAAGGGGTGGGAATTCGCGTATTCCATTTTGCCGACCGTTGCCAGCCGGATATGCGCCAACGCGTTACAGGCAAAAATCTGATGGCTCAGGCGGTCTTTCAGATAGCTGCTTTTATTCGATTCGACCGGTTCTTTTTCCAGACTGACCGCGTTGCCGTAGAACACCGCCAATCCCCATCCGTTCGGATGATTTTTCCCGTGCGAAAAAAACTCTGTCAATAAAGCGTTCAGTTGTATTTCCTTTTCGGAAGAAACGGCGAATATCTCACACACGGCAAGCCTCCTGTTGTCTTTGTTCCGCCAAAATCATGCCTTTGGTCACAAACGAATTCGTAAAGCGCGTCCTGACCTGCCACGCGTACCGCTTTTCGGGCGTAACGAACTTTTCCAGCTCGAAATCCAGAACAGCCTGAACGTCCGCCGGAAAATTGCAGTAAAATGTTTTCATGCGTTCAATGACCTTCACGCCGGCGTCGGCAACCGAGTAAACCGCCCCGTCCGGCAGGGAAATTTTGACCGTCTTCAAATCATAATGCGCGGCGTTTTTAAAGTTCTGAACCGCTTGCACCTGATCTTTGATCGACAGAAGCTTGCACGGCTCGGCCGCCAGCCAGACCAGAAATAACTGCGCGAAAACCAAGTCCCGTTCGTCCACGCCGGAAGCGGTCAACGGGTTCAGATCGAACATCCTCAATTCGATATGGTCGACACCGTTTGCGATCAGAGCGTCCAGATCGTTCCTGCCCGCCGGTTTCAGCCGGATCGGATAGTACAGCTCCGACGGCGCGGCCAACAATCCGGTGTTCACATAGAAGCGGATACTGTCCGCGTATGTCTTTATCGTGTCGTACTTGTACCAAACGGTGAAGTAGTTCCAGTATCCCAATTCACTGCACCGGACAGACGCCATGCCGCTGAATTCATCGTCACCGAAACGGCCTTTTTCCACAAAGGAGCTGTCGGTCAACGGGCTTGCCGCCGTCAGAGCCGTCAAAATCCATCCGTAAGCCGCCGCCGATTCCGCCACCGCCAGATAAAGATTGTCCTTGTATTCCCGAAAATCGTCCGCTCCGCTTGCTTTAAACGCGGCTTGCAGAAGTTCATCGGAGAATGAATAGTTCACATGAATACCGGACAACGTCATTTTATACCGCCCGTAACGGTCAGATAAATACTCGCGATAATCCGTTTTGGCTTTCAGGTCGCCGGTAAACTGCGCAATCGGGACGTCCTTTTCGCTGCGGATGAACGGCGGGTTGGAAAACGGCCAGAGCAGTTCCCGTTCGGGCAAAGACCGCAATTTCTTTTGAATTTTCGCCGTGTACTCTTCCAAAGAATGAATCGCTTCGTGTGCGCTGCTGACAACCGGCGTGTTGATTTCCGTCTGGTTTTCACAAAAGTCGCGGACGATATGCTCCTCGCCCGCGAACGGGTGCGGCGTATGCGAAAAATAACCGTCCGGCGTGATTCGAAGGCTTTCCTTTTCCAGCCCGAAACGGCCTTTCAGCAATAAAGAACGTACGTGTTCGTTTTCAATCGGCAACATCAACTTAATCTTCTAAAAAGAACGGCAGGAAGTAGCGGATCTGTTTTTTCCACCACGGCCAGTCGTGATCGGAATCCTTGCCCCATAAATCGACCCACGCTTCAATGCCTTTGCGCGGCAGCAATTCGCCCATCAGCCGCGTCGTGCGCTGACATTCCCGCTCCCAGTATCCCTGACCGGCGCACAGAATGATCTTTTTCGTATTGTATAATACAATATACGGATGGTCTTCCGGCATATTTTCCAAAAAGAGCAACGGCGAGTTGTCGTAGATTACCTTGCTTGTCCAGCCGTCCCAAAAATGTTCCGCGTTAAAGCAGGCGGAACAGGTCAACACGCCCGAAAACAAATCAGGTCTGCGGAAAAAGACGATGCCCGCGTGTCCTCCCCCCAAACTGAATCCCGTCACCAACGGCAGACGATCGTCTTCGGAAACGGACATGATGAACGGCACCAGCTCATCTGCGACAAAGTGAAAATAGTTTTCCTGCACCTCGGCGCGATGTTCCTTGTCGCCGTTTACGTCCGACCAGCTTTCGGTATCGACCGTGTCGACGCAAAAGAGCCTGATTTTCCCGCTTTCGATGAAATCGGAAAGCTCGTCGGGCATGCCGAAAACCTCCCAGTTGTCGCACATGCTGTCCTGACAGGGAAAAGCCAGCACGGGCAACCCTCTGTCACCGTAGGACAAGAGGTTCATCTCGCGGTTCAACACGTTTGAATGAATGGTATAGCTTTTCCTGTCCATCTTATTTCCTTTCACTTTTCAGTCATTAATCAGTGAAATGATCCATTTAATCCATCCGCTTATACTTGAAGAACGACGTTCAAAAGTACTCTGACTTTCAACTTGATACAGATCGGCCTCTTCCATTATATTGACAATTTCACTTTTGGACGGCATAACGCCTCGTTGCAAATATAATTTTAAAGTTTCATTAAAAGCTTTATGCGATAAAATAAGCCTACAATAAGCTAATTGGCGTTGTTTAAAATTCAGGTTCAGAATACGGCGGCCTGTTTCACTAATGGTATATAAGGGTGTTCCATTTTCTTTTCGTTTGTCGATCAATCCTAAATAGCGCGCCGCATCAGTATAATAATTAGTTTGCCTTGCATCAAAATCATATTGTTCCGTTACCTCATTCCTGCTTAATTCCTGTTCTTTAACAAGTTCGCAAAGATTTATAATCCTTTCAAATTTATCTGCTTGAGGAAACGATATTTGAGGCTCCATAATGATAGACACACTGTCTAATACCGCTTGAATATCAGAAACTGAAATAGAAGTATCTTCCAGAGAATAGTTCTTCTGTTTCACCAATCTTAAAGAATTATAATTATCAGGATCGTCAAACATATATTCATACAACCTATAAATACCATTGGAATATACAAGGAAAATAGATCTTACCTGCTTGGTTAGACGACTTTTCCAAACACGAAACGGATAATACAGCTGTCTTATCAGAAAGTCCTCTGAGAGATCCCTTTTCGCTTCAAATAGAGCTAATGAAGCAACACCCTCATATGCTGCATCTATTTCTATTTGCGAATTGTTCACATTAACCTGATGAACTTTGTCTGTCAGAACATCATCAATATTAAATGAAAAAGAACCTGATCCCATACGCCCTGATACCGTAGCAATGATATCACTATCTTCCATAAATTCAGCAATTATACCTGAAGCAAAAGCACAATTCAGTGCGATGGTTTCGCTGAAAATATTGTCATCATTTAAGCTTTGTATATGTGTTGGTAAAGACGCATTGATTATTGGCGAATCATTCACTTCAAATTGATGATATGCATTAAAATGCGAAATAACATATTCGCCACGGGTAATTGGTAAGATTGCCAATTGATTGTCCGAAAACAGTTTTGGTAAATTTATTGTATGATCAAACTTTGCCATTAAACGGGGTTCACGGAATTCTTTTATCTGCTCGGCAGATATATTAAAAGAACCTTTATCTTCA
>JAFYCE010000094.1 GCA_017539865.1 Alphaproteobacteria bacterium
CCCGATCCCGAAGCCGCGCGCGCCCATATCGGCGAGTTTATGCCGCTCTGCGATAGGATCATTTCGGAATGCACCGACATTCATCTCTGCCTCATGGCGTGGAAAATGAAGGCGATCCTTCTGCACGCAGACGGAAAGACCGACGAAGCGCTGAAAATCCACGCCGAAGAGTTCGGGGACTGGTATCTGTCGACCGGGCAGATGAATGAACAACTCTTCCGAAAAGACCGCCCGGAATTCCTCTATTGGGCAAAGCGCAATATGTACGAGTTGTTGAAATTCGCCGCCGACAAATACGTCAAATCGGTTTTCTTTGATACAGCGATCCCGTATGAAGAAATGGTCAGGCGTGCCGAAACCTGCGGAGACGAATTATATCGGCTCGGATGCGAGAGAAACGAGGCATATTTCCTCTTGCAGGCAAAGGTGGTGTTCGGCAGACTGACAAATGACCTGATCGCCCGGGAATGGCGCGGAGGGACCGACGAAGATATTATCAGAACGACCGACAAATACCTTGCCGCCGTCGCCAAATTGGCGGAGTGCGCGAAAACTGACGCGCCGCTCTGCGACGCCGCCGCCAAGCGCTCCGGCGCCGACGGTCTGCTCGCCGGGATTATCAACGGCATATTGTCGTGGACCTACCCGCGCAACGCGGAGTTGGTCAAAAACAACGACGCGTACAGAGCCGTCTTGGAAAAATACAAACAATAAATAACGCAAAACAACAAGCGGGGTTGCAATTATGAAATCGTCGTTGAGAAATGCGGTTTTCCTTTTAAGGTACGCACGCAAAAAATGCGGCTTTCTGTTTATCACAACGACTTTAAGATCAGTTTTTGCGGCGCTGCTTCCCTTGATCAACGTAGTCGGAATCGGAATCGTCATCGACGCTCTTTTGAGCCGGAACGGTCGAAAAGAAGTTATGGCATCGGTTCTGACTTATATCATCGTTCGTTTAGTCATTTCATTGCTGTCGGAATTGTTTGCGTTTATCGATAATATTGCTGCACGAAAAGCGTCTGACATTTCGCAAAGGGACTATATCCGCGATGCCGTTTTGATCAATTATCATTATGCACAGGACGGCAGCATTCTCGACCTCAAGAAGAAATCAATGAGAGCCCATCCTGTTTGGTTTTTAAGCGACATGGGAGTGCTGCTTAAATACGTCATACAGTTCTTGGGCATTCTTTATCTCTTCGCAAGCATTACCCCTTTATTCATACTCATTATCGTTATTACTTCCGCCATATCCATTGTTTTAGCGTTAAGAAAACAAAGGCTGGATTATGACTTACAAAACGCACAGATCGCAGAAGACAGAAAACTCGACTACTTGTTTAAAACTATGTCCGATTATTCTTTTGCAAAGGAAATCCGGATTAATCAAGCAGACCGATTTATAAGCAATAAATACCGGTTCATTCTGCTTGAGCAGATCCAAAAGATTAAACAATTCATAAAGAAAACTGTAAAAATCGGTTCCGTTCAAGTCGTCATTGTTGTTTTGCAAACATTTGCCACCTATCTGTTTTTTACCTACCAAGTCTTCGGTGGCGCCATTGACGTTGCGGATTATACCGTTCTTCTTGGCGCTACGACTTTACTTGCCTCTATTCTTTTGGGTTTCTTTGAGCATTTGGGGAGAATAAAGATAACTTTGGATTATACCGATCTGTTCCGCAAATACCGTGAATTCATTGAAACAAACAGCGATATTGCATCAGGAAACCGTTCCCCGATCCGACTTCAAAACGACACCGCTCCCCGTATTACGTTTGAAAATGTTTCGTTTCGCTATCCCGATCAAGAAAAAGCGATTTTTCAAAACGTGAGTTTTGAAATCCACGGCGGGCAGAAAATTGGGCTTGTCGGATTGAACGGTTCAGGGAAAACCACATTGATAAAACTGTTGTGCCGGTTGTATGATCCTACCGAAGGCAGGATTCTGATAAACGACGTTGACATAAAAACCATTCCTTATGAAGAGTATTCGAAACTGATCAGTATCGTCTTTCAAGACTATTATCTGTTTGCTTATTCCATTCAAGAGAATATCGTTTTTGATGGAACCGTAGATGAAAACAAATTGAGGGAAAGCGTATCGCAAAGCGGACTTGATGAAAAAGTCTCGTCTCTCCCACAAGGATTGCAGACTTCTGTTTACAAGAAGGTCGACTCTTCCGGAATAGAGTTTTCCGGTGGAGAAGGACAAAAACTGGCTTTGGCGCGCGCGATCTATAAGGACGCGGAGATTCTTGTTTTGGACGAACCAACGTCGGCACTTGATCCACTCGCCGAATACGA
>JAFYCE010000095.1 GCA_017539865.1 Alphaproteobacteria bacterium
AAATGCAACAGAAGAATCCGAAAATTCTGGAAACGTTCATAAAGAACGGCAATCAGCCGATGTATGATGCGTTTAAATTGACCATGGCGGAAAAAAACAATGTGAACGCCGCCCGCTCGGCCGCCGTCGATTGCTATTTAAGCGCGGCGCTGCCGGACAAGAAGCTGTGGCCGTCGACCATTTCAAAAATCTGCAAAGGTTTTGACAATCAAAGCTATTACGTTGCGCCGGATGAAAGAACGAAAACGGTTTCCGACACGTTGTACAACGAACCGGCTTTCAACGCCGTCTTTGCGGCCAAAGCCAAACAGGGCGGAAGATAAGTTTTTCCGGAAACAAATACAAACGGCGGAGCTCAAACACTCCGCCGTTTTTCGTTATGAACGGAAAAACTCTTACGCTTCGGCGGAAGCGGCCTTTTTCGCCGGACGACCGCGCCGTTTGACTTGAACGACCGGAACGGATGCGTCGTCGGCAGCGGGTTCTTTTTTCACCGGCGGACGACCGCGGCGGGATTTTGCTTCATTTTCGGCCATCGCGAAAACGGGAACGGACAAATCGGCACTGACAAACGCGGGCATTTCCGGCTTTTCTTCCACAGGCTGAGCGGGTTCTTCAAGTTCAACCTGAACGACGGGCTGTTCTTCCGGTTCGGCGACAACAGCGACCGCTTCGGCGGCTTCGGGCTGGTTCTGTTGCTGGGCGAAACGCGCCCCCTCGGCGGCGATCGCCATCGCGTTGATCCGCATATAGTGGTCGGCGTGCTGCAAACAGCTTTCGGCGGCGACGCGGTCGGACGACATCATTTCCTTGGCCGCCGACAAATACTTTTCCATCAGCTGAAAAGCCGTGCCGCGCAGTCTGCCGGCGGGGCCGATGCTGTCATACACCGTGTTGCGGTTGGGGCCGTTGTTAAACCGGCGGTTATTATTAAAATTGTTATGGTTGCGTCCACGCGAACGTCCCCGAGGATTCATACCCATGAAAATATACTCATCTTTGTTGAAATTAAAAACTGCCGCAGTTCATTCACAGTAAAGCGGCTTTCCTGTTTACCCGCATAAACTATACGGCTCTTTCCCATTTTTCAATATTTTTTTTAGCTTTCCGGTAAAAAAGCGGACAAACAGCGGGTAATGCCGCCCAAATCCGTGCCGAAAGTTTTAAAAATCAAGCCGTTTGAACAGATGATCCGGCGCACGTCCTCCTCCTGCCCTTGCCCGAACTCGGCAATAAAGACGCCGCCTTTGTTCAACAGACGCGGCAAGACGGGCGAGATTCTCCGGTAAGCGTCCAAGCCGTCCGCTCCGGCGAACAGAGCCTGCTCCGGATCGTAGTCGACGACTTCGGGGGAAAGCGTCGGCCTTTCCTTTTCCGCGATATAAGGGGGATTGGCGATGATCAGGTCGAACGTTCCCAGACTTTTTTCCCAACCGTCAACGTTCCAATCGGCAAGAACGGTCGAAAAACGTTTTTTCATCCCGATCGTCAGCGCGTTTTCCGCCGCGATCGCCAAAGCTTTTTCCGAACTGTCCAATCCGATGGCCGTCGCATTGACATATTCGCATAATAACGCCTGCGCCAGACAGCCGGATCCCGTTCCCAAATCCAATATTTTTAAAGGGGCGAGTTTATCCTTAAACAGCTTCAACGCTTCTTCGATCAGCGTTTCGGAATCCGGTCGAGGGTCGAGAACATCCGCCGTCACCTTAAAATCCAGCCGCCAGAAACCGCGCGTTTGAATGATTTTTGAAACGGGTTCGCGTTTCAGCCGCCGTTCGGCGAAAGCCCGTATTTTGGTTAAATCATCGGATTCAATTTCAAAATCGGGGTTCATCCGCAAAAAAACGGGCTGTTTATTGATACCGAAAGAAATCAAAAGCCTTGCGTCCGCGCGGGCTTCGTCCAACCCCGCCCGCTCAAAACGTTCCGTCAGCTCTGAAAGGAGTTCTTTAACAAGCATGCTTTCTTTCCCTGTCAATAAAGCGGATGAACGGTTTATAGACGATTTGCGATGGATTGACAAGATTTTGGCTGAAGCAAAAAAAACGCCCCGTCAACGTTGTTTGTCTGACGGGACGATCGTTAAAAAGATAAAACCGGCTCAACGGATGCGAATACGGGTGGCCATCATTGCGCAACGGGCGGCCGTATTGGCGCTCATTACCGCCGTATTGGCATTCATAGCCGCAGTTCTGGCTGCGTTTGAAAAATCATGATTGTCGGAAGAATCCTCTTGGGAAGAAAGCGTTTTGTTTGCAAGAGCCTTCGTAATCGTTGCCGGAATTGTATCCAAAACCGGATGCAAAATAGCTTTTCTCAACACTTTCAATGCAAACTGAGCATGCTTTATATCCGCGTATTCATCCGCCGTTTTCTTTTCCTCCGCGTTTTTGGATTTAAGCAACACCTTCGGAACATTTTTCAGGGTTTTCACCCCTACGTAAGCCGCCATAGCCGCCACAGCCGGACCCATTATTGTACTTCCCAGACTGCTCAGACCAGCGCTAACGAATCCGTTTGCAGCCTGATTTCCCGCCATAGAGGCCATCATCGTCCCCATGGTTACAGCCACCCCGATAAAAGCTCCCCCCATACCATTAAAGACTATATTTTCCCCTTTTATCTCTTCTTTTTTTCTATCTGCGTTTGTCAAGTAATTCAGCTTTGCCTGCAGGCTGAATTTTGACGCTTGTTCTTTCAACGCCTTTTCTTTCTCACCGGCGGCTTTCAAAAGATCTTCTTCACCCACGCCCTCTTTGATCAGACGTTCATAACACTCTCTAATCAGCCCGTTTGCATCGGTTCTTTTATGACCGGCGGATACGGCGACAGCCTTTTCCAAGTAAGCATTCAGCAATTCTGTCACGGCATTTTCTTCTTTTTTTTCCGCCGTGTTTTCCGTCAATACTTTCATAGTGTCCTCCCATTGAAAATGAATTATAGTTTTATTATAGACAAAACGAATCAAAAATCAAGAAAAATAAGTCCAATGGGGGGGGTAGACAAGTGGTTGATTTTATTGATATTTTTAACAAGTTTTTCCAAAAAACTTAGTCTACAATCCTCTTATTATAAAAATTTCAAACACGGTTTTCGGCGTTTTTTTTCGGAATTTCCCTTTTCATCGTCTTTGCGAGCGAAGCGCGGCAATCCAGAGGGATGTAAATATAAAAACAGGCGGAAATCAGTTTGAACGTTCCGCCCTTTTCCGGATCGCCACGTTCCTATCGGAACTCGCGATGACAATTCTCTTTATTCCAACTCCGACAGGCGGGACAGCTGGTCTTCCGTAATCAACGCTTCGATGATTTCGTCCAACGCCGTGCCGTTCATCACTTCGTCTATTTTATATAAAGTCAGGTTGATACGGTGGTCGGTCACGCGTCCCTGCGGGAAGTTATACGTGCGGATGCGTTCCGAACGGTCGCCCGAACCGACTTGATTCTTACGGTCGACGGCGCGTTCTTTATTTAATTGCTCCTGTTGCATGTCGTAGAGGCGGGAACGCAAAATCCGCATCGCGCGGTCTTTGTTTTTAAACTGCGACCGCTCGTCCTGACACGCGACAACGAATCCCGTCGGAATATGCGTGATACGCACGGCGGATTCCGTTTTGTTGACGTGCTGACCGCCCGCACCGGAAGCGCGGTACACGTCGATTTTCAAATCCTTTTCGTCAATCTTCAGATCGACTTCCTCGGCTTCGGGCAGAACGGCAACCGTCGCCGCAGACGTATGAACACGTCCCGACGATTCCGTTTCCGGCACACGTTGGACACGATGCACGCCCGATTCAAATTTCAGACGTTCAAACACGTTGCGCCCCGTAATGCTGGCGGACGCTTCCTTGTACCCGCCGATGCCCGTGTCATTGACGGACAGCATTTCGAATTTCCACCCTTGCGTCGCCGCGTAATGCTCGTACATCCGGAACAGTTCGGCAGCGAACAGAGCCGCCTCCTCCCCGCCCGTACCGGCGCGGACTTCCAGAATGGCGTTCTTTTCGTCAACGGCGTTTTTCGGCAACAGCAAAATCTTCAGCTGTTTTTCCAGTTCGGGCAGTTTTTCCTTGGCTTCGTAGATCTCATCATGCGCCATCGACCGCATTTCGTCGTCCGTTTCCGGATCGTCCAGCAAAGCCTGCGCGCCGTCCATATCGGCAATCACTTTCTTATAGGCCTGAATCGCCGCGACGATGTCCTTTAACCCCGCCAGTTCCTTGGAAAGCTTGACGAACGTTTCGCCGTCCACATTGTCGCCGGAACCGAGCAGGGATTCCAATTCCTCATGACGCGCCAGAACGACGTCCAGTTTTTCCTCGAAACTCATTTTTGAAATTCCTTAAACTTCTGCATAAACGCGCTCAAGTCCGCCAAAGCGACTTCGCTTTGATCGCCGGAATCCAGATCGCGCACGGTGACGACGCCTTTGGCAAACTCATCCGATCCCATGATCACGGCGGCGCAAGCGTTGATTTTATTGGCTTTTTTCATCCGCTTGCCCATATTGCCGGAATAGGCCATATCGACGATGAAACCGTTCTGACGCAATGTATGCGCCGCCTGCATGATCGGCAACAGCGTGTCTTCCCCGACCGGAATGACAGCGATCGGCCGCGGTTCGGCGGGCTGTTTTCCGGCTTCCCGCAACAACAAAGACAAACGGTCGATACCGGCGCCGAAACCGATCCCCGGCGTCTTTGCTCCGCCCAGTTCCTCGACCAGACCGTCATAGCGGCCGCCGCCCAGAACCGTTCCCTGTGCGCCCAAAGAATCCGTAATGAATTCAAAAACGGTATGGCGGTAATAATCCAAACCGCGCACCAAACGGGGATTGACGATAAAAGGAATCTCCATAGCGGTCAGACCTTCCTTGACCGTTTCAAAAAAGATGCGGGACTCTTCATTTAAAAAGTCCGTCATCGCGGGCGCGTTTTCGACGATTTTTTTATCGCCTTCGTCTTTGGAATCCAGAATCCGCAGAGGATTCTTTTCCAAGCGGTTCAGACTGTCTTCGGACAGCTTGTCCTTAAACTGTTCAAAGTAGGCAACCAACGCTTTGCGGTAATCCGCGCGGCTTTCCGCGTCGCCCAGCGTGTTCAGCTCCAACCGGATATAGTCTTTCAGCCCCAGAGCCGACAGGAAATCCCAAGCCAGACACAACACTTCCACATCGGTTTGCGGAACGGCCGCGCCCAGAACTTCCACGCCGACCTGATGCAACTGACGGTAACGCCCCTTTTGCGGACGTTCGTAACGGAACATCGGTCCCGCGTAAAACAGCTTGACCGGCGCGTTCTGCTCCATGCCTTCGGAAATGAAAGCGCGGACGACCCCCGCCGTTCCTTCCGGACGCAGAGTGAAGCTTTCCCCGCCGCGATCGGTAAACGTGTACATTTCCTTGGAAACGATGTCGGAAGTTTCGCCGACGCCGCGCGCGAACACTTCCGTCGCTTCGAATATCGGCGTTTGGATTTCGCCGAAACCGTAACGCTTTGCGAAAGCCCGCGCCGTGTTTTCGACAAACAGAAACGCGCTTAAATCCGCTCCGTAAATATCCCGCGTCCCGCGCGCCGGCTGTATTTTCATTTTTTTGCCTCCGCTTTTTCGGCCGCCAGTTTTTCCGCCCATTCAGCCACGATGTCCGCCGCATTTTCCGCGTTGATCGGCTCTTGCTGCTGGCCGCGGACGAACAGCAAAGCCTTGCCGTTTCCGCCGCCGCAAACGCCGATGTCGGATTCACGCGCTTCGCCGGGGCCGTTCACGACACAGCCCATCACCGCGATTTTCAACGGTTCGGAGATGTGTTCCAAACGGACTTCCAATTCTTTGATCGTCTTTTCAACGTAAATGCCGCGACGCGCGCACGTCGGGCAGGACACCAGACGGACGCCGTGATAGCGCAACCCCAAAGTCCGCAAAATCTCAAAGCCGACCTTGATTTCCTCGGTCACGTCGGCGGTCAGGGAAACACGCAACGTATCGCCGATGCCATCCATCAGCAACGACCCGATCCCCAAAGCCGATTTCACCGTTCCGGCACGCAGGCCGCCGGCCTCCGTCACACCCAGATGCAACGGATAGTCGCATTTTTCAGCCAACAGACGATACGCTTTCATCGTCATCAGCGTGTCGGAGGATTTCACCGAAATCTTGAAATTGAAGAAATCGTTGTCTTCCAAAATCTTGGCGTGTTCCAGCGCGCTTTCGACCATCGCTTCGGGACACGGCTCGCCGTATTTTTCCAACAGATGCTTGTCCAAAGACCCGCCGTTCACGCCGATACGCATGGAGCAATTATAGTCCTTGGCCGCTTTGATGACATCGCGCACACGCTCGGCGGAACCGATGTTCCCCGGATTGATACGCAGGCACGCCGCACCGGCTTCGGCGGATTCGATCGCGCGCTTGTAGTGGAAATGAATGTCGGCGACGATCGGAACCTTGACCTGTTTGACGATTTCCTTTAACGCCGCGGTTGATTCCTCGTCAGGACAGGAAACACGGACGATATCCGCGCCGACCGCTTCCAAAGAACGGATCTGCGCCACCGTCGCCGCAACATCCTTTGTCGGCGTATTTGTCATCGACTGAACGGAAATCGGAGCGCCGTCACCGACGGCAACGTTTCCCACATACACCCGTCTGGAATGACGGCGTTTGATTTCAGGCATATTCATTATTCCCCTATTCTATATCTTCAACCACTTTGGCGGCAAAATTGTCGGGAATTAAAGAAACATTCGAACGCAACGCCCCTCTCGGTCCCAAAGCCTGCGTCAATTTTCCGTCGCAATAAATCTCCAGTCCGCCGGCGTTTCCGGTTTTCAGAAACAATTCTTCCGGTTTGTTGGAAGAAACCCAATATTGATCTCCCATATTCAGCAAACGGGAAAACAGTATTGTTTCACCGCGTGTAATCTCAATCCAAGTTTCCTCCTTGGCAACCAAAACCAATCTGGGATTGTAATTTTTCTGTCCGTAAACGTGCGGTTCGGGCGGTTCCTTTTCCGGTTTTACGTCGGCGGCTGGCTCGTTTTCCGCTGCAGAAGCGGGTTGTTCTTCCGGAACAGCCTCTTTTTGTTCGGTATACTCCGGCTTAACCGGAGGAACGGGAGGAACAGCCTCCCCCGAAGGAACCGTTTCATCAGACTTTACCGCCGTTTTTTCTTCCTCCGGCAACGGATAGGACTGCTCAACAACGGAAATCGAATCAATGTGTGCGACCGGAGCGGAAACATTATCCCCGTTTTTGGAAAAGAAATGCCACAATCCGAAAGCGGCCGCCAACAAAACGAGCGAAAAAATCAAAATTTTGGAATCCGGAACGATATTTTCCGTTTCATCCGAAGACATGACGTATGGTTCATTTTCCCGTTTTGTATGGTTAAAAAACTCTTTTTTATATTGCGAAATGATATCGGCCGGATCCAATCCGAGATACGCCGCATAACTGCGGATGAAACCGTTAACATAGGCTTCTCCGGGCAAATCCTTATAGTGTCCGTTTTCCAAAGCTTCCAAAAACTGATAACGAATGCACAAATACGACGCAACATCCTGTAAATCCAGCTTTTTAGCCAAACGGGTTCTGCGCAACAAAGCTCCGATTGTTTCCTCATCAATCGTTTTCGGAGCCGATGTTTCTGATTCTCTTTTATCCTGAGCCATGTCACACCTCCGTTTTTTATGCAGGAATATTGCTCAAACGCCGCAACGCACCGGCAGCATCCGCAACCAACTCATCGATTACGGCCTGAACAGACTTTTCTTCTTTCACCAAACCGACGCTTTGTCCCGCCATCAACGAACCGTTTTCGACATCACCGTCAATCACGGCTCGCCGCAAAGCACCGCCCCAATAATTTTCTATCGCCATTTGAGCGTCTTTCAATTCCATTTCTCCGTTCTGATACTTTTGAATCGTTTCCATCTGGAATTCCATAAAGCGTTTCGTTCCTTCGTTCGTGATTGCGCGAACGGGAATAACCGGAAAGCGAGGATCGATCTGAACCGTCGGCATGGCATCGCGCGCATTGGCATGGATAAAAGCCTTCTTAAAATTCGGATGGGCGATGCATTCCGTCGTGCAAACAAAACGCGTTCCCAACTGACAGCCGGCCACCCCCATCGACAGGAAAGCGGCCATCATTTCACCCGAACCGATGCCGCCGGCGACAAAGACCGGCACTTCTTTAATGTAAGGCACGATTTCCTGAACAAGAATGTTTGTCGCCACAGGGCCGATATGACCGCCGGCTTCCGTCCCTTCCAAAATCAGAGCATCCGTGCCGGCCTTTACCAGCCGCTTCGCCAACACCAACGCCGGCGCGAAACAAAGCACCTTGATACCGGCGTCTTTAAGCTTTTTAATCGCTTGCCCCGAGGGAATGCCGCCGGCTAAAATCACATGACCGACCTTTGTTCCTATGCAAACATCCATCAATGCATCCAGCTGAGGATGCATCGTAATCAAGTTGACTCCGAAGCTGTTTTTCGTTAACGCCTTGGTCTTTTCGATTTCCCCCTTCAACAGTTCGGGAGGCATTGCCCCGCCGGCGATGACACCGAAACCGCCCGCATTGGAAATGGCCGCGACCAGATTATGCTCGGAAACCCAAGACATCGCGCCGCCCATAATCGCATAACGCGTATTTAAAAATTCGCGTCCCGCTTTCCAAAAACGATCTAAAATTTCATCATTTGAATACATTGTATTTATCCCTTGTCTTCCAAATGAAAAGCCGAATGCAAAGCGCGAACAGCCAGTTCGGCATATTCACCGGCAATAAGAACGCTGATTTTGATTTCCGACGTGGAAATCGTCTGCACATTGATTCCCTTTTCGGACAACGCCTCAAACATTCTTTGCGCGATTCCCGTATGCGTCCGCATACCGACGCCGATCAAAGAAATCTTAACACAGTCCGAATCCGAAATTGCCGAACGGTAACCGATATCCGCCTTGTTCTTTTCCAAAACGGCCAAAGCTTTGGACAGCTCGGATTCAGGCAGCGTAAAAGTCATATCCGTATGCGTCCCGTCTGCGGAATCCGTCTGTACAATCATATCAATGCAAATATTCGCTTGTGCCATCGCGTTGAAGACGGCGGCGGAAACGCCGGGTTTGTCCTGAACGCCGACTAAAGTGATCTTCGCTTCATCATGACTGCACGTAATGCCGCTGATACCTTCTTTTTCCACAATATCCTCCTCATCGCAAATGGTCGTTCCGACCGGATTCTGTTCAAAACTGGAAACAACGCGCAAATTAACACTGTACTTCATTGCCAATTCAACCGAACGGGTCTGCAGCACCTTCGCCCCCAAAGAAGCCATTTCCAACATTTCTTCGTAAGTGACCTTGTCCAGCTTTCTGGCATTTTTCACAACACGCGGATCCGTCGTATAGACACCATCCACATCCGTATAGATATCACACCTGTCCGCCTTTAAAACAGCGGCCAAAGCCACCGCGGACGTATCGGAACCGCCACGCCCCAAAGTCGTGATGCGCCCTTGTTCGTTGATTCCCTGAAATCCGGCGACGACGGGAACCATACCGGCATCCAGACAAGAGCGCAGACCTTCAACGGAAATCTGATTGATTCGGGCTTTTGAAAAAGCATCGTCCGTCACAACGGGAACCTGCCATCCCGTCCACGAACGGGCGGGAACCCCTATCGCTTGCAAAGCCATGGCCAACAAACCGATTGTCACCTGTTCGCCGGTGGAAACGACGACATCGTATTCCTTCACATCATAATCGGACGTGATTTCCTGACAGTACTTCACCAATTGATTTGTCACACCGGACATGGCGGAAACGACAACAACAACTTGACTGCCGGCATCAACCTCCGCTTTGACTTTCAAGGCGACGTTCTTTATCCTGTCCGTATCCCCTACGGACGTGCCGCCGAATTTTTGTACAACAAGCCCCATAAAAAATCCTGTTCCCCGTAAAAATATCTAGAACCGATGATATTCTTACTTTATTATAAAAGACAAAGCAAGAATTTAGTGAAAAATCCAGTGTATTTTTTCAAAGAAATCAGATACAAAGAAACTGCTTTTTATACTTTTCAGGAGAAACAAGATGGTCGTAAAATATGAAAAAGGAGCCTCAGACGTTCGTCCTTGGGGAACTTGGGAAATTTTGGATACGGGTGACCGCCACACCGTCAAAAGGATAGTCGTCCGCCCCGGACAGAAGCTTTCCCTGCAAAGCCACGAACATCGCGACGAGCATTGGATCATCACGGAAGGAACGGCTGAAGTCACCAACGGCGACAAAATCATCAAAGCGGAGCCGAATACGCCGATTTTCATCCCCGCCAAAGCCAAGCACCGCATCGAAAATATCGGCACGACCGACGTTGTGTTTATCGAAGTGCAAACCGGCGATCTGTTGGATGAAAACGACATTGTCCGCTATGAAGACGTTTACGGGCGCGTTTAGCTCCCGTTTTGCGCTTTAGCAAAAGTCAGCAGACGCACTTCCTTCGCGCCGTTCTTCAATAAAACAGACGCACAGGCTTGTGCCGTTGCGCCCGTGGTCGCCACATCGTCAATTAAAACAATCGTTTTTTCCCGAACGGGGAAATCGGGATTTGAAACGAAAGCCTTGTCCACGTTTTCGAACCGTTCTTTGCGCGTTCCCTGTTTCGGCGTCGATTTAATCCTTTCCAGCATTTCGGGATAACAGGGAACACCGGAAAGTTTCGACAGTTCCGCAGCCAGAACGGCCGCTTGATTATATTTTCTGGAAAACATCCTTTTCCAATGCAGCGGAACAGCCGCCAACGCATCGGCATCGGTCAAAACATCCCGTCCGGCATTATACATCAGCCGTGCCAACAATGGTGCCAAATCAAGCCTGTCCCCGTATTTCAACGCCAAAATCAACCGCCGGCTGGTTTCATCATAAACGACGGCGGCCCCCCGTCTTTTTGTGTTGTCGGCAACGAATACCAACCGCCCGAAACAGCGGGGGCAAAGCTTTCCCGCTTCATCGATTCTATCCGAACAGACGGGACAAACAGGCGGAAAAAAAGCATTTAAAAGCGTCTTGAGCAACATAAAAAATCTATCCAATACAAAAAAATATGTTATAAGTGGAAATATTCACTTTTCAAGATAGCGGAAAAAAGCAAATGAAAAAACTGTTTTTACTTTTATTTTCCTTAGCGGTTTTAAGCGGCTGCGCTTTGTTTGACGACGACGATTTTGTTTATCCGCTGTCCGTGAATTTCTTGAAACCGACGGAATGGAACAAGAAAATCATCCCCGCGCGGCAAAGTTGCCGGTCGGACGGAGGGAAAGGCTACACGCCTCCGCTGTATATATCGGGCATTCCGTCAAAAGTGAACGTATTGATTATGGAAATCAACGATTTGGACAATCCGGCTTTATCGGAAAACGGCGGATTGGGTTCCATCGGTTTTTATCACAACGGGGAATCATCCGCCACGTTACTGCCCGTTCCGGGAGAATCGAACGAATTGCCCGAATTTGCCTTTAAAGAAAAATCGAGCCGTGTCAATCCGGTCAAACCTTATCCTTATATGCCGCCCTGTCTGGAAAAGAAGCACCGTTACGCCATTACAATCAAAGCCGTCACACGCACGGGCTCGTTTGACAAGCAAAAAACCGTTTTGCGCGGCGAAGGCCACATCAACATCGGAAAATATTAAAAGCTGAACTTGTCCGAAAAACCGGTTTTCATGTCATCGGCATATGTTTTATCCAAATCGCCCTCTTCAATGGAAGGATCTTCCATAAGCAATGAAAAGTCTAAAGACGCATTGGATATTTTAGCTTGAAGGACGGCGTTAAATCCGGCAATTCCCCATATCAGCTGTTGTTCGTCATCGGGAGAACCGTATTTTTTTATCAAAAGCTCCAAGAAATCCTGATGCCGCTTGCTTTTCAAATATTGAGCCTCATTCGTATTCCCCAAAGAAGCATCCCCTTTGCTGACATAGAGAATCCGATAAGCCTGATTTTGCGTTAAATGGCTTGTAAATTCGACACTGATTGTTTCGCGGCGCTCTTTGTTTTCAAGAAGCAGTTTAGCGATATATTCGCTATTATCCGTTTTTGCCGTTTCCCGAATACAGTTTCTTTTGCTGCCGTATGTGAAAAACATTTGCCGCAAACACTGGCGATGATATTTCCATTCTTTTGTCACAGGAATCTTTTTATCTTCATGCTTAACTGAAAAACCGGCCGTTCCGGCTCTTTCGACAGCTTCCTGCGGCGACATTTTCAAGCGGATTCCGGCGATATCGAAATTCAAAACATTCGTATTGGATATTCCCTTTTTCTTTGCTCTCATCTCAAACAGGGACAAATTTTCATCCTCTTTCTTTTTAACGTTTGAACCAAGTTTCGGCATGGCTCCCATCTGGCCGTTGCCTATTTTAGGCAAAGCGGGAGCCGCTTGAATATTCTGCGGCTTGGCGGATAAAGAAAAAGTTTTCGGTTTTGCCTGCTCTGTCGAAACGGCCGGCTGAGCAGGAACGGAAGCGGATGACTGTGCGGGAACGGAAGCGGCCGGCTGAGCAGGCGAAACGGCCGGAGCATTGTTTTTTTTCGCCGCCGCTTTATTTTTTTCCGCCGTTTCCCGCTGCATTTTTTCAATCTCGGAAGATTGAAAATCCTCGTCTTCAAACAAATCGTCCAACATTTGCGCGAACGCCCGCGGCTCCGCAAACAAAAACAGCACACCTAAAATGACAGTCCGAATACGTTTCATCATACCCTGTAAGAAATGTTTAACAAACCTGCTTTATAATAAGACCATATCGTTACTTTTTCTTAAATAGGATAAAAAATGTTTAATATAAAATCATTAGGCGTTTTTTGCGGTTCCGCCGACGGAAAAAACGAAGACTTTGTCAAAGATGCGGAAAAACTCGGAAGACTTTTGGCTAAAAACGACATCCGTCTGGTATACGGCGCCGGCCATGTCGGCATGATGGGGGCCATCGCCAAAGCAACATTGGAAGCCGGCGGTCAGGTCACCGGAATCATTAACACTTTGTTGCAGGAGCGGGAAAAACAAATCCTTAAATTAAGCGAATTGAAAATTCTTCCGTCTTTGCATACCCGCAAAGACGCCATGTTTTCAGCTTCAGACGCTTTCTGCGTTTTGCCGGGGGGAATCGGTACTTTGGATGAAGTGTTCGAAATCATGACTTTAAAACAACTGGGAGAACATCACAAACCAATCATTATGTACAACGCGCACGGCTTTTGGGAACCGTTCAAAAAAATCATCGATTCCTTGGTTGAAAAAGGGTACATACAGCCGCAGCACGCCAAGCTTGTTTCTTATGTCGACAAGGTTGAAGATATTTTGCCGACCATTGACGTGGAAATCAAAGACTGGGAAAAGAACAACGGTTAACGGGGCAAAACCAACGCCAAAGAGGAATATTCGGGCATCATCAGATAATTGCGGCTGAAAGCGATGTCAATCAGAGATGCGTCCAACATTTTAATCAATGCCGATTGAATTTTTGCGGATCCCTGTTTGGCGTATCCCAAAGAAAAAACATCTCCGAAACAACATTCTTCCGCAACAATAACGGAAGCCGTGTATTGCGTCATCGCGTTCAGCATTTCCAGCGCGAATCCGTGCAAATAGGCATAATCCATATTTTTGCCGGCCGCCAGCCAACTCTTGGCCAATTCAACCGCATTGCGCCCCATATTGACCGCTACAACGGCTATCGTATCAAAAACGCCGGTATTCCGTTCCGCCAGTCTGTCCGTCGGACAGACACCGTTTTTCAACCGCGGCATTTTTATTTCCAAGAAAACTCCTTTTCTGTCTTCATTATACAGATAAAGCGTATCCCCTTCGGCGGCGCAATAACAGTATGAATAAAGGGAACGGGGTTGCAACAGATGATGTTCACGACACAGCTGCGTTAATTTTTCCAATATGGGAACAGCCTCTATTTTAACGCGTTCGCACCAACTTTCGCGGCTTTCCGATTTTTTGGCGATTCCCCATTGTTTTTCAAACAAAGCCAACTCATCCAGATACGGAATCAAGCGAACGATGTCTTTTTGCGAAACGATTTTCGATCTGTAAAGCGGAACGCGAACCAGCGGTAAATCCGCCTGCTTCCTGTCGTCGCCGTCACCGAACAGATAGTGCGGCATTTCCTCTTGTATCAATGCCTGATAATCGGGCCGTTCATTTTCCGCTTCGACCGGACCGAAAAGGGTGTCCACAAAAGCGCCGTCCGGATCGTTTTCCCTCATTTTGTCTTTACTCATGCTTTTTTCCGCTGTTCTTTGATAATGTCCTAAAGATTAAAACAACACTTTTTAAAAAGAGTAAAAATGATTATCCGCAGTAAAAAAACTTGTTTGATTTTCATTAGCGCGTTAATCTGCCTTTCATGACAAATATACGAACCTTATTGATTTCTTTATGTATCCTGCTGACGGCAGGATGCGCGTCCGTCCCGACGGATCCCGCAGCCGCCGCCGTATATCATGAATCGAACGATCCGTGGGAATCGTTCAACCGGAAGATATTTGCTTTTAACATGGCGGCGGACGAGTATGCTTTGCGCCCCGTGGTAAACGGATATCGGGCGGTGACGACCGTCGGCTTCCGCTCAAAGGTTCGGACTTTTTTAAATAATTTGAAGACGCCCTTAACGATTGTCAACGATGTGTTACAGTTGAATTTTAAAAACGCCGGAACGGATTTATCACGCTTTATCATCAATTCCACGCTCGGCTTTTTCGGTATTTATGATATTGCCGGAAAAATGGGGCTTCCTTCCAATTCGCAGGATTTCGGAACAACCATGGCTGTTTGGAACGTTCCGTCCGGACCTTATCTTGTTCTGCCTTTTTTAGGCCCCTCAAGCGTTCGGGACGCTTCGGGACTTGTCGGGGACGTTTTTCTCGACCCTGTATTCTATGCGGGACGCGGCAGCGACAATCAGGATGTCAAGCGCGGTTTCTGGGTCATTGACGGCGTAAATGTCCTGACTTCTTATGAAAGCGTTGTCGATTTATTAGACGAAGGCAAAAAAAATTCGTTGGATTTTTATGCATTCATGCGTTCAATGTATCAGCAGCATCGTAAAAAAACGGTCGATCGCGCCAAAGGAATCGGAGATTCCGGAAAACAACAGAACGATTACGACTTTTCTTTGGACGATGAAGAGGAAGAATGAGGAATTCACCATGAAAAAACTTTTGACAATACTTTTTTGTTTTATTTCCTTAACTTTTCACGCTGTTGCCGCCGAACAGGCCGAAGTCGAAAAGTTTGCAAAGGACTTGGCCGACGACATCATAAAGAATGTTGTGCTGGCCAAGGTTCCTCTGCAACAAAAACAAGACGCTTTTCGCAAATCCTTTCTTGCCGCCATCAATTTGAAAACGACCGCCCGCTTTACGCTCGGAAGATATGCGAAAACGGCGCAGCCGGAACAGCTGCAGGCTTATACGGACGCTTTGGCGGACAACATTGTCTGCACTTGGGCCAATCGCTTCAACGACTATGCCGGCGGCGCTTTAAGTCCGGATATTGTTTCTTTCGTTTCCACCCGCCAAAACGAAAACGGCGATTTCTACGTTACGTCCAAACTTAAACTGCCGAATTCCGAAAATGATATCGAAATGATCTGGCGCGTTTCGGATAAAAAAGGGAAATTAAAACTGGCGGATTTGATTGTCGAAGGCGTCAGCATGCTGATCAGTTACCGCAACGAATATACCGCCATCCTGCAGCAAAACGGCGGAGATATTCCCGCTTTGACGGAAATGCTGGAAAAGAAAAACGCCGTGTTGAAAAAAACGTCCGGCAAATCCGCATAAAAACTGTTGACAAAACGCTTTGTTTTGTTAGACTTCAAGCCTTATTTCCGAGAATGCGGACGGTTCGCCGCCACGCCGCCCCTGAAAAATCGGGTGCGGACTATCGGGACAACAACAAATAAAATGGAGTACATCAAATATGTCAAAGCGTTTAGCCGCGAAATTTAAAATCAACCGCCGTTTGGGCGTCAATCTGTGGGGCAGAGCTAAAAGTCCCGTCAACCGCCGTGAGTACGGCCCCGGCCAGCACGGTCAGCATAAAGGAAAGCCGACGGATTACGGCACTCAGCTGTTGGCCAAACAGAAACTGAAGGGCTATTACGGCAACGTTTCCGAAAAACAGTTGCGCAAGTATTATGCAGAAGCCATCCGTCGTTCCGGCGACACGTCCGAACATTTGATCGGACTGTTGGAAAGCCGTTTGGACGCGATCGTCTACCGCATGAAATTCGTTCCCAGCGTTTTCGCTGCGCGTCAGTTTGTCAACCACGGCCACATTCTGGTGAACGGAAAGCGCGTCAACATTCCGTCCTATCAGGTTCGCGAAGGCGATGAAATTTCCGTTCGTGAAAAATCCCGCCAGCTGGCGATTGTTCTGGAAGCCGAAGCTTCCACGGAACGCGAAGTTCCTGAATATATGGAAGTGGATCACAAAGCCGGAAAGGGAACTTTCCTGCATGTGCCAAAGTTCGCCGATGTTCCGTATCCGGTTCAAATGGAACCGAATCTGGTGGTCGAATTCTACTCCCGTTAACGGAAGATTTTACCGTTCAAAGCTCCCTTGGAAAAGGGAGCTTTTTTATATCCGAATAACACCGGTTATTTTTTTACCCCTTTTATTTTCAATCATTTTTAAAAATTGGCACGCATGTTGCATATATAACAGCGAGTTTAATTTCAACCAAGGAACGCTGTTATGGATTTATCGGTTTTCAATTTTCTGATAAGCACGAATCCGAACGCCCCCGCCACGGAAAATTCCGTTTCCAATGCGGTTCAAGGGGACGCTGCCGCGGTTGCCGACGCTTTGCAGGAAAAAATAAGAACGGGTGAAGATTTCCTGAAAGTGTTGAAAGACGTCCGGAGCGGCAAAGCCGAAAAAAATGCGGACATTTTATATAATATGGCCAGCGCACGGGCGGATGCCTCTTCTTCCTTAAAAGACCTGAAAAAAGGCGGCAATTCCCGTGAAAACGTAAAAATCGTCAAACTGTATATCAAACGCACCAGAGCCAGCGAAACATTGAGAAAGGCCGACGAATCAAAAACCGTTGCCGCAACCGCCGCCGTCGAGCAAGATGGGCAAAAGATTCCGGCTCGGGAAAATATCGCCGCCGCCAATGAAAACATGCCGGTACAAGCAGAACAAAACGATATTCAAAATACGCCTGAAGCCGTCGTTTTTGAAAAAATCACCCGTCGGCCGGAGGAAGATGCCGCCCTGCGGGAAAAGATTTCTCTGCCGAATGAAGACCTGACCGCAGCGGACATTTTGATTCATTCCGCATTGCAAACAACTTTTGTTCCTCTTTCCCAATCAGCCTCGACCGTCTGTTTTGAACAACCGGACGAGAAAAGCGTTCCGTCCGGCGACTTCTTACAGGAACAAATTGCCGACGATGTCGTTCCGTTACAGAAAAAAGAACCGCATCAGGAACGGCAAATCATGCCCGAAGCTCCGGAAGCGCCTCAAAATCTTCCCGCATTCATCCCCGCTCCGTCAACCGGCGAACAGGAAGAAAACGTTTTCGTTATGCCGCAACAGGAAAAGGATTTTACGGCGATTCAAACGAAAAAAGACGAAAAACACGCCTTCGTTATTGAAAAAGAACGCCCCGTTGAACAAAACATTGATATCCGTCCGGAACACAAACGGCCTCATGTCGTTGAAAAAGCGCGAAGCCAAGTACCGGAAGCGACGGCCGCTCACACCGTTGAATTTTCGAAAAAAGCCGATGCGGCGGAAATAATCGATTTTATGACGGTTAAAGGAAAAACGGAAACATCCGAAGCGCATCGGCAGGCCGAACAGCTGGCTAATCAACTGCCGGCACAGACCAACATTGCGATTTCGGTCGAAACGCAAGCTTCCGAAATAAAAGCTTTCGTTTTGCCGCACGAAACATCCCGCCGCTCCGTTTCCGTAAAAAAGGAAAATACGGATGCGGACATGGTTTTCCCCGCTTTGTCCGAAACGGAAAAAGCCGAAGCAACCGAAACGGAAAAAAGCTTTCATCCCCAACAGGAAAAGACAAAAGATATGCGCATTTCCGTAGAACAGCCTCAACAGGCGGAACAACCGGACGGCTTGATTGCACTGCCCGCTCAAAACAAAGCGCTTTCATCTTCCGAAGCTCTGTCTCAAGCGGAAAGTCAAACGACCGGAATCGAAGCCCCCTCTTCCGCACAAGCACCGGCGGCAATTTTTTCCGTCGGTCACGAATTGAAAGGCAAAGCCGTTTCCGGCTCCGCTCCCGTTCAAAAGAACATTCCCGTGAACGAATTGGTCGAGCAAATCAAGATCAATATCAAAAAAGCCTTCAAAGAAGGGTTGGATAAAATCGACATCGTTCTGAAACCAAAAGAACTCGGCACCATCAAGATTCATCTGGAAATCGGCAAAGACGGAACGATGAAAGCCGTTTTAAACACGGCGCGTGCGGAAACGCTCGACCTGCTGCAATCGGATCTGACCGTTTTGAAACAGGCTTTAGCGGACAGCGGATTTGACCTGAACGATCAGGCGTTCAGCTTCAACTACCGCGGTGAACGCTATAACGACGAACAAAAACAGCCGCAAAACCGGCGAACGGTTTCATCCGCAGAAGCGGAAGACGAAACCGCGGAAGAATCCGCGGGAACTCTAAGCATTTCAGGGCGCTACGCTCTGAATATCAAGGTATAAGGAGAAAACGTCATGACAACATCTGTAAGCGGAATAGACGTTTTAAACAATGCCGTCAGCTCCGGCAAAGATTCCACCAGCTCGAAAACACAGCTTTTTGATGATATGGAAGCCTTTCTGTTTTTGCTGACCCAACAGTTGAAATATCAGGATCCTTTGGACCCCATGGACACCAGCGAATACACCAACCAGTTGGTTCAATACGCACAAGTGGAACAAAGCATTCAGACAAACTCCTATTTGGAAACGATCGTGGCGCAAAACGTCAATGCCGTTGCGACACAGGCCGTCAGCTACATGGATCAATATGTTCAAGTGTTGGGCAACGGACTGCCTTTGCAGGACGGGAATGCAAAATTTTCCTACATTCTCGGTTCGGACGCAAATTCCTGCGTCGTCGCCATCAAAGATGCCGCCGGCAACTTTGTGAAAAGCTTCGCCGGTGTGGAACAATCCGCCGGACGTCACGAAATGATTTGGGACGGCAAGGATAATTACGGCAACCAACTGAAAGACGACGCCTATACTTTGGTCGTAACCGCTCTGGATGCTTCGGGAGCCTCCGTTGAAGTGCAAACGACCACTTTCGGCAAAGTCACGGGGGTGGCTTATGACGGCGACAGCGTCAGCATCGGCATGGGCAACGTCGCAGTCGATATGAACAGCGTTCTGGCCATCCACAGCAAAGACAACATCGTTCCTTCCGCCAATCCGGACGGGGACACACAAACGGTTTAACAAAAGCCGGTCAGAAAAATCCGGCATAAAACAGAGCCTCTTTTACAGAAAAGTAAAAAGAAGCTCACAGAAAAAAGGAGAATGACAATGAGTTTATTCGGTGCATTAAGAACAGGCGTTTCGGGATTAACCGCGCAATCGTCCGCCATGAGCATCATATCGGACAACATTGCCAACGTGAACACGGTCGGTTACAAAGCCAACAGCGCCAGCTTTTCGACACTGGTCACCAAACAGATATCCACGACGCTTTATTCCAGCGGCGGCGTTCAGTGCCGCACCCGTGCCGGCGTTGACGTCCAAGGACTGTTAAACAGCACGACCTATTCCACGGACTTGGGAATTTCCGGATCGGGTTTCTTCGTCACGACGCAATCGTCCAATCCGGGCGCCAGCGATTTGTGGAGCTATACCCGCGTCGGCAATTTCAGCGTCGATCAGGAAGGTTTTTTAAGAAACGACAACGGTTATTATCTGCAAGCGTGGCCCCTGCAGACGTTTGACGGCGAAGAGAACGCAGCGATTGTCAAAGTCGGTAACAATATGTACATCAAAGCCTATACGGACGATCTCGGTTCGACCGTTTATGTCAATGACAACATCATCGACGGCAACAATCTGCGTCCCATCAATTTAAATACAATGGGCGGAACGGCTCAGGAAACGCAAAACGTTTCTTTCGGTGCCAACTTGCCGGCGGACGCACCGGTCTTTGATCCGGTTTCTCCGGAAAACGGCGGACGTTACAACTCTTCCGTTTTGATTTACGATTCGCTCGGCAATTCCCACAACGCGACATTGACCTTTACCAAAACGGACACGAACGAATGGTCTTTGGACATCGGAATGCCTTCCGGAGCGGCAACGTTCATCACCCATTCCAACAGCGAAGTCATAAACGATGTGGAACAGGATGTTTACGCAGCCCGCGCCCAGTTGGAATTCAATTCCATTCCGGCGAACCATTCCAATATCGCCATGGAAGTCAACGGCACGAATTATGTGTTTGAATTCACGACAGACGATACGACCTCTTATTCCCCGAAAATCAACGAAAAAGTCATTGCCGTCGACCTGAGTTCAGGAGTCGTCACGACGGACGATGCCGTCCAAAGATTGAATCAGGCTATTCAGGCCAATTTCCCCGGGGCGGGACGTTTCCGCATATCCTCCGACGGAGCAACGATTGAAATCAATCAGTCGACAAGCGGAGCCGCCATCAAATTCAAAGTGGCGACGACATCCTGTCTTCAGGCTTCTGCGAATCCGGATCCTATTTCCGGCATCCCCTCCGGACAATTCGAACTGCCGGAAATCGACTGGGATATCAAGAACGTCGCCCGTATTGATTTTTCCAGTGAAAATCTGAGCGATTATTTAGGAAAATCCGTTACAATCGGCATGAATTCCTATCTGTTCACCGACACAAGAGCGGATGCGGCCAACGGTATCGTTCCGATTAACATCAGCACGCTGATCGATAACGCAACCGGAAAAATCGATACAGTCAAACTGGTTTCCTTATTGAAACAAGCCATCAACAATAATGAACCCGACTACACACGTTATGTCGCTTCCGGCTCCACGTTGGAAATCAATCCGACGGCCATCGGAACAAATATTCTGGTATCTTCCGGCAACTCGGCTTCCGTAACGTTCCAAACAACGAACATCGCCGCTTACATCGGTCAGACGGTGACGATCGGCGACATTGCCGGCAATCAGAGCAAACGGTATGAATTCACGGCCAACCCGGGCATTGAATCCGGAACGATTCTGGCCGACGGAAACACAGCGGTCAACATCGGCGACCTGTTTGAAAAAGATCGTACCCCCGCTGTTCCCATCGCCGTGATGAACGCTTTGTATAACACCATGAAAAACTACTATGAATCCACCGGCAGCGTTACGGATCTGAGCAATTATATTCAGATCAACGGCGCAACGATTGTGTCGACCGGCGACTATCTGTCCGCAACGGATTCCAGCGCTTCGGTAAATAAAGACACTTTGACTTTCACATCGGTGGATTTCAATGATTATAACAACGCGACCGTTACGATTGACAATACGACGTATACGCTCACTTCGGGAACATCCAATTCTACAACGATTGATTTGGACACGTTGATCAACACGCAGACTTTGACGTTTACCGCCATTCCCGTTGACGGCGATACCGTCACCATCAACAATACGCAATATCAGTTCGTCACGGAAACGGATACTTTGTCCCTTTCGAACGTTCCTGCGGAAAACGACATCATTACCGTCAACGGAACGAATTACAAATTCGTTTCAACGGCTGACAACCTTGGGGCAACCCCGAAAGAAATCAGTATCGGCGGCGGACGGTCGGCTGCGGATATCATGACGGTATTGGCTAATGACATAGGAGAAACTGCGGACGGAGCCTCCCTGACTCTCGACAGAGGTTCTTTTGCAATCGTAACATGCGCCGCCGCGTCTATCACAGAAAATGATGTCGGACAGAATCAAATAGGCCTTTACGGTGTGGCTACTGCAGACGGCGCGATGAACAAATTGGCTGCCGCCGCTCACATCAGCGCCGGCAGCGTATCGGGAGCATCCGTAACGTTAAGCGGAAAGGCTTTCTCTTATGGCAACACCACCCCGGCCACAGTAACTTCCACGGTAAATCCGGGAGCTGTCATGGAAGCTGTGGCAACATTGGCAAATGTTTCCGAAAACCGGAATGCCGCCAGCCTGAGTTTAACAGCTCTTGAGCCGAATCACGCGATCTCCTCTACGGTCGCTAACATCACGCTCAATACGGAGCTGACAACGGAACCGTTGAAAAATTTTGAAACGACGACAGGCATCGGCAAAACCGCTTTGAACATCACCGGTAAAGACAACGGTCAGCAGACAAACCAACCCGACTCGGACGGCTTGCTTGTTCTGACCAACAAATTCGGTTTCAACAATGTTGAAAACGCTCAAAGCGGATCGCTGATATCGGCTGTCAGCTTTAACGCTGATGGTACGCCGAAGCAAGTCAATACGAATAAAATCCAGATTGAATGGGCGAACGGAGCCAGCGATATGACGGACAATTACTATGAAAGCTCACAGATCAATTTGTACCTTGGCGATGCCAACACCGCCAACGGCCTGACACAGCTGGCCGGCAAATTCACCACGAACTATGTCAGTCAGGACGGTGCGAAATACGGAAATTACACAGGCGTCGCCGTCAGCAAAGACGGAATCGTCACAGCGATTTTCGACAACGGTGAAACCCGAGCGATCGCTCAAATCCCCTTGGCGACATTCGTCGACGTCAATTCGTTGGAAGCTCTGACCGGAAATTCGTATATCGAAACGACGGCTTCGGGCAACGCCACTTTACGCACGGCCGGCGAAGGCGGCGCGGGAGTCATTTCCAGCAACTCGCTGGAACAATCCACCGTCGACATCGCCGAAGAATTCACGGACATGATTACGACCCAGCGCGCCTATTCCGCCGCGTCGAAAATCATCACGACCGCGGATTCCATGTTGGATGAACTGATTAACATCAAACGGTAAATCCGACAAAAATTCATTCTCTTTTTTCTTTACCCCTGTCGGCTTGTCCGGCGGGGGCTTTTTTTTACCGGCCGTAGGAAACATTCCCCATGCGGGGAAAACTTTTTTTTCAATTCTAATTTTGTTTAGTAATTCTAATAGAAATTGATTTTAGAAAACGCTAAGCAAAACGGCTGTTGCCGTTGAGGTTCAGGCGGAATTGCTGATGGCAGGCGACGAAGAAGCACCGGCGCGCGAGCGTACAAATGGTACACGCGCAACCTTTTTGTTGAAATTGATTTTAACGAGACTGATGGCAGGAAGGCCGAGCGAGAAAGCGGAACGTACTTTTCGTACGTGAGCATTTCGCAGCAAGGGCTGACGAACCAGCAGACCGATAAAATCAATTTATTAAGATTTTTTTTATGTTCATCGGTTATATTTTTGATATGCTTTGGCAGATTTATAACTGAGGGGCGAACGTGCTTTCATTTATTCAAACGCTTAAAAACTTGGGAATGACGCGTCTGGCGGCGATGGGCGGCGTGTTGATTTTCCTGATGGGCTTTCTGATTTATCTGGCGGCTCACTTGGGAACGACGGAAATGGCGGTGTTATTTAATGAATTGGACAACGCCGACGCCAAAAAGATCATTGCCCAGCTGGAAGAGCAAAATGTTCCATACCGGTTGTATAAAAACGGAACGGAAATTCACGTCCCCGTATCCGACGCGTTAAAATTGCGTGTCCAGTTGGCTGAAACGGTCAACTCCGGAAGCGTCGTCGGATACGAAATTTTTGACAAAGCCCAATCCCCCGGCGTCGGTCATGACATTATAAACTTGCAAATGCTTCGCGCTTTGGAAGGAGAACTGTCCCGAACAATCAAAGCTATCGACAATGTCAAGGCCGCCCGCGTCCATTTGGTTCTGCCCCGCCGCGAAATGTTTTCCCGCGAAGAGCAAAAGCCCTCCGCTTCCGTCATTGTCAGAATGGATGAAAAAGCGAAATTGAATCCCAAACAGGTTGAAGCCATTCAGCGTCTGGTCGCCGCCGCCGTTCCTAAAATGCAGACAAAGGACGTGTCCATCATGGACGCTCGCGGAACACTTTTAACAAAGAATTTCGACGACGACGAACAGATGCAGGTATCGTCAAACGAAGAAATGCGCCGCGAATATGAAAAACGGTTGATTAATTCGGTTCAAAGTCTGATCGAGCAATCCGTCGGATTGGAAAAAGTGCGCGTCCAAGCGTCTTTGGAAATGGATTTCGACCAAATCGTCGTCAACAAGGAACTTTACGATCCCGATGCGCAGGTATTGCGTTCTTCAACAACGATTGAAGAAAACTCTCATACGGATGAACGCGAACCGATTGTCAGCGTTGAACAAAATTTGCCGGACGCGGAAGCGAAAAACAATAATCAGGTCACCCAAAACGCCAACCGGACGGAAGAAACCGTCAACTATGAAATTTCCAAACAAGTCATCAGCCAGGTCCGTAAAAACGGCGTTATCAAACGGTTGTCCGTCGCCGTTATCGTGGACGGAAACTATGAAGTCAAACCGAACGGAAAAAAAGAATACATCCCCCGTACGGAAAAAGAAATGGAACTGCTGACGACATTGGTGCGGTCGGCCGTCGGATTTGACGCTGCGCGGGGCGATACGGTCGAAGTCATCAATTTACCGTTCTATAATCCGGACGAATTATTGTTGCTGGACGATCCCGTCGTCTTTATGAACTTTACGAAAAAAGAGGTCATTAAAATGATTGAAGGCATCAGTGTGGCTTTCGTTGCGGTTTTAGTGGTCTTGTTGGTTGTCCGTCCTTTGATCGTCAAAGCTTTTGAACAACCGGCGGCAGAAGCAGAAGAAGAGAGGTTGCTGATGGCACAAAGCGAAAATATGCAGCAAATAGCCGGACCCGCTTCCGGAAACGCTTTAACGGAATCCGAACAGTTGGAGGAATTGATCGATATCGCCAAAGTCGAAGGACGCGTCAAAGCGTCAAGCGTCAAAAAAATCGGCGAAATCATCGAACAACATCCGGAAGAAGCCGTCAGCATCATCCGGAACTGGTTATATTCTGAATAAAGGACACCTTTCATGGCTAAATCGGTTGAAAATTATTATAACCTGACCGGCCCGCAAAAAGCGGCCGTCCTGATGATGTCCTTACCGGAAGAATATGTTTCAAAATTGCTTTCCTTGCTGGAAGACGAAGAAATTCGGGAATTGTCCGTTGTCATGACGGGATTGGGATCCATCCCGTCATCCGTCGTTGAAAAGCTGTTTTTGGAATTTGCCAGCACCATTTCCAACCCCGGCGCAATGATCGGAAACTTCGACAACACCGAACGGTTATTGCTGAAAACATTGCCGAAAGACCGCGTCGACACCATTATGGAGGAAATCCGCGGTCCCGCCGGACGTACGATGTGGGACAAACTGGGCAATATCAATGAACAGGTTCTGGCCAACTACTTAAAAAACGAATATCCGCAAACGGTTGCAGTCATTCTGTCAAAAATCAAACCGGATCATTCCGCACGCGTTTTGACGCTGCTGCCGGAAACGTTCGCGATGGACGTCATTATGCGCCTGCTGCGGATGGAGGCCATTCAGAAAGATATTCTGGACGGCTTGGAACAAACACTGCGCACGGAATTCATGAACAACCTGACCAAAACGACGCGTCAGGATTCGCACGAATTGATTGCCGAAATGTTCAACAACATGGATCGCAACGCCGAAGGACGGTTCATGGCCGCTTTGGAGGAACGCAACCGCGAATCCGCAGAACGCATCAAGTCTTTGATGTTCACATTTGAGGATTTGACGCGTTTGGATGCTCAGGGCATTCAGGTTTTGCTGCGCAATGTGGACAAGGAAAAGCTCAGTATCGCCTTGAAGGGAGCTTCCGATGTGATCAAGGATCTGTTCTTCAAGAACATGTCCGAACGCGCCGGCAAGATGATGAAAGAAGACATGGAGGCTTTGGGCCCCGTCCGTCTGCGCGATGTGGACGACGCTCAGGCGGCAATCGTCCAAACGGCGAAAGATTTGGCGAACAACGGCGAAATCACGATTTCCGAAGGCGGCTCTCAGGACGAACTGGTTTATTAATCTTTACGGCGGTGAAAGGCTATGGTGAAGGAATACAAATTCATGTTCGACAGACGGTTTGACGAAGAGGAATTTTTCTCTCCGGCAGAAGAGAACCTATCGTCGAAATCGGTTGACGGCATTCCTTCCATTTCCCAATTACTGGACACTTTAAACGAAAAAATGTCCTCCGCCGGAAAAGAAGAAGAGGAAAAAAACAATGACAGTGTCGAACCGGCCGTCGAAAACGTCCCCGCTTCCGCGGATGATGATAAAGAACCGCCGCCTTCAGAAACTGAAACCGCTGAACAGGAAACCACTTTAAAACACGAGACTGAGCCGGAACCGGATATTCCGCGGAAAGAACAAATATCCATACCGGTCTCTTCCGTTCCCGTTTTTTCATCGGATCAACTGAACGCCGCCGAAGAAAAGGCCCGCGAAGAAGGCCGGCAGCTCGGATTGGAGGAAGGGCGCGAAGCCGCTTGGCAGGAAGCGATGGTGTCCCTTGAAAAACAAAATGCGGATATCTTGTCTTCCATTGATTCATCTTTAAAAAACATTTTCGCCGGTTTGGAAAAAAACGCGCAAACGTCTATTGACACCGCCCTTGATTTTGCCATGGCCGTTTGCAAAAAAGCCCTGCCCGCCCTATGCGAAACGAACGCCATTTTGGAAATTCGCGATTTATTGGAAAAAAACCTGCATTTTTTAAAAGACGAGCCTAAAATATCCTTGCGACTGAATCCGTTTTTAGCGGATCAAATCAAACCCGTTTTGACCGATCTTGTCAAAAAAGAAGCTTACGGCGGAAAAATCGCCGTGATTCGCGACGATGCGCTGGCTGTCGGCGATTGCCGCGTCGAATGGAAAAACGGCGGATTGGAAAAAAATGTACAAGATGTTTTAAATCACACCGAAGAACTGATAAAGTTATATACACACGCCGCAAAAACGGATACACCGTCCGCAGAGCATACTGGAGAAGAACACAATGGCTGAAGAAACAAACGGATTAAATGAAGAAGGATTGGATCTGAATGAACTGGGCGAAGACACCCCCTCTAAACATGCCGATTTGACACCCCCGAGCCGTTTCGCCGAAGAACCGCCGGAAAAGCCTAAATCTTCCGCGGAACTGGAAGCCGTTTACGATGTTCCCGTTCAGGTTTCCGCCGTTTTGGGAAAATCCAGCATGCAAGTTCACCAACTGTTAAAACTCGGACGGGGGGCGGTTGTGGAACTTGACCGCAAAATCGGGGAAGCCATTGACATTTACGTCAATAACCGTTTGGTTGCCCGCGGCGAAGTCGTTGTTGTCGAAGACCGGCTGGGGATTACCATGACGGAAATCATCAAAGCGGAAAGAAATTAGTCTTTTTTGAAAGTTTAGGAACAAAAAATGCGTCTGTTGTTAATCGGAGCTATGGACGGACAAATCGGAGCCGCCAGTCAGATCGCCATTAAAAAGGGCGGAGCCGTCGCTTTGGCCGAATCCGTCGATCAGGCTTTGGAATTGCTGCGCGGCGGACAAAGTGCCGACTTGATTATGGCAGACGTCAAATTGGACATTTATTCTCTGGTCGAACGCTTGGATGCCGAACGAATCAGTGTTCCCGTTGTCGCCTGCGGCGTAGCGGCCGATGCGCGTACAGCGGTCAAAGCCATTAAAGCCGGCGCAAAAGAATACATTCCCTTACCGCCGGATGCGGAAATGATCGGCGCCGTCCTTTCAGCCTTTTCAATGCAGGCAACTCCCGTCATTTATAAAGACGCCGCAATGGAAAAGGTGTTGCAGCTTGCAAAACAAATCGCCCCGTCAACGGCCAGCGTTCTGATCACCGGCGAATCCGGAACGGGTAAGGAAGTCATAGCCAAATACATTCATGCAAACTCCAAGCGTTCTTCCGCCCCGTTTGTCGCGGTCAACTGCGCCGCCATTCCTGAAAATTTGTTGGAATCGGAACTGTTCGGCTATGAAAAAGGCGCCTTTACCGGTGCCGTCGCCCGTCGTATCGGCAAATTCGAAGAAGCCGACGGCGGCACGCTTTTATTAGATGAAATCAGTGAAATGGACATCCGCCTGCAAGCCAAATTATTGCGCGTCCTGCAAGAACGTCAAATCGACCGCATCGGCGGTAAAAAACCGATCAATGTCGATGTGCGCATTCTGGCAACTTCGAACCGCAACATGCAGCAGGAAGTCTTAAACAAAACGTTCCGCGAAGACCTCTATTTTCGATTGAACGTTGTTAATATAGCCATCCCCTCTCTACGTCAGAGAAAAGAAGATATTCTGCCGTTAACCGAATATTTCATCAAGAAATACTCCGAGATGAACGATATTCCTGTCAAGCCGCTGTCCCAAAAAGCCGCCGATATGCTGTTGGCCTACGGCTGGCAAGGCAATGTGCGCGAACTGGAAAACACCATTCACCGCGCTGTGTTGTTGTCAACCGGAAAAGAAATCGAACCGGAAGCCATCATGTTGACCGGAACGATGGAACAGCCGCATGAAGCGGAAGAAACGGTTTCTTCGGAAAGCATGGTCGGCCGCACTGTCGCCGACGTTGAAAAAGATTTGATTATCAGTACGCTGAAGCACACTTTGGGCAACCGGACGCATGCGGCGAACATTCTGGGCATATCAATCAGGACTTTGCGCAACAAGCTGAAACAGTATATGGAAGAAGGAACGGAAGTTCCGGCCGCTCCGAACGATTTCGGATAAGGAACTAAATGGCAAACGAACCCGTCAAAGCAGGCTCCATCCCGACGCCATCCGATATAAAACAAGGTCTTTTTTCCATAGGAAAACGGTCGGACATCGCTTTGGCTTTGGGCATCGTTTTGATGCTGGTCATTTTGATTTTGCCTTTGGCGTCATGGCTGCTGGATGTGGCGCTGGCTTTATCTCTGACGTTTTCGGTATTGGTTTTAATGACCTCCATTTTCATTGAAAAGCCGATTCAGTTCACATCGTTTCCGTTGGTTTTGCTGATTACGACATTGTTCAGACTGGCATTGAACCTGTCTTCCACCCGCTTGATTCTTTCAAACGGATACCGCGGCCCCGAAGCCGCCGGTCACGTCATTGCCGCTTTCGGCGGTTTCATCATGAGCGGCAACTTCATCATCGGCGTCATCGTGTTTGCCATTCTGGTGTTGGTGAACTTCATGGTCATCACCAAAGGTTCCGGCCGTATCGCCGAAGTCGCCGCCCGTTTCGCTTTGGACGCGATGCCCGGCAAGCAGATGGCGATCGACGCGGATCTGTCCTCGGGTTTGATTGACGAACCGGAAGCCCGCAGACGCCGTGACGAACTTTCTCAGGAATCCAGCTTTTACGGAGCTATGGACGGCGCTTCGAAATTCGTGCGCGGAGACGCGATCGCCGGTTTGGTGATTACGGCAATCAACATTATCGCCGGTATTTTGATCGGCATTTTGCAGCAAAACATGCCGTTTATGAAAGCGGCCAACACGTATATGCGCTTGACGGTCGGCGACGGTCTGGTTTCCCAGATTCCCGCGCTGATCATTTCCGTTGCGGCCGGTATCATGGTGTCCAAAGCCGGTATTTCGGGTGGCACGGAAAAAGTACTGTTCGGCCAGCTGTCGCATTATCCGAAAGCGTTGGGTATGACGTCTTTTCTGGCCTTCATGCTGGCGACCCTGCCCGGCACGCCCGCCGCGCCCTTCATGTTTTTAAGCGTTGTCACCGGCACGACGGCTTATTTTCTGATCCGGCAACAACGGAAAGCCAAAGAAGAAGAAGAACGGCTGTTGCAGGAACAACCGCCCGAAACGCCCCCGCCGATTGTGGAAGAGCCGATTTCCAGCGTTCTTAAAATGGATTTGGTCCGTTTGGAGCTGGGATATAGCTTGCTTTCCTTGATTAACGACACGTCCAACCGCCGTCTGACAGACCAAATCAAAGCGCTCAGGCGCGCTTTGGCATTGGAAATGGGATTTGTCATGCCGTCCGTGCGTATTCAGGACAACATGCGATTGCCGCCGAACACCTATGTTATTTACATCAAGGAAACGGAAGCCGGTCGCGGCGAACTGCGCCCCAATAAATTGTTGGTCATGGACCCGCGCGGAGAAGAAAT
>JAFYCE010000096.1 GCA_017539865.1 Alphaproteobacteria bacterium
GGTCTCATAAGGAACGGTAAAGTTCATTCATGCAACAGTTCTTCGTCAATGATTTCCGTTTGAACCGTCGGATTGATCGGTTTGAAATTTTCTTTCTTTTCGGGGGAAGACACTGTTTCTTTTTGGCTTAAATCCCCTTCTTCACGAATGATTTTCCCGACAATGGAGCGAAAGGCTCCGGGAGCAAGAGCGGAAAAAGCATTGACTGAAACGTCCGGAGAGGGCAGTTTGCCCATGACGGTATAGGTCGGCGCAATCAATCCGCCGCCCTTTTCGCCGGAAAACAGTCCGCCGATTAAGGGGATTTTTCCTAAAAAGCTGTTGATCGAATAAAAGGGAATGATAGAACCGTACAAATTCATATAGCCGCTTTGATGATAATACTTTCCGTTTAACGTAATGCCCAGAGAAGAACCTGAGGCCAGAGCGGAATCTATTATCAGGCTTTCGTTGTCTGTTGTGAACGGAATTTCAGCTTGATTGAAGAACAAGCCTTCTCCGCGCAAAGTGTCCAGAATGCCCGTAAAAGAGGTCAGCTGTAATATCTGAATCAGAATTTTATCGTCTTCCAGATAGAAATCGGATATGGATACGGTGCCTTTTGAGCCGGAGCCGACCGTGTATACGCCGTTTAAATTCAACCGTCCGCCTTTGACGGTGGAAATGTAATCAAAGGCTTTGAGCGTGTATCCCGCGTCTTCGGAAGTCAGCGTCAGAGTGTAAATCCCGCTTTCTTTTGTCGGTTCCATCAACAATTTCAACGGAACTTTCTGTTCTCCGATTAATCCGTTGAAGCGCATTTTTTTCCACCCGTCATGGTAACGGGTGGAAATGGTGTTTTGTTCCGAAAATCCGTTTTCGCTCAACCACAGTTTTTTGATGGACGCGTCCATGTATAAATGAACCGGATCGTTTGAATCATCAATACTTTCGCTTTCGCGTATGTTCAAAGACGTTCCCTTTTTCAGTAATCCGGATATATCCAAGGATGTTCCGCTCAATTTGACGGACACGGCGTTTTTCGAGGAAAAGTCGACTGTGATTTTAGCATTTGTCCGATCCGTTTTTATCTGAGAAAAGGTCGCGTTTTTCAGCTTTCCGTTTTTTCTGAATTTTAAGCTGCCTTTAATTTTGCTTCCGTTTTGGTCTGTCATGGAAATCAAGGGCGCTGCCGTCGGTTTTCCATCGGCCAGATTAAGTTTGAATAAAACGTTTCCCGGAATTTTTTCAGGTTTGTTCCAACCGATTTCCCGTAAATCAATGGCAAGATTTGTTATATCGGCGGATATATCAAGAACGCCCGTGTTATCCGGTTTTAAAACCAGACTTAAATCCGTCGGCATAACTCCGGAAACGGCGGGATCCGTGAAAAACGCGTAATTCAGATGTTTTCTCGCCCGATCGTTTAAATCAACGTGCAGATTGATGTCGGTCATTCTTTTCGCTGCCGGATCAAACGATTGGTGCAGTTTGTATTTCGCCGTCGCTCCGTAAAATAAAGCGGTTCCGTTTAAAAACAAATCCCGTCCGTCCATTTTGACGGCCAGAATGGCATCTTGGATGCCTAATCCGAGAATGATGTTTTCGACATCGGCATTGCGGACGGTTGCATCAACTTTAACATCGATTTGATCGGCGCTTTTTAACGCATCGCCCAGCGGAAACTTTAATTTTAAATTCCCTTGCGCCGTTCCCGTCGTTTTTTTAGGATCGATGCCGATCGCTTTCATAAAATTCAATGCCGGACTGTCCAGAATTTCCAAGATATCCGAAACATTACCCGAAATATCCGTATTCAGAACGGCCGTAGTGACAGGATCCGTCATTCCCAGAATTGAAAATGTTCCGCCGTTTTCGGCCGAAACACCATTGGATACGCCGTGCTTTATCGTGATGAGCAGATCGTTCAGCGTCAAATGAGCCCTGCCGGACGCTTCATTTATCGGGGGCATGTCATCCAGATAGACAATCTGCGTGTCCGTAACGTCAATCCAACCGTCTACCATGTCGGGTTCAATACCGGCTTCTCCGGACAATCCTTTGAAATGCAAAGCAAAGGTTGTGTCGTCTATCATACCGCCGCGCAGGTTTCTTTTTACCCAGTCATGGACGTCCGGTCCCAAAGACGCCGGCCAATAAGAAGCCAGCTTTTCCATCGGAACATTTTTTGTTTTTGCATTCAGGGATGCTTGGATGTTTTCCCAATTTCCGGTATCGATTGCGCCGCCGACGCCAGAAACGCTGAGATTCCCTTGGGCGGTTCCCCCGTTTTGCAGGGTTACATTGAAATCCGAAATGTCAATATTATCGGCCGAAGCGTGCAAAGCGCCCGTAATAGTGAAACGTTCCAAATCGTAACGCGCAATAACCGGTTCGGGCAGATCGATAATTCCTTTGCCGCCGGCGATGGTAAAATCTATCCGGTCTAATGCTTTGCGCCAATAGGACAGGGTCGTGTCTTTTAAAGGCAGGGAATCCAGACGTATTTCAAGCCTCAAATCAATAGGAGTTGTGATGTTTTTAAAAAAGGATCTTTCTGCCGGAAATAAACGTGTCAAATCCAGATTTTCCGCTTTGAACGTCAAGGGGATTTTTTTGCTTTTCTTTTTCCAACGGCCTTTCAGGGTTACGGATTGAAAGTGCATATCATCCAACGCTATTTTAACGAAAGCATCCAGCTTGTTTGTTTTAGAGCGTCTGGAATAGCTCAAATCGGCCTCCGGTATGTTCCAGACGGTATTATGCATGGCATCGGTGATTTTAACTTTGGCTTTGATTAAAGAAACTTCAATCAAATGTTTTTCGTGTTTCAGTATGTCAATCAGAAAAGCCAATTCCGTAACGGCTTCCCCGTCTTCGGGATTTTGTTGCAGTTCGCCGGTTTTATTCAAGGCCAAATTCAGATAAGGACGATAGATGGCCAGCGTTCTGGGGGATATCGTACCGCGCAGCAATGCGGACAGGCTGAATGAAAATGAAAGCTGCGGAATGGAAACAACCAATTTTTCTTCAGCATCAAAGATTTTGAGGTTTTTAATGTTGAAATCGATCGGATGACGTATGCCTCCCCATTGCATTTCCGCGGTTTCTATCGTTATTTTCATATTTGCGTCGACCGGCGCCGCCATTTTGGTTATATACGGAATATACCGGTCAATATTCAGCGGGGCGCTGTGCAATCGCCATAAAAAAACACCCGATCCGACCAGCAGACAAAATACGACCGTCTGCAAAGAAATTAAAAAAAATCTGAAAAGCTTGCGCAGCACGGCCAAACCTCTTAAATTGAACAAACAGAACCACTATAGAAGCAAGACGGCTTTCTTTCTACAAAGAAAATGACTTTAGAACAAAAAAATGAATTTTTATTACCAAAGGATGCTCCCCTTTATATCCAATGGCGGGAAGAAACGGGGGAATTGTCCGATGATTTACAGACTTTTTTTGCTGCGGACGGTGAAGCGGATCTGTTCGTCAGAAAGTGGCTGGGACGGCTGGACGGTGCCGCGCCATATCTGATTCGTTTGATGTTTGCGGAAAAGGAGTGCTTGTCCGCCGTGATTCAAAAAGGCTGTAAAAAAGCCTTTGCCGATTTGATGAAAGAGGCTTTTTCTCGTTTGTATAATCAAACCGATATCGAAACGGCAGGACGGGAACTGCGTTTATTGAAGCGACGGGCGGCGTTGATAATTGCATTGGCGGATATCGGCGGCGAATGGACTTTGGAAACGGTGACGCACGCTTTGTCCGTTTTGGCTCAAGCCGCTTTGCGTATTGCGGTTTGTTGTGTGCTGAAGCATTACGCCGCACGGGGGGATTGGACTTTATCCGATCCGGATGATCCTGAAAAAAAAAGCGGTTTCTTTTTGATCGCTATGGGAAAGCTGGGCGCAAGGGAGTTGAATTATTCTTCGGACATTGATTTGATCGCTTTGTATGACGAAGAAAAAGTGCCATATACGGGAAAAAGGGAAACCGGCGCATTTATGGTTAAAATGATGCGGGATATCATCGCTTTGATGGATGATAAGACGGAATACGGCTATGTGTTCAGAACGGATTTAAGACTGCGTCCCGATCCCGGTTCGACGCCGGTTGCTTTAAGCACGGCGGCTGCAACCGTTTATTATGAAAGTTTCGCTCAGAATTGGGAGCGCGCCGCCTTTATCAAAGCCAGAATCGTAGCCGGCGACAGACAGTCCGGAACGGAATTTTTAAAAGAAATCAAACCGTTTGTCTGGCGGCGGACAACGGATTTTTACGCGCTGCAGCAAATCAGCTCGATTAAAAGGTCTTTAGGTGCCAGAAGCGCGGATTCACCGGATAAAGCGGGCTTTAATGTCAAATTGGGACAGGGCGGCATTCGGGAAATCGAATTTTATACGCAACTGCAGCAGTTGTTATGGGGCGGGCGGGATCCGCATTTGCGTTCCCGAAGCACGCTGACGGCTTTAAAGGCTCTGACCAAAGCCGGATGGGTCAAGCCGGAAGATTGCCGACAATTAAGGGACGCTTATATTTTTCTGCGCACTTTGGAACACCGGCTGCAAATGGTCGCGGATCAGCAGACGCAAACGTTACCGACGAATCAGCCGGATTTGGATGCTTTAAGCCGGCTGATGGATTTTAATTCATACGACGCTTTTTTGGCTGTTTTGAAAGAATACTGTGCCAATGTCCGTCGAATTTACGGTTCTCTGTTTGCCGAAGATGATCGCGAAAAGACAGAGCTTTTGTCTTTCAGCGGAACGGAATTGCCCGAAGAAACGGCAGCCTATCTGAAGCAGCTCGGTTTTAAAGATTTGTCTGTTATCGCGGAAACGGTGCGCGGCTGGTTGTCCGGCCGTTATCGGGCTTTGCGCAGTGACAGTGCCAGAGAATTGATGTCGGAATTGTTGACGTTGATTTTTAAGGCGCTGGGTAAAAACGAAAATCCCGATTTGGCTTTTTTGTCTTTTGACGAATTTTTGAGGGGACTCCCTGCCGGAGTACAGCTGTTTTCCCTGTTTCAATCCCGTCCGGCGTTGTTGGATTTATTGGCGGAACTGATCGGGGCGGTTCCGGCGTTGGCGCGCGAGCTGACGCATCACAGTTCTTTGTTTGACGCCGTTCTGTCGCCGGATTTCTTTTCCGCTTTTCCCGATGAGGAATGTTTGTGTCGGGAGGCGGCCTCTTTATTGGAATTTGCGGAAGATGAAGAACAGGCGTTGGATGCTTTGCGCCGGTTTGTTCGCGAAAAGAAATTCAGATGCGCCGTTTTGTTTTTGCGCGGTCTGATTGATAGGGACGAATTGGGACAAAACCTGTCCTCGATCGTTACGGCGGCGCTGAATGTTTTGTGTCCCGTTGTTATCCGGACGTTTGAAAAAAAATACGGCCGTTTTGAAAATTCATCGTTCAGTGTGGTTTTGTTAGGAAAAGCGGGCAGTCGGGAAATGAGCTTTTCTTCCGATTTGGATCTGTTGTTCGTTTACGGCGTTCCTGACGGGGAAAACGGTTCCGTCGGCGGCGTATCATCACTGTCTGCCGGTGTTTATTTCGCACGTCTGGCTCAAAGGATTGTCAATGCATTGACGGTCAATACGCAGGAAGGCGTTTTATGGCCGGTGGATATGCGGCTGCGTCCTTCGGGCAATGCCGGCCCTGCCGCCACTTCATTGGAAGCTTTTTCCCGTTATTATGAACAATCGGCTTGGACGTGGGAGTTCATGGCTATGACCAAAGCCCGTATCGTTTGGGGAAATAAAGCGCCTCTTGAACAAAAAATTCATTCTTTTTTAGGCACGCCAAGGGATGAAAAACAGCTGAAAAAAGACGTTTCGGAAATGCGGGAAAAAATAGCGTCACAGTTTCGCGGGCAATCATTGACGGAGTTGATTAAATACGGCGCCGGAGGGATGATAGATATTGAGTTTTCCGTACAATATTTACAGCTGCTTTATGCCGGAAATCATCCCGATTTGCTGCAAAGAGCCGTTCTGCCCGTTTTGGATAAAGCGGCTGTATACGGTTTGATTTCATCCGAAGAAAAAAAAGGTTTGGCTCAAGCGTACCGGTTGTGGGCTTTGATTTCGGGGACGCTCTCCCTTTGTCGGGAAGATCCGAAAGCCGGTCTGGAAGAACTTTATCCCGCGACGGTCAAACTGCTGTGCGATTTTTGCTCGGTCAAAGACGCGACCGCTTTAAAGGAAAAAATACAACAAACGGCGCAACAAGCGGCTCTATACCGGCTGTTCTGAAATTTTGACGGCTCCCTTTAAATGGGTTATCGCCAAATTCGCCGTCTGTTCGTCTTCGGCGTGAACAAAAGCCAATGGAACTTGAGAGGAAACATACATTCCCGGATGGCAGATATTGCTTAATCCGGCAGAATAATCGATTCTTTGCTCCTGATAAAAGCGGCCGGCTCCCATTTGCAAAACAGTCAAGCCTATCCAACGCATGTTCATTTCCGAAACATAACCGTCCTTATCCGGATAAACGGGCTTGATGACTTGCGCTGTCGGCAGAAAAGCCGCCGGACTGGAAATAAAGTTCGGCAAAACCCCCTGCTCGTAGAGCATATGACCGAAACATTCCGCCGCTTGCCCCGAATTTAAAGCCTGTTCTATTTTGGAAAAAGCTTCATCCCGAGTCGCCGCAATTTTATTTTGAATCAAGACCGAGGCGCAAACGTTCTGAATTAAAGCGTGCAGTTCCGGATCCCGCGGACTGTATCCCGTTAAATAATCCCAAGCTTCAAAAATCTCCAGCGCATTGCCGATATTCTTGCCGACCGGATGATCCATCTGGGAAAAAGTGATATCCGTCGTGATGCCGAAAGCCGGGGCGCATTGCTTTATTTCTTCGGCACAGCTTTCGGCTTCTTTTTTCGACGGGGTGAAAGAACCGTTGCCGACTTTCATGTCCACTGTCAAATTTTTAATGCCGCTGGCGACTTTTTTCACGAACAGGGACATCAGCATCAAAGGAATGCTGGTTACAGTCGCCGTTACGTCGCGAATGGATTGAATGCGCAAATCCGCCGGAGCGATTTGTTCCGTCGGCGTCATGAATGCGCAGCCGCTTTCCCTTAAAGTTTTTCTGAAGCGCGCTAAAGACGGACGGGAAACAAAGCCGTTGATGCTGTCCAGTTTATCCAATGTACCGCCCGCATGATATTGCATGCGTTCGCAAATCATCGGAACGTAGACGCCGCAGGCCGCCAATAACGGCGCGGCAATGATTTCCGTTTTATCACCGACTCCCGCCATTGCATAAACCGATGCCACGGGGCCGTTCAAATCAACGCTGTCCCAGTCCAGAATAATTCCCGTATCCACAATTGCGTTGACAAAGGCGATCAGTTCGTCGCGATTCAGGCCGTTGACCAGAGCGGCCATCAACAATGCCGCGATTTGTCCGTCGGTAATTGACCAATCGTCAATTCCTTGGACGAAGTCTTCAATGTCTTTTTCGGTTAAAACTTGTTTGTCACGTTTTTTGCGGATGGTTTCCTGCGGCAGCATGATTTGTTCCTTGGAAGAAAGAAAAAGGGCATTCTGCCGAATGCCCTTTTTCAAGGGGTTATTTCAAAAAGGATTTTCCATTTTCAAACGGTTCCAATCCGAAGTATTCGGCGATTGTCTGACCGATGTCGGAATAGGTTTCCCGACGACCGATATAACGCGGCGCAATGCCTTTGCCGAACATGAGGACGGGAACGTGTTCGCGGGTATGGTCGGTTCCTTTGAACGTCGGATCGCAGCCGTGGTCGGCCGTGATGAAGTAGATATCGCCTTCCTGCATTAAATCAAACAATTCGGGCAGACGGCTGTCAAAATATTCCAATCCCGCGGCATAGCCGGAAACGTCGCGGCGATGTCCCCAATCCATATCGAAGTTCACAAAGTTCGGGAAAATGATGGAATTGTCCGGCGCTGTTTTGATTTGTTCCAGCGTACGGTCGAACAGTTGTTCCAAACCGACGGCGGGCAGAGCCTGCGTAATGCCCTGGGCCGCGAAAATGTCGCTGATTTTTCCGATGGAAATGACGTTTCCGCCGGCTTCTTTCATCTTGTCTAAAACGGTTTTCGCAGGCGGCAGGACGGAATAGTCGTGACGACCGCCCGTGCGCTTGAAGCCCGTTTCAATCTCGCCTTCAAACGGACGGGCGATGACGCGGGCGATCAATCCGTTTTCCGTGCGTTTGTTCAATAAATCGCGGGCAATGTGACAGATTTCGTATAAACGTTCCAAACCGAAGTAACGTTCATGAGCGCAGATCTGGAACACGCTGTCGGCGGATGTGTAAACAATGGGCTTTCCCGTTTTAACGCTTTCGGCGCCCAGTTCGTCCAGAATGACCGTTCCGGAAGCCGCTTTGTTTCCCAAAACGCCGGGGAGTTTGGCTTCTTTGACGAATTCGTCAATCAGATCCTGCGGAAAACTCGGGTATTCGGCAGGGAAATATCCCCATTTGAACATGACGGGCGCACCGGCCATTTCCCAGTGACCGGAAGTCGTGTCTTTGCCTTTGCTGACTTCTTTCGAAAAGCCGTAAACACCTTTGATTTCGGAAACGGGAATTTCCAGATTCGGCGCATATTCGCCGTTGCACTGTTTATAGGCTTCGCCCAACCCCAATTTGCACAGATTTGGAATTTTCAAAGCTCCCGTTCTGCCGTTTTCGGCTTTGCCTTCGGCGCAGGCTTTGGCAATATGCCCCAACGTATCGGCTCCGGTATCACCGAAAGCTTCCGCATCGGGAGCTTCTCCGCAGCCAAAAGAGTCCATCATCAAAATAATAGCCCGTTTCATTGTTTTTCACCTCGCTAATAAAAATCAGGCGGCAACGGTTTCATAAACGACCGGCTGTTTGACCGGCGCCGAATCGTCGACCTGAATGGTTGACCGAAGCATTTTTTCCGCTTCGGCGAATGTTTCTTCGCTATGCGCATGAATGATTGCAATCGGTTTATCAGTATTGACAATATCGCCGACTTGAACGAAATCGGTGAAACCGACGGAAAAATCGATCTGCTGATCCGGTATTTTGCGCTGTCCGCCCAAAACAATGACTGTTTCTCCGATGCGACGAGTGTCCATCGCCGAAACATAACCGTCCCTGTCGGCGTAAACCGGACGGATGACGGACGCTTTCGGCAGGTGTTTCTCCGGATTTTCAAGCAAATCGGCGGGGCCGCCCAGAGCGGCAACCATTTTTGCAAACTTTTCCGCCGCCTTTCCGCTATCCAAAGCCTGCCGTAATCTTGCCATGGCATCCTCGCGTGTTTCAGCCAATCCCTTAAGCAGCAACGCTTCCGAGCATAAAGTCATGATTATTTCATTTAAACGCGGATTGCGATGCTCACCTTTCAGATAGGCGATGACTTCCCGAATTTCAAGAGCGTTTCCGACGTTTTCGCCCAAAACTTCGTTCATGTTTGTGATAACCGCGCGTGTCGGCATTCCGGCGGCTGTCGCGGCGGCGACCATGGTTTCAGCCAAGACGCGAGCGTCTTCAATATTGTTCATAAACGCTCCGTTCCCGCATTTCAGATCCATAATCAATCCTTCAATGCCGGCCGACATTTTTTTTGAAAGAATCGACGCGGCAATCAACGGGACGGATTCTATCGTCGCCGTAACGTCGCGTACACTGTAAAAGCGTTTGTCCGCCAAAGCCAAATCGCTGGTTTGTCCGATGATGGCGCAGCCGACTTCTTTGGTCACCTGATAAAACCGGTCCAAGGACGGAACGAGGGTATATCCCGGAATGGAATTCAATTTATCCAGCGTTCCGCCCGTATGTCCCAGACTGCGTCCCGAAATCATCGGGACGAAGCCGCCGCAAGCCGCCAGTAACGGAGCCAGAATCAAACTGACGCTGTCCCCGACGCCGCCGGTCGAATGTTTATCCAAAACGGGCCCGTCCAACCCCTTGTCCGCCCAGTTCATCACGGCGCCGGAATAAGTCATGGCTTGCGTTAAATTTGTCGTTTCCTCAATATCCATGCCGCGGAGGTAAATCGCCATGGCAAAAGCGGCAATCTGACATTCGGAAACAGACCAATCGGCAACGCCTTTAATAAAAAAATCTATTTCCCCTTTTGTCAGTTTTTTGCCGTCACGCTTGTGGCGAATGACTTCCTGCGGCAGCATATCTCAGTATCCTTTGTTTTCGACAGGCGCTTTTCCGAAGCCCATTGAAGCCAACAGACTGTCGCGCAAACCGCTGGCACCGAAACGGAAAGTTTTCGGCGTAGCCCACTTCGGCCCCATGATCTTGTCGGCCAAGGTCAAATAATCGGCCGCCTGTTCCGTTGTACGGACGCCGCCGGAAGCCTTGAAACCGACCGGTTTTCCGGATTCACGAATGACTTCCAACATGGCGTTGGCCGCTTCCAAAGTTGCGGAAACGGGGGTCTTTCCCGTTGATGTTTTAACAAAGTCCGCGCCGATTTCAATGGACAGTCTGGTCGCATCGGCAATCAGGGAGGCATGTGCCAAAACGCCGCTTTCAATAATGACTTTCAGGACATGACCTTTGCACGCCTGACGCGTGGCGACCAATAAGGCCTTCGCCGTTTCTTTGTCGCCGTTCATGAAAGCTTTGTAGGGCAGGACGACATCGATTTCGTCGGCGCCGTCGGCAATCGCCTGTTTCGTTTCGGCTACCGTCGCGTCAATATCCGTTCCGCCATGAGGGAAGTTGACAACCGTCGCAACGCGAATACCCGTCCCCTCCAACGCTTTTTTAGCTGTTTTGACAAAGCGGGGCCAAATGCAGACGGCGGCCGTTTTGCCGAATTCGCCGTGTGCTTTAGCGCACAACGCAATGACTTTTTCTTCCGTGTCGTCGTCGTTCAAGCTGGTCAGATCCAACAGGGACAATGCTTTTTGAGCGATTTCTTTCATTATCAAATCTCCTTTACAAAGCGTGTTAAGATACGCTGCAGTTTTTTGCCGGCTTCGTTGGCCTGAGCAATCGTTTCTTCATGAGTCTGTTTTTCGGAAACCATTCCCGCGCCATAGTTTGTAATGACGGAAACGCCGACAACTTTCATGCCGCAGTGAACGGCGCACAATGTTTCGGAAACGGTCGACATTCCGACGGCATCCGCACCCAAAATACGGAACATTCTGATTTCCGCCGGCGTTTCAAAGTTCGGACCGGACGTCATCAGATAAACACCGGAACGCAGATTGATGCCTTCGCTTTCCGCCGTCTTTACCAGTTTTTTGCGCAGTTCCTGATCGTACGCGTAAGTCATGTCCGGAAAACGCGGGCCGACTTTGTCGTCGTTCGGGCCGACCAGCGGGTTGCAGCCCGACAGATTGATATGATCGGAAATGATCATCAGGCTGCCCGGCCCCATGTCGATATTCAAAGAACCGGACGCATTTGTCAGAATCAATGTTTCGATACCGAGAGCCCGGTAAGAGCGAATGACCAAAGCCAGAGCGGCGGGAGAATGTCCTTCGTAAAAATGAACCCGTCCCTGCATGCAAAGAACGTCAACGCCGTTCAGCTTTCCGATAACCAGCTGTCCGGCATGGCCGGATACGGTGGAACGGGGAAAGCCTTCGATTTCTTCATAAGGAATTATGACGGGATTTTCGATGGCTTCGGCGACACCGCCCAGTCCGCTGCCCAAAATAATTCCGATTTTCGGATTGTAGCCGCCGATTTTCGCTTTGATCTGACGGGCGACCTGATCGATATTTTCTTTCATAACCATCCTCTATTTTTTACAGCCGGTTTAACCTTTTAAATTTTCCGGACCGAACGAAACCGGCAAAAGTTCGTCCAGAGTCATTGATTTGCGCACGCCGTTTCTGTCACAGATGTGAACAACAGTGCCGGGAATCGAAAATTCCCGAATGCGCTGACGGCAGGAGCCGCATGGAGAAACCAACTGTTCGCCGTTTCCCATGACAACTATTTCCTGAATTTTTGTATCTCCGCCCAAAACCATCGCGGAAATAGCCCCTTGTTCCGCGCAAGAACCTGCGGGATAGGAGGCGTTTTCCACGTTGCAACCGGCATACAGTTTGCCGCTTTGCGCTTTAATGACGGCGCCGACGGAGAATCCGGAATAAGGCGCGTAAGCCTTGTCCATCGCGTCGCGCGCCATTTGTAGCATTTCTTCAAGTGTATTCATCGTACCCTTCATAATCTGTTCTATGCACTCTAAGATACAGCTTAAACCTTCGTCAAGCCATAAAAATTTTTCCCTGTTCTCCGATAACCGTACGGAAACTTTTGAATTTATAAAAAAGGGGTTGGTTTTCTTTCGTCCGTACAATATAACATTATGAAGTATAAATCTGAAAAAAGGGGGCTTTCATGACAAACAATTCCGGATTTCCTTCCCTGCATGTTTTGAATCATCCGTTGATTCAGCATAAATTGACGCTGATGCGGGATGTTACGACGTCGACTCGGACGTTTCGGGAACTTTTAAAGGAAATCGCTTTGCTGATGGGGTATGAAGTCACGCGGGATTTGCCGTTGACGTTTGAAGAAATAGAAACTCCTCTGTGCAAAATGAAGGCCCCTGTCATCGCCGGAAAAAAACTGGCCATTGTTCCGATTTTAAGAGCGGGAATCGGCATGGCGGACGGGTTGCTGCAGTTGGTTCCTTCCGCTCGTGTCGGTCATATCGGGCTGTATCGCGATCCGAAAACGTTAAAGCCCGTCGAATATTTGGTCAAACTGCCTCCGGTGGACGACCGGTTGTTTATTTTGGTCGATCCGATGCTGGCAACGGGAAATTCGGCGGCGGCTGCCGTCGATACGCTGAAGAAAAACGGCGTTCCGGAAAATAAAATAATCTTTTTGGCTTTGGTGGCTGCGCCGGAAGGTGTGCGAGTCTTTACGGGATTGCATCCGGATGTGCCGGTCTATGTCGCGTCGTTGGATGAAAAATTGAACGATCACGGTTATATCCTTCCCGGACTTGGCGATGCGGGGGACAGATTGTTCGGCACAAAAACAAGATAGCAGGAACGGGGTTGTTTCGTGAAAAAACTTATTGTCATTCTCGGCTTTTTGATTGCAGCGGCGGGAGCCGGCATTTATTTTCTGCTGCCGACCAATATCAACTGGGAAAAGTATGTTCAGGAAATATCGGCGCAGGTACAAGTCAGAACGGGGCTTTCTTTGGCGATACAAGGGACGCCCTCTTTTTCAATGAAACCGACCCCGATTTTAAAGCTGGGGCAGATCCGTTTGGGAAACGTCAAAGACGGAGCGTATCCGCAAATGATGACGGCATCCCGCGCCGAATTTTTGTTTGATACGGCTTCTCTGTTTCGCAGAAAAATCAAGATAAAAAAGATTACATTGTACTCTCCGCAGTTTTATTTTGAAACCGAGGCGAGTGGAAAATGGAATTGGCAGATTGCTTTTTTTGATAAAGCCGGAATGAACGGAACCATCGGATTTGACAGTTTGATGTTGTCGGACGGCTCGGCCGAAATCAAAGCGGACAAATATGCGCCGGTTCAAAAATGGAGCCGGTTGAATGCGGAACTGTTCGCCGACAGTATTCAAGGACCTTTTTTCTTTGAAGGTAATTTCGGTGCGGCGTCGTCGAATTTCAACTTTTCTTTGAAAGTCGAGCAATATTTGAACGGCCAGTCGCCCGATTTTTCGCTGCGATTGATCAACGCGCCTGCCGAAGCGTCGTTCGTTTTGACGGGAAAATACGGTTTGTCCGAAGCGGACAGGGGAATTTTGACGGGACAGATGTCTTTCGACGTTCGCAAGCCGGATCGGTTTTTCGCATTGCTTTATCCTCAGGAAAAATTACCTCAGGCAGTTTTTCAGCCTGTTGTCGGCAATATGAAAATCAATAAATCGGCTCAAACCAGAACAACCGATCTGACGGATATTTTGTTTCAATACGGAACGTCTTCGGCGACGGGGAATTTGTCGATTCGTTCTCTGTCGCCGCAGGAAGCCTCTTCTCTTCAGGCGCAAAAAGAGGCATTGGCCGATGATGATGAAATAATACTGCGCGATCCGGCCAATCCGTCTGAAGAAATCCGTTTGGATGGTGCGCCGGTTTCCCAGACGACGCTGGCGCAGAATCTGTTGCCTAAAGTCGTTACGGGATCTTTCGTTTTTTCCAAGTTGGATGCCGATCCTTTCTTTGACAATATGTCGGCATTGGTCGATTTTCTGGCAAAACGGAAGATTTTTGTAAAAACGCAGGATTCATATGCTTTAAAAGTGATGTTTGATGTCGTCAATTATAAAAAGGACGCCATTCATCAGTTGGGCGGTCATGTCAAATCCGTTTCGGACGGTCTGGCTTTTGAAGGGATTTCCGCTACGTTGCCCAGCAATGCGTATGTTTCGGGAAATGCTGCTTTGAATTTGACTAAAAAACCGTTGCTGACCGGAAAGATGAATATTGAAACCGATAATATCAATTCTCTTTTAGGCTGGTTGCAGATTCCCGTTCCGGAGGAAGTTCCTCAAAGTTTGCTGCATCCGTTTAAAGCGGAAACCGAATTTAAGTTGGCCGAGAGCGGTCTTGTATTGAAACAGTTGAAAGGGAATTTGGATAAAATCGACTTTTCGGGAGATTTTGCTTTTCGTAACGGAAAGCGGAAGGCGGTCAGCTTTTCGGGGATTTTTTCGGAACTGGATTTTTCCCAATATTTTCCGGTCATCAGTAAGAATTTCATTCAGGAAAGAGAAGGCTTCGCCCGTCAATCGTCCGTCGAAAAAGTGAAGACGCTTTTCCGGAAGCTGGCTTTTTTTAATGATTTTGATTTAAATATCAAAATTAAATCGGATTCTCTGTCTTGGGCGGATATCAATGCCAAAAATATCAATGCGGATTTCTCGGTCGTTCGCGGTCAAATGAAAATCGATCGGTTGTCGGCGGATAAGTTGTTTGCTTCGTCCGTTTTCATTCAAGGAGAAACGGACGGTTTCGGAACGGAACCCAAATTTAATGATTTTAAGATTAATATTGACGCGCAGCAACTGTCGACGTTGGTTCAGTCCGTCGGCGTCGTGCTGCCGCGAAATATTGCTCCGCAGGATAAAATGAAGCTTTCGGCACGATTGACCGGAACATTGCAAGCTATGAGTTTCGACGGGAGTGTCGATTTCGGTTCGTCGCGTTTTAGCGGACAGGGTGATTTCAAAGAAGCGGGCAACGACCTTTTCGATTGGAATGCGGAATTCGATATCTATCATGAAAATTTCAGGAATTTCGTTCGGCTGTTTTCCGATGCCTATCGCCCCGTTTTAGCCAATCCGGGAGCTTTGAATTTTAAAGGACGGGTGCTTAAAAATAAGGATTTTTTCCAATTGTCCGATATGCGTGTCCAGATCGGGGATAATGAAACGACCGGATCCGTTAAAGTGCGGTATCAAGGGGAAAAGCCCGTTATCAGCGCCGAAATAACGGGCGGCAATCTGGCTCCGTTAGGGATGTTGCCTCGGGTTAATTTCGCGGATTCGATTTCTGTCGACGCGGAAAAGAAAATCCCCGAAAATTTCTGGGAAAACGACGGGGTCTTGACTCGTTTTGCCGACGGATTGTCATTTTCCCAGAAGACCTTTGATTTTTCGTTTTTGGGAAAATATGAAGCGTCCATCGCTTTAAAAGCTAAAAACCTGTTTTTGAATTCGTTTGTTCTGTCGAATTTTGACGGTATTGTCAAATTGTTTGAAGACAAGGTCGTCTTGGATTTGCGCCGGTCTTTATGGAACGGTTCGAATCTGGGCGGAATCATCAATTTAATGCCGGTTTCCGGAGTTTTGACGGTACGAGGCGCCGTGCGGCTTTCAAACGTTGATATTCCGGCCGGATTATTTGATTCCGGTACGTTGAATCTCAGCGGTATCGAAAATATGATTGTTAACCTCAACGTCAACGGAAGCGGGCAATCGGCGGACGCTTTAGTGTCGTCTTTGACCGGAACGGGAACGTTGAGTTTTGAAAAAGCGGATCTGGACGGGATTGATATGTCCAAGCTGACGCAGATGTTGTCGACGGAACAGTCTTTGGAGAAAGAAAGCATTCAAAAAGAAGCTTTGACCGGTCGGACGGTCTTAAGTAAATTTTCCGGAACTGTCGGTTTGAAAGAAGGCGTTTTCGATATTAAGCCGGCCTCTTTTCTTTATAACGGCGCTAAAAACGCGTCGCCGTTTTTCAGTTACAATTATTTGACCCGCACATTATTTGCAGGTGTTTCTTTTCCGATCGATATCCAATCCGTTCCGGCCGTTTCTTTGACTGTAAACAAAAAGGCCGAACAACCTGCCGTTTTGGCTCAAAATATCGGCGATGTCGTTTCAAAACGTGTCATGTTGGATAAAGAACGGAAAGAGCAGGTCGTTTTGGCTCAAAAACAATTGGAGCGGGAAAAGGAGGAAAAAGAGGAAAAGGAACGCCTTAAAAAATTGGAACGTCTGAACGGTCTGGAAAAACAGGTGACAATGGCTTTGACGGAACTGGTGAAAAAAAGGAAAAACGTTGAAAAGAACAGTTCGAAAATTTATCAGCTTCATAAATATCGGATGATTCTGATTAGAGCGAATGATGCTTTGTCTTCATTGAATGAGGAAATACGGGAAACCGGTAAAAATATCCAAAAGAAAACGAATGTTTCCGAGGCCGATATCGCCGCTCTTGAACAAAAACTCAAGGAAAACTATCTTGATAAGAGAAAAGATATCGACGAGGCGTACAATACAATTCTGATCGTCGGAACAAAAGAGAGGATTTTTGATATTTTAAAACAGGCTGAAGAGAAATTGCGTCTTGAAAATAAAGATCGGGCAATATATTCCGGCTTGTCGGGCGGCGATGAAAATATAAATCAAATCAAAGCCGAGTTGAAAAAGCTTCAGAATATCGAAAAAGAAATAAAAGCGGAGGGGATAAGTTATGACGATTTAATGGAATTTCTTGGGAAAGCCGAGGCGGGATTTGAAAAAATCAACGCTTTCAGACAAAAAACGTTGGCTGAAGTGGAGCGGGAAAAGAAAAAAATAGCCGCTGAAGAAAATGCTAAAAGGGAAGCGGAAGAGCAAAAGAAAATAGAAAAAGAAAAAGCCAAAAAAGCTGCGGAAGAAGCTGCTATGGCTGAAAAAGCAAGATTGGAAGCTGAAGAAAAGAAACAGAAAAGGGCAATCATTCGTAAAGACGGTATTCGGACGGAAACAATATCTTCTTCTGTAAAAGAAAAAAGTACATCGGCGACATTAAAACCGGAACAGGAAAAAGCGGATGAAAATCAGAAGGAAACAAAAAAGAACAATCCGATTGTTATTCGCCGCCGTTAAAACAAAAGATTTAAAAGGGAAAATCGATGAATAAAAAGAGTAGCGTGACTTTTTTATTTTTTCTGGCCGGTTTGATAGCGGGATGTGCCGCTAAAACGGAAGAAGCTCCGCAGATTTCTACGGCTGTTGCAGCCGAAAGAGTTCAGACGGAAAAAGAGTCTGAAACTGTAAATCTGGATTTTAAGCATGCCATTCAAACAGCAGTCAGAAATATGCTCCAATCCGGTGCTTTGGATAATCTGGCGGGCGAACGTTATACCGTTTCCGTTTCATATATTGCTGATACGACTAAAAAAGGCTTTAATATGGAAGATATAAAAAAGTACTTACGTTCCGATTTATCTTCCAGTCGGAAAGTACGTGTCATCTCTGCTAAAAACGGTTTGCCTCAGATTAACGTTTCCTGCAGAATCGCTCAGCGTACGGCGTATGTCCGCGGCGGCAAAAAAAGACAGGAGTATTACTTGCATCTGGTTTTAACAGAAGCTAAAAGCGGTATGAAATTATGGGAAAATACGACGCCTGTCGTTAAGAAAAAAATTAAAAATAATATTCCCAGTAAATCGTAACGGCACTTTTACCGTTGGCCGGAGTACATTCCGTCGCGGCAGCTTGCGTTTCCGCCGGCAGGGGATGTTGTGTCCCTGATAAATTGTTCGACCAGCGGAACGCTTTGGAAGAATCGCTGGTGGATAGTTCCGCCAATCCGGAAGATGCATCGCTTCCCCAGTCCGAAGTCAGAAGATCAACACATGTCTGAAAATCGACATCATATAAATACAGTCTGAATGTGTCGGAAAAAGTGGAAGTATATTGATTGTCGCCCGTTCCGGAAAGTTTAATCTGCATATTATAACCTAACGAACTGCCGCTGTATTTTTTTCCGCCGGATGTGAAAGAATTATTGAAAACTCCTATTTTTTCCAATTTATCGGCGGAAACATCCGACGGGCGGAAAGATGCAAACTGTTCCCGCATACTTTTAATGACTCTTTTAATTTCATCATATCCGTTGGCCAGACGAAAACGCCCCTGAACGTTTGAAATACCCGCGTATATTCCTATCGTGGCCATGCCTAAAATAGCCATTACGCCCATGACTTCTATCATGGAACTGCCTTTTTGATTCGTTTTCTTCATATTCCGCTTCCGTTTTTATACAAGAATATTCACATAAGAGCCGCGAGGGGCGTCAAGGAAGTATTTTTTGCCGTCAACTTCGACAAATGCACCGTTTTGCGGTATGGGGACCTCGCGCCGGAAAGCTTGAGACTGAAAATTCGAAACCGTCGTGTCGGCCGCCGAATCGCTTTTAGGCAACAATTGACGTGAAGCCGTTGATATCCGGTCTGTACTAAGGCTCGTGTTCGTTAATGAAGAGGATATGTTTTTCATTTGAATGTTGTCCTCTGCCAGTATCGTAAACATTGTTTAACTTAATTAGTATACAAAAAATAAAGGGGAAAGTCGATACCATACTTTGATGCAAAGAAAGGAACATTTCGTGTCGCAAAAGGAATTCGCATTTTCAAAATCCGCAATCACCCGTTTCAGCCATGATCTGGCCGGCGTCATCAGTGCTGTTTCCAACAGTTTGGCGTTGTTGGATGAATTGGGCGGAGCCGATCAGGAAACATTGAAATTAGCTGCGGATAACGCGGATATACTGATGGGGCGGCTGCGTTTTTTTCGCGCCGCGTTCGGCAATGAAGGACCCTTGACCGACTTGAATGTGACTCGGCGTATTTTTGAAGGGTATTTAGCCACATTGGAAAACAGGATTGTACATTATGACTGTGTTTGGCAGACGGATTCGGAATTGCCGATTTTTATTTTCCGTTTGATTCTATTGGGCGGGACGATGGCGGTGGAAAGTTTGCCTCGCGGCGGGCGGATTACTGTTCAGGCTCGGGCGGGCAGACGGCGGATTTGTTTTGAAGCCGAAGGAAAAACGGCCGTTTTTGATCCGGCGATACAAGCGGCGCTGGACGATTCTTTGCAGGATGTTTCCTCGCCTAAGGCCATGCCGGCTGTTTTTTTGCAGGAATGTTTGTTTGAACAGGGATGGCAGGCATCCGTTTCGTATCAGGACGGAAAAACGCTTCTTGTGTTAAGTGAAAAAGAAAACTGAGGGATTTTCTTGATGACGGATTTGACGGAAGACTTTTTAAATGGAGCGGCTTCGCGGCTTTCCGATTTGGAAAGTTTTTTTAACGTGTTGAAAGAAAATCCGGCAGAAAAAAAAGGATGGGACGCTTTATATTCGTTTTTTGATTTCGTGCGTTCGGTCGCGCCGTTTGCAGGTTTTATGCGTTCATACCGTTTGGCGGACGCCGGTATTCGGGAAATACAGGAATACCGTGAGCGGAAAAAAGGATTGGAAACGCTGCCGGTCATTTTACTCAAGCTTCAACGCATCAGAAAAATTCTGTCGGCGGCCGCCCGTTTAAAAAGGGAGGTCAGACAGTCTGATGATGATATTTTGCCGCCGGTCGTCGAAAAAAATGATTTTCAACAATCCTTTGGCGATAAGGGAAAAAATGCCGCCGATTTAAGCGCTCAGGAAACGGCGCTGGATAAGCGTGAAGAAGAATTGGTCGTTTGGGCACAGACGTTGGCGGAACAGGAAGAGGAATTAAAACGCAAAGAAAATCTCATTTTTAAAGAAGAACGCAGTCAAGCCGTTTCTCAGGAAAAAATCAATGCGGTTTTAAACAAGCTCAGCGAACAGCAAAAAGTACAACTTGATTTGGAAGACGATTTGGCGGAAACCCGTCTGGCTTTGCAGAATTGTCAGGAAAAGATGATTTCTCAGGCCGATTTGCAAAGACAGGCGGAAAATTTGCTGAAAACAAAAGAAATCGCTTTGGCCGAAATGGGAAAAAAGATTCTGGAATTAAGAAATCTGCTGGAAGAAAAAAAGACTTTAAGCGAAGTGCGTGAAGAACAGCTTTGTCAGGAATTACAGCAAAATCGGGAACAAACGCAAGAACTGCAAAACAACTTTGAAATATTGAAGCAAACGCATTCGGCGGAACAAAAAGACCGGCAGAGAATTTCCTCCCAATATCGCGAATTGGAACAGGAATACCAAAACAAACTGCGGCTTTTGGCGGAAGAAAAAGAAAATAAAGAACAAATATTATTGGAAAAGCGGGAACTGGAACAACAGCATTTGGAATTTAACACGCGAATGGTCGCTCTGCAGGAAAATTTGAATGCTGAAAAGGAAAATCAGAAGCATACCGAAGCGTTGCTGCGTCAGCAAAAACATTACGGTGAAATCATTCAAAGCGAATTGCAGGTCGCCGGATGGCCTTATAATACGGAAAAAATTCAAAAGGACTTGGTTGTTTTGGCTCGGCAAGGGCGGGCAAAGGGGGCTACGGGAAGCCTGATTGCCATGAAAGAATTGATCGGTAAGATCAGAACACATTCCCTTGTCCGGATTCCTCCGTTTTTTGAAAATGTCGCGCAGGCGACGGCAAAACGGTATCGCCGCCCGTATCAGATCACGGTAAATTGCGATGCGACCTGCGGAATGGATAAAGATGCCATGGCCGTTTTAAAACAAATGATTGTGCAGATGACGGATAATGCATTCAATTATGCCCTTCCTGCAAACAGGGGAACGCTGTCGCTGAATTTTGAAGCAAAAGAGGAAGGCGCTTTTGTGCATTGTTTATTCTTTGATAACGGAACGGTGTTTGATTTCGACCGGTTGCGCAATATGGTTCAAATCGCGGGATTGACGGAAGGAAAAGAAACAAAACGATCCGGATTGTTGGATTATTTGTTCCATAATGCCGTCAAGTTTAAGAACAGAACAAGGGGGCTGGTAAATGTTGTCCGGTCGATAGAAAAGGCCGGCGGACGGGTTTGCGCTGATTTTGATAACGGTCTGCGGATCGATTTTTCAGTGCCGAAACATTTTTTGTTTGATAAGGTTCTGGTTTTTCAACTGGCGGATCAACTGCTGGCATTGCCGTTGAACGCCGTTGAAGAAACTGTTTTCCTGAAGGACGGGGATGTCAAAACGAATCCGGAAACAAACGAGGGATTCTTTTATTGGAAAGGGGAGGCTTTGCCGGTTTTAAGTCTTTCACCTTCGGAACGAACGGATTTCGGACTGGTCCTCCAAGCCGGCGTTTTCCGGTTTTTCCTGCCTGTTCAGCAAGTGTCCGAGGCTGAAAACGTGATCGTTTTTTCAGAAAAGGCTTCCCGGAATGACGGTTCGTATTTGTCGCCATGCACTCTTTTGGAAAGCGGGCGGGAAGTGATGTGGGTGGATTTGTCCGAATTGCTTCGGCAGGTTGTTTTGCCGTTGCCGGAAAAGGTTGTTGACGTTTCCGAAGAAGACGTTTCAAAAGAGCCGGACAAAAACGAGACGGCTTATCTTGTTTTCAAATCGGAGCCGTCTGTTCTCAGCGCCGTTCGGGTTGATCGTGTTTTGCGGGTGGAGGACTTCACTTTTTCGGCTCATGAATCTGCGCATAAGAAGCTTTTGGAAACGCAGGACGGTGTTTTGCCCCTCAGAGATTCTTGTCCGCGGGAGGGATATCCTCATGCCCGATTTGCTTTGATTTTTAAAGAATATGCCTTAGCCGTTCAAGAAGTGGTTGATATTGTGAATGTTCCGTCTTCGGATAAGCCGGAGTGCATCGTTTATTTAAATAAAAAAGTACCGGTCTTTGAAGCGGATGCTTAAAAATGCATCAAAAAACCGATGCGTCCTTCGTGAATGTCGTTGAATTTCGTGTCTTCAAAGCTGAAGGAGGCTTCAAGCGACAGATTCTTTTTTAAGGAAAAAGATGCCGCGGCGTTGTATTTCCACATATCGGCATCATTGTTCGAATAAAATATTTTTTCAATATCGGCGTTCAGACGAACCTGCTTGAAATCCGCCGCCATTCCGACCTGAACGCCACCGCCGATCATGGCATTATGCGGCAAATATCCGCCGGCTTTTATCCGTGCGCCGAGCATAAAATAAGTCGCCGTCTTTTCCGTCGGGTGCCATGAAACACCGCCGTCCGCTCCGGCGTAAAGAACATAGCCTTCTTTGGCTTTTGTCGGATAAGCGTAGCTTTCCACCCCTAAATCGATTTTGAACGAAAACGGGCTGAACAACTCGTTTCTGGCGGGAAGGGAGGAAATATCGAGAAAAGCCAGTTGTTGCAGTCTTAAATCGTTTTCATTTTCATACCATCTGAGTGTCGTACTCATGTAGTTGATGGCGCCGAACGGAACGTAACCGTCCCCTTTGTCCAGTAAAGTGTGATAGGCGGGACGGATCATAAAATCGATAAAGTTTTTATGGGCGCGTCGTCCGCCGTATATGGCGGCGGCGGCGGACAAATGCCCTTCATCCGGCCGTGTTTCGGGAACGGGGACTTCCGTAATCGTCGATTTATCGCGAATGGAACTCAAAGCAGTCAGTATTTTGATTGAATCCCGCCGCATTTCATCCAGAGGCACGTCGCCGGCGATAAAAGAATACTGGATATATTCATAAGCCGTTATCAGAACATTGGCCTTTTGTTCGTCGTTTAAATCGGAAGCCATGACGGAATCGATTTCTCTGGGGGCTTTTAAAAGTTTGCGGAGCTGTTGTTTTTCCGGAGATTTCAGAAAAGCGTAAGCGTGTGTCAGTCGGGTTTGACGCGACGGACGGTAGACGGCTTTTTTCAGGATGTTCTTTTGCTTTAAAACGGCACGGACGGTATCGACGGGAATGGTATAGCTGGAAAACAGCGGCCGGTAAAAATCATCGGTCATATCGCGTTCCGGCAATGCGGCGTTCAATGTTTCCAGAAGCATATAGGAACAGTTTTCCGAAAAGAAATAATAATAAGCGGAATTATGCCCCAATTCCCATACATGGGCAATCAAACGGTCGATTTGCTTTTTGTCGAGATTCAGCTGATATTCCCAAATATCCCTGTTTTCCATATTGTTGTACAGGTTGACGGTATCATAATAGGGATAAACGGAAAAAATGCCGTTATAGCCGCCGAATACGCCTTTGAACATAAAGGCTATGCCGCCGTCCGAGCCTGTAATCGCGCCGTAATTGACGGCGTGGGATAACAGCGGCGTTTCTCCCGCACTGTCCAGACGCAATAAAGTATGGCCGAACAACGAAGCCGGATTGCCCATATAAGCGCTGGTGAAAATCAAAGCGATTCGTTCCGGCGCGATTGTGGATTTGAAAGTTTTGTAATCTTTGCAGGAAACGGGGGGCAATATTTTCCCGTCAAAGCTCAATCGGGCGTTCAGCCAATCGTAACGGGCGGGAAATAAACATTGAGGATGATTATAACTGTCGTCTTTGCTTTTTACTTTTTCAACTTTATCCGGCGGGGTGAAAAAAGCCCGTAAAGTCGCCTGCAGTTCTTTTGCAAGGTCTTTTTTGCCTTCGGGCGACAGAAAAAAGGAAGCGGAATCGATCGTACTTTCCTTTGACAGCCAACGGTCGTGAAAGTGCAGTAACGCTCGCCATTCCGGTGCTTTGGCCAATTCCAGCCGTTCGGCTTCCCGCTGCAGGGCGTTCAGGTAATTTTCCTGTTTTTCAGGCAAAGAAAACGGCTCTGCCGCGGCGGCCGTTCCACCCAGACAGAGCCATATTCCTAAAACCGGGGCAATGCGCATTTTGAAAGCCTTTTGCCTTCCGGTCAAATTAAGCCAACAGTTCGGAAACCTTCAGCGTAACGGTGACAGCGGAAACATCGTGGCTGTCAAAAATGAACGCAAAGTTTTCTTTGATGACCGTTCCGGCTTTATCGGCGTCGACGCCCATTAAAGCGGCAACCGTATCGATCGTTTCACCGTGACCGCGCGCGGCGTCAACGGCAAACTGTTCCAGATTGTTTTCCAAAAAAGCCAAGGTCTTGCCGGTACCGCCGGTGATGCGGCCGTTCTGATCGCAACCGGAAGAACCGGTCGTAATACCGAAAGTCTGGTTACCGAAAGAACCGTTCGTCGTGACCGCCAACAACTGGGGGATCATGCCGCTCTGTCCTTTAAGGATAATGGAACCCAAGCCGCATCCCGTGCTGTCGATCGCAAAGGCGGAAGAAGCCGAAAAAGCAACCGCGAAAGCGGCAAAAGCCAATAATTTTTTCATCAATAAAGCCTCCGATAGATATAAAAACATTTAGTGACAATAAAATAAAAATGTCATAGAATCAACACCAAATTAACAAAAACGGATGTATGACATGCCTTCCATTTCCCGTAAAGTTTCCGTTTGGGCTGAACAAGGATTGATTTCCCGACAGCAGGCGGATGAGATTGTTGCATTCGAGCAAAATAAAAAACCGTTTTTATCGTTATTCACCGTTATTCTGTTTTTGGGAATGTTTTCGATCGCCTGCGGTATTGCGGCAATCGTTTCTTCCAACTGGTACAGTATTCCGGACGCGGTGAAGCTGGGCGGAATGTTTGCTCTTTTAATCGGTGCCGGCAGTGCTTTGCCCGTGATTGAAAAGAAGCATCCCGTCGTATTTGACGCCGGTCTGTTTTTACTGATGCTGCTTTTCTTTGCGGCAATCGGATTGGTCGGGCAGATCTATCACTTGAAAAGCGATACGTATAAAGCTTTTCTGTTTTGGTCGGGATTGGCTTTTCCGCTGCTGTTTTTAACGAAAAGGGTATTGTTCGGCTGTATCTGGGAATTCGTTTTCGTCTGTGCCGTTCTGGCTTCGCCGCTGGGTGAGGAGTTTCTGCGCTTCGTCAAGAATTACTTTTTTTCGTCGCCGTTGTATTTTTCGTTTTTAAGTCTGGCCTTGTTCGTCGTGTTGTCGTGCGTGCAGAAAGCGGAATTGTTCGTTTTTCCCGCAAAAGCCGGCTTCTTTTTTACCGGTCTGGTGTTTTTGTTTTGCAGCCGGCTGCGTTTTTCAGGCGTTCATCCGTTGCCGATCGTCTTTTATGTTAAGACTTTGTTTTTATTGACGGCGACGGGGTTTGCGACATTCGTCGGGCAATATGACGGATTTAGCCGCCGCGAAAAACAGTCCCTTTGGATCGTTACGGGGATATACGCGCTGTTTTTCCTGATTCCGTTGGCAAAAGACACCGTTTATTTTTCCGAATTATTGTTGTTGATTTCTTTTATTTTTGTCGCGTATACCTTCCGTTGTGAAAAAATGGCGCGTGTGTTGGCTCTGGTCACGGCATTCAGAATATTAAACGCTTTTTTCGAATTGTTCGGGTCTTTGCTGTATACGGGCTTCGGATTGATTTTCTCCGGTCTGATTATTTTGGGAATAGCTTACGGTTGTTACAAGGCGGACGCATATTTGAAACGGACGATGGAGGGACAAAGCCATGAATAAAACGAAAATTCTGCTGTTCATTCCCGTTTTTGTCTTGTTGGGCTGGACGTTGTCCGTTCAGGCGATGATTTCCGGCGGCACGAAGCTTGATCTGCCGGTCAGGGGATACGATCCGCGCGATATTCTGGCCGGACATTACCTGTCGGTCGAAGTCGATTACGTCGCTTTTCCGTCAGACTGCAAAAAGGACAAAGAAACGAAGGGCAGGGAGCGCGTAAAGGACAGGGAATACTGGCAAAAACAGGATGCTTTTTTCTGTGCGGATGAAGGTCGGGTTTCTTTAGGGACGCCGGAAAATTGTCAGGTGTTTATCAAAGGATATTGTCAGTACGGTCGTTTTCATGACGGTGTCAGCCGCTTCTATATTCCGGAAAAGATGTCGCCGGCGTTGGAACGCGCCGTCCGTAATAAAGACAACAACCCGATGTTAAGACTTTCCGTGACGCCGGACGGGCGGGCTTTTCCGACAGACTTGATTTTGCAGGGAAGACCTTTCAAAGAACTGCCTGTTCAAGCACTGCTTTCACGGGGATGACATCCTTCCGGCGGAAAAGGGGATGATTTTACCATGTAAAAAAACGGCGACTGTTCAAAAGTCGCCGTTTTATCATTTTCCCCTCTTATCTGCCCGAAACCAGATTTTTAAGTTTTTTGGCAATACCCAACTTGTCACAAAGACTTTCTCCGGGTTCTTTCGGGTTGTAAAATCTTCTGTAATAATGAGAACTCCCTTGGCCTACATTAAATGTTTTACCGGACAATGCGTCTTTAAATTCGATATCGTGTATTCCCATGCTTTTGGAAGAACGATGATTTTTTTTCATAAATGTGGTTACCGACAAGATAGGAGAAATCATCAAATCGATTTTGTAACGGAACAAAGATTCCGAAACGCGCGCCGGTTCATTGGAATCTTTTACGCCTTTCAAGTAACAATTCCCGTCATAATCCTTGCAAACCGATTTCAGAATTTCCGGTGTCGTTTTGTTTTTGCAGAATTTTGTCGGATCGTTCGATTCTTCCATAACTTTGGAGATTTTGTCGCATTCGATTTTCACCCAATCTTCTTTACGGAAAGATTTTTCCTGCAAATAAGAAACGACTGCCGCGGTTTTTTCATTGCCCGCCTTTTTGTAAGCGTCATAAATCTTTTCATTGCCGCCATTCCGTCTGAACGCTTTTAAAATTTTCGGATTTTTGTCTTTCATTTCTTCGGCAAAGGTCAGTTGCGCCGTTATCGCGTCGGCCTGACAAACTTCCGCCGTTGCCAGATAGGCGTTAACCGTCAAATCCATAGACTGAGTCTTTCCGGTTTCCTGTTGCCAGACGGTGCGTGCGGCGTGAACCAGAGACAACGCTCCCGATTCCGGTGACCAAATCGAATTCAGCATTACCTTTTTATGTTCCGGATCGATATGGGGGGCGACGGTGTTTTCATAATCAAAATCAATAGAATAGCCGTTTTTCTTTAAAACATCCAAAGACTTCCGGCCGATGTCACTTTCGGACAGCATGGCTTCCAAACGCTCGGCTTTCTTTGCTTTGGCTTCCGGCTTTTGCGAAAAGTATCTGTGCAGTCGAAATATGCCGGCTATCGAACCGGAAATCATTCTGGTATCGCCGGCATGACGCATCATTTCGTCAAATCTCATAACGAATTCTATATCGTCAGGGAAGCGTCGGTGCATTTCGTCCACATCCATCCCTTTCATCTCGTCCACCCGTTCATGCATGGCATTTATATTCTTGCCGTAATTAACAAGGTTTCCGAAAAAGCCCAGTCCGTTATTGTATTCCTTTTCGGCTTCTTTATATTCGGGGTTCTGTTCTTTCTCGTAATAGTCCATCTGTCCGCCTCCATTTAATAATCTATATTAATGATATGTTATAGACAAAACGCTTGCGTGTCAATCTTTTTTTTGTCAAAAAAGCTCCGATATTTATCGGAGCTTTTCGTTTATCTCGGCGGCGGCGGAACGGATGAATCGGATATATCCGGTAGAGCTTCCGGTTCTTTTTCCTGCGGACGGACGGCACGGCGTCCCCACATTTTCGGACCTGCCGGTTTCGGTTCCGGCGGTGGGGCGTCTTCTTCTCCCGGCGCGCGTTTTCTGAACATGTTTGCGGCGGCTTTTTCCAATTCTTCCGGTTTGACGGGTTCCAGATCGTTGGATACCGCTTCAATAAACGTATCCAGCCATTCTTTAATGGGTTTGGCGGAAAATTCTTTTGTATCCCCTCCGTACAGGAACTGGACCGCCGGACAGTTTCCGCCGGACAGAATCACGTCGACGAAATCGAACCCTTTTCTGAAACGCAGCGCCAGCTTCGGATTGGTAACGCAGGAGGCGATTTTCATAATGCTCATATCGTAGCTTTCGGCGCTGAACAATTTGTTTTGGATTTCGGCCATTCCCGTTTCATTCAAAGAGCCGCAGTTTCCCGTATGCGCGTATCCGTCTATGGTCGCGCTTCGTTTTTTCGGGCTTTTTCTGGCAATGCCGTAACACAGTGTTTCTTCGGGTTCGCCGACGATATAAGCGGCATCCGCGCGGATGCGTTCGCGAATGCCGGCGGCGACAATTTTTTCAAAGGGGGCTTCCTCCCTGTTTGAATCATCGTCCGTATTTTTTTTCGGGGAGTTGTATGTCGACGATGTCGACCCCGTTTTATCGAAAGAGGATTTGGGATTATAAAACATTTGTGCCGAAACGCCGGACGTCCACAGGAAACCGGCAGCGCTCAGAAACAATAACAGTCTATTTTTTTTCATATGTCACCTCTTTTTATTTTTCAGCCTGAACGGGGCAGAACTTTTCCGAATTTTTCAGAAAGACGGAAGGATCGACCCGTTTGTTTTTCCACGAAACGACCCAGTGCAGATGCGGCCCCGTCGCCCGTCCGGTCATGCCGATTTTTCCGATTTCCTCGCCTTTTTTGACGTTTTGTCCTTCTTTGACATTGATTTGGCTCAAGTGGATGTAGCTGGTGACGACGTTTTGTCCGTGTCCGATCAGGATGGTCTTTCCGGACAGGAACATCCCGTCATGAACCAACAGGACGATGCCGTCCGCCGGAGCGATAATCGGCGTGCCTTCCTTATTGGCGATATCCAACGCGTTATGCGGTGTCTTGGGAACGCCGTTCAGAATGCGCTGGGAGCCGTAAACGCTGGATATCCGTCCCTGCGCCGGCATGGAAAAGCACAACGGCATTTCCATATCGACGTTTTTTTGGCGGGCGTCCCGAGCCATGACCATTTCCGCCGCAATGCGTTTTTCTTCTTCGGGCGTCGGCGTCACCGTGTTTTGCGGCAGGCCGTCAATTCGCTGGATGCGCCATTTGCGCGGCTGAATGGTGAAGGAGCGGGTGAAGATTTTTCCGTCTTTTTCGATTTCGAATTTCAGTTTTCCGTCATCGTTTCGCCCGATGCCGAGCGCGAACCAGCCGTCTTTGCGCGGATTGAGAGTATCGCCGTTGACGGTGACTTTTGATTCCGGCGTTGCAAAGCCGAACAGCATTTCGCCCTGCCGGACTTCTCCGTTCAGGAAAAATACGGGATCGGCCGTCGCGCCCGTTGAAGCGCAAGCCGTTAAAAGGGACAAGGCGGAAAGAAAAAGGTGTTTCATAGCAATCTTCCTTGTTTTTCGTCATCCGGAGTTTGTTTTTTCACCGTTTTATGCGGTTTTCCTGTTGTCGACACGGTGACAGGGCCGTCTGTGAATTTCAAAACCAGATCGGAATGCGTTTTTGCCTGCACTGCCGTTGTGACAGGTTTTCCCTGCGGGGTCAGCGCCAGAATGAAGCCGCGTTCCAGAATCCGTTCGTATGAAAAACTTTCTAGCAGACGGGCGGCCGTTTGAAAACGGTTTTCCGCTTGTGTGATAAAACTTTTGATTTGTCCCTGCAAAGGCAGGGACGCTTGGATCAGTCTGTTTTGACAGCGTTCCAACACGACATCGGGACGCGTAAGTCGCAAAGCCGTTGTATCCAATTCGCTTTTTTTGTTTTGGAAAAAGGTTTTGAAAGCGTTTTCCATCCGTTCCGTGCGGTCGTCCAGCCGTTGTGTCTGTTCCGAAACGATCTGATCCAAAGTGGGCAGTCCGCGCGACAAGCCGCTTAAAATGTTTTCCTGTTCTTTGAACAGTCTGTCGGCGGCGCGCTGTAATCTCAGTTCGATTTCCGTCAGCTGCATTTGCAGTTCCTGACGGACGGGGACGGCTTTTTTGGCAGCTCCGGTCGGGGTGGGGGCGCGCAGATCCGCCGCATAGTCGATCAGCGTTGTGTCCGTTTCGTGACCGACGGCGGAAATCAGCGGAATTTCGGATTCGGCGGCAGCCCTGACGACGATTTCTTCGTTGAAAGCCCATAAATCTTCCAAAGAACCGCCGCCGCGTGCCACGATCAGCACGTCCGGACGGGGAAGAAAGCCGTCGGGGGTTTGAAGCCCCTCTTTCGGGATGGCGTTAAAGCCTTTGATGGCGGCGGCGACCTGTTGGGCGGCTTCCTCCCCTTGCATCAGGGATGGCCATAACAGGACGTGACGGGGAAAACGGTCGTTCAAGCGGTGCATGATGTCGCGGATGACGGCGCCGGTCGGCGACGTGACGACACCGATGACTTCGGGCAGGAATGGCACGGGCTTTTTCCGCGCGGGCGAGAACAGTCCCTCCGCTTCCAGCTTTTGGCGGCGTTCCTCCAGCAGTTTCAACAAAGCGCCGACGCCGGCCGCTTCCATCGTTTCGACGACCATCTGGTATTTAGACCGCCCCGGATACGTTGTGATTTTGCCCGTACAGACGACTTCCAGCCCGTCCTGCGGCACGATGCCCAGTCTGGACGCGCCGCCGCGCCAGCACACGCCGTCCAGAACGGATTCTTCGTCTTTTAAAGCAAAGTACAAGTGACCCGAGGCCGCTTTTTTCAATCCCGAGATTTCCCCTTTGACGCGGACGTCGGCGAAGCTTTTTTCGACCAGCGTTTTCAACACCAGCGACAAAGCGGTGACGGACAGCGGCTCGGCGGGCTTTTCGGCGGCGGGGGGCGTATCCTGCGTTAAGACGGGCGTATTCATAAAGAGGGGCTTTGTCGTCATCGGTCGTTTCCGCGCAAAGTTTTAAAAAAGGAGGACAGCAATTCTTCACACCGTGTCTGGGCGATACCGCCGTAGACTTCCGGCGTGTAGAGGTTCGTCTGGTTTCGATAGACCCGACATCCGTGGTCGACGCCGCCGCCTTTGACATCGTAGGCTCCGAAATAAAGCCGGCGAAGTCGGGCGAAGGAAATCGCCGTCGCGCACATCGGACAAGGTTCCAACGTGACATACATATCATAATCGGTCAGACGGGTTTGACGCAAGAGGGCGGAGGCCGAACGGACGGCTAAAATTTCGGCGTGCGCGGTCGGATCGTGATCCTGTTCCGTGCGATTGGAGGCAATGGCGATGATTTTTTCGCTTTCGGGAGAGAAAATAACGGCGGCAACGGGGATTTCATTTCGCTCCATTGCATTTTTTGCGGATTTTAGTGCCGTATCTATAACATTTTTTAAAAAAGTATCCATATCATCTAAGGTGTATTTCTTAGCGCGTGAAGTCAAGAAAAACCTCTTTTAATGATTCAAAGCGATTGATATACTGCCGATTCGGAAGGAAAAAAGGAAGTGGCTGCGGATGTTGCAATAGAAAATACGGTTTATAAGATCGGCGGTTTTACGGTCGATCGCGAAATCGTGCGCTATATTCAGGAAGCCAGCGAAGCGACCGGCGTCAGCTTTGATTACATGCTGGCCAAAGCCGGACATGAAAGCCGCTTTGAGGTCAACGCCGCGGCGGAACGTTCCAGCGCCGAAGGGCTGTATCAATTCACGGTCGATACGTGGCTGCAGCAGATGAAGCTGCACGGCGCGAAGTACGGCTATGCCCGATTGGCTTCGCAGATTTACCGCGACGGCAGGGGGCGTTACCGCGTGAAGAATGCCGATGACAGGGAGGAAATTTTGTCCCTGCGCCGTTCGCCGCGCATATCCGCTTTGTTGGCGGCCGAGTTTGCCAAAAGCAACCAGAAGATTTTAAGCGACCAGATCGGCGGAGAAATCACGCCGGTGGATTTGTATCTGGCGCATTTCATGGGGCCGTCCGGCGCGGTGATGCTGCTGCGGGCGGACAAGTTTACGCCGAACAAATTCGCGGCGGATTTGTTTCCCGACGCCGCGATGGCCAACATGCCGATTTTTTATAATGAAAAGAAGAAAATGCGCACGGTGCGGCAGGTGCGGAAACGGATAGAAGAGATTTTTCAGGATAAAATCAGCCGTTTTACGGTGTTGCCGAAATCGTTGAAAGTCTGGCTGGACAATCAGCCGAAAGAGCGGAAATCAAAAAAATCGTCCGTTGTCGTGGAAGCGCCCGTTTTGAAATTGGAAGCCGGAACGGAACATTTGGCGGGGACAGGGGCTTTGCCGCCGACGCCGAAAGTCGTCGAAAGTCTGGAATTGGCAAAGATTCTGCGGGGGGAGGGCGTGAATCTGGATGATGACGCGTCGTTGAAAGCGTTAAGCCGCCGCATTGAAATGAAAGCGTCGTCCGGTCACAGCGATCGTGTGTCGGCCGATTTTCTGCCGGCGGTGCGCGCCAGCTATCAAACGGCGGGGGTGACGGCGTTGGAAGCGGAGCTTAAATCGCCGGCGCGGCCGGTGTATACGGCAAGGGAAGTGACGTTTTTTGAAACGGATGAGTATTTGATTCAGGCGCCGTTGCCTGTTTTAATGACGGCGAACATAACGCCGGATGTTTTCAATCAACCTGAAAAGGAAATCAGATGAGCGTGGAAAAAGGCGAAAGAGTCGCCAAAGTCGTGGCGCGCGCGGGCGTTTGCTCCCGCCGCGAAGCCGAACGGTATATCGAACAGGGGCGGATCGCCGTCAACGGTCGGGTGTTGACGTCTCCGGCCTGCGTCGTCACGCCGGATGACGTGATCACGGTGGATTCAAAGCCGTTACCGGTCAGGGAAAGGACAAGAGTCTGGCGGTATTACAAGCCGGCGGGGCTGATTACGTCGCACAAAGACCCGCAAGGGCGGCCGACGGTGTTTGATTCTCTGCCCGACACGATGCCGCGCGTCATTTCTGTCGGTCGTCTGGATCTGAATTCGGAAGGGCTTTTATTGTTGACGAACGACGGGGAGCTGGCGCGCCGCATCGAATTGCCGTCGACAGGATGGATCCGGCGTTATCGCGTGCGCATTCACGGCGACATGACGACGGACATCATGGCAAAGCTGGCGCAGGGCGTTACCGTAGAGGGCGTGCGTTACGCCGGCGTTCAGGTCGTTGTTGATAAAAAGCAGGGAACGAACACGTGGTTGACGGTGGCGTTGAAAGAGGGCAAAAACCGTGAAATCCGCCGCCTGATGGAATCGTTCGGATTGAAAGTCACGCGTTTGATTCGCGTTTCATACGGGCCGTTTCAGTTGGGGGCTTTGCCCAAAGGCGGCATAGATGAAATCAGCGGCAAAATCCTGAAAGAACAAATCGGCGGGCTGATCGACTTTGCCGCGCCGGCGCCGGATAAGAAGCGGGCGGTCAAAAAGTAAGATGCGTATCGTTTCCGGAAAATACAGAGCCAGAAAATTATTCGCGCCGGAAGGGAAAAACACCCGTCCGACGTCGGATCGCGCGCGGGAGGCCGTGTTTAACGTATTGGAGGCCGGATTTCGCAAGCGAGGATTAAGTTGGCCGGAAATTTCCGTTCTGGACGTTTTCGCGGGGACGGGGGCTTTGGGATTGGAGGCGTTGTCCCGCGGGGCGGCATCTTTAACGGCGGCGGAAAAGGATGCGGCGGCGGCGGCGTGTTTTTGGAAAAATGCGGATGTGTTTGTAAAGGACGGCGTTCCCGTCCGGCTGTTTTCGGACGCTTTGACACCGCCGGGGGCGCCAAAATCGGTCGGGTTGGTGTTTATGGATCCGCCGTATGCGAAAGGGTTGGTCGCGCCGGCGTTGAAGGCACTGTGCGAACAGGGCTGGATTGATGATAAAACGCTGTGCGTGATTGAAACGGAACGGGGGGAAAAGGATGTTCTGCCCGCCGGTTTTGAAATATCGGACACCCGCATTTACGGCAAAGCGGCGGTAATGTTTGCGTGGATAAAAGAAACCGGCCGTTGAAGGCCGGTTTCTTTGTTAATGGGGCCCCACACAACAACATCCGTTTAAAAAGCAGAGGCCTGTCTTCTTGCAGTTTACCGGAGTATTCCCGTCTGAACAGGTTATTCCGGTGCAAAGATCAACACAAGGATTCCCCGGCCCGCCCTTTCTGTATTGTCCGGCAGGACAGGTACTCAACGAAAGAAGCTTTGCTTCGGAACCATTTACTGAACCGCCGCATCCCGAATTGTTCAGCACACGATCGTTGCTGTAATAATCCTGTTTTGATATCTGTCCCACTTTACAGGCTTTGGCAATCAAAAACGGTTTGCCCGTGTCGATACCGTCCGCCGAAGAAACGGAACAAGGCAGAAAAACAAACAAAGCGAAAACGCAAAATAATTTTTTCATGACAATGCTCCTTTATAATACACAGCAACGTCCGTCGTTGGAATGTTTCAACGGCTCCGGGCAGCTGAGGGGCGTAATCGGAGGAAGGCATTTTTTGTTTTCAGAATTCCAAGTATATCCATCTTTGCATTGGTCGCAGGTGTCTGTACTTTGACATTTTAAGCAGTTAGCCGAGCATCTTGTCGATTTTATCGGACAGATATTATCAGTCGCATCGTTCGTTTCGCAGAAAACACCGTCGGAACCTTCAGTGTACAACTTGTCTTTATACCAACTGCATCGATCCATGTCTAAAAAATAAGCGGTGTCGGCTAGAGTGCATGTGCATTCAATCTCTTGTCCGACAGTGTTGGCTGAGCAACGAGCTACGTTGCTTTTGTATTTCCCAAGTGCCTTAAACTGGGTGATGATGTCGTTTTCAGTTCCCGGATAAAACGACTCAGTACTGTCTTTTCCTACAGAACCTTTCTTATCGGTAAACATGATGGAATATTCCTTTACCTCTTTGCAATAACCGTTTTCCAGTCTGAAACCGCTGCTGCATTCGGTACAGTTGCTAGACGTACATTTTTTACAGCCGTTTGAACAGTATTTTGCTACATATTGACAGTTGGGATGAGAGCTTGAATATCCGTCGATAACATCACAGAACCCTGGCAGGGAAGTCGGAGAGTTTATCCATGCCTCGCATCGGCTTTTGTCTTTAAAATAGCCGTGCCAGGAAGAACCGGCTCCCGAACAACTGCAGATGACTTTTTTATTTTCCTTATCGGTAACGCATCTATAATACTCTTTATTCCCATACAGATAGCCTATGTAAGCATCTACCTCTCTGGAGTTTTTTTCTTCGGAGTCAAACTTCCCGCTTTTATCATAGAACTCAAACGTATACTTTTCTTGTTGAATGCATTGACCGTTTTCTAAAGTATAGCCAGAGTCGCAGGATTGACACCAAACTTTGCCTTTTTCATAAGCATAAGTGCATTTTGTACACCCCGTCGGACAAGTCTTGCATTTTTCAATACCTTTGCCTGATACCTCATCTGAATATTTCCCCGTCGGACAGGATTGAGGATTTCCGTTATTCATATAGCAGTTATACCACGCGACCAAATCTTTGCCATTAGGGCAATGACCGCAAGAGGGACATGATGAGCATTGACCGTTGTTTTTTACGTAATAGTTACCGACGCAATGCGAACAAAAAGGGACGCCGTCTTTAACATCACATTTATCGCAATTATAGGGACAGGGCAAATAACATCCTTTATATTCCGAAAGGTCTATTTTATGATATTTAACAGGCGTATCTGTTCTGGGAATACTTTGACCGTTATACGTTGTGTCTTTTTTCCATGCGGCTTTATTCGTACATACAAGATGGAAATAATTTTTTCCGCCTTCTTCCACCTTAAAATAAGGGGACTTATCCTCTCCTTTAGTACTACATTTCGGAGCTGCATTTGAAGATATATAGCAATTTTGTCCTCCCAAAGTTATGGAACAAGCCACCGGTTCCCCATCACTGCAAAGTTGCACTATTCGTCCATTTGCAGGTTCAGTTTGCTGTCCAAATGCATTTTGCGAAAAACATAAAAAAAGAATAAAAGAAAGTTCCCAAAGCCGCCGCATAGCCCCCTCCAAAGAAACAGAACATTATTTTTAATGATAGTCATTGCATGTATTTTTGTAAACAAAATTTGAACAAACCGTTTTTTTTTCTCTATTTCTTTTCATTTTTAGAACAAAAACGACTCCTCTTGAAAAAAGGTTCTGTTTCTTTGGAGGGGGCTATGAAGCAAAAAAACGCATATTCCGGTTTGTCCTTATTTATCTGTTTTGTGCTTGTCACTCTGTCTTTAAAAAGTGAAGCGTATGCTTGGCCATGTTCTTCTCAATCAGATGTTACAAATAAAACTTCCAGTTATTTGTGCGATGATTTGCATCCCTACCCTTGTGAGGATACTACTGTCGGAAACTGTCAATATCCTTCCAGCAATTACTCAGATACGGATAATTACTGGTTTTCTACTAAAACAAAGTCGGTAAACATAAGTGGTATAAACCATACAGTCTTTTATGCCATTTGCAAAGGATATAGAGAAACAGGCGCACCCTCCCCTAATGTTGCTACTTTTGCCCCATATATTGCCGGAGCAAATCGGACAATTTGTTCAGCCAAATGTCCGACAGGTTGTTCATCCTGTTCCATCAAAAATAAAAAGGAAGGCCTTTTGAAGTGCGGCGGATGCTCTTCCGGCTATACGAAACAAGGGGATTTATGCTGTCATTCGGGTTATTATGTTCCTACACATAATGCTTCCAATTCCTGCACTAAATGTCCGGACAATTATAAAACCTGTTCCGGAAATTCATTTACGTGTAAAGCCGGATTTTACAAAAATGGTAATACCTGCAAAGCTTGTCCGGCGGGAACATATTCGGCGGACGGAAACACCGCCGCCTCTTGCACAGCCTGTCCGACGGAATGTTCCGCCTGCACGTCGGCGTCAGTTTGTACAGCCTGTAGCGATGGTTATGGTTTAATCGACCACAGTTGTGTCAAAACCGAGACCTATACGATTGAGTTTTATGATAAAAGCGGGAAGTTTCATACCGAATCAAAAACAGGGACCCCCAAGAATGTAAGTGTTTATACAGGCTATCTGTATGGGAATATTGATAAACATTATTATAGCTGCGCTACCGATAAGGAAAATAAAAAAGTCATCTGCAGTTGTTCGGGAGCCGGTTCTTCCTGGCACGGCTATTTTAAAGACAAAAGCCGATGCGAGGCATGGATAAACTCCCAGTCGGGGTTCTGTGATGTTATCGACGGATATTCAAGCTCTCATCCCAACTGTCAATATGTGGCAAAATACTGTTCGCGCGGCTGTAAAAAATGTACATCGTCTAGCAACTGTACCGAATGCAGCAGCGGTTTCAGACTGGAAAACAGTTATTGCAAAGAGGTAAAGGAATATTCCATCAAGTTTACCGATAAGAAAGGCTCTGTAGGAAAAGACAGTACTGA
>JAFYCE010000097.1 GCA_017539865.1 Alphaproteobacteria bacterium
CAAAGGATTGGGCGTGCCTAAGATGCCGTCTGCCGCGATGGCTCAAAACGTGCCGGATTCTGCCGTGCCGTCCGTCGTTTCCGGTGCGGCGCCCGATATTGCGGAAGAGCCGGCCGCAGTTCCGCCGCCGGTTCCTTCCGTTGAAAAATGATTGATAAAACACAGAGCGTCAATCAGCGTCCGTATCCTCTTCGGGCAAGCATAATATTCCGCACGGCGTTTTGGGGCTCGAATTTTTTATAGAAAGCCTCTCCGCCAAGCGTTTTGCAATATGCGGCTGAAACGTCTTTGAGATTGTATTCTATTTTTTTCAGAAAAGCGTCCATCATTGCCTGATAAACGTCTTTTTTCGTTTCAAGCCCTTTTTCAAACGCCTGATAAACATCCGCGCCGTATTCGCAGAACGCTTTGCGGATATCCGGATTCTTGTCTTTCATTTCATAGGCGAAGCGAGCCTGTTGCGTCATGACGTTGGCGGCTTCATATTTTTCTTTTGTCGATATGTGCTGATAGGAGCCGTCCGAGGAGCTGTAGTGAACATGATGCGCATGCAACGCCTTGTCGATTTCACCGTAGTTTCCCCAATTCATGACGGCAACCGCACCGCGAACCAGAAGCAACGCCGTTTCTTCATCGGAAACGGAGGGATGGATCACGATTTTTCCTTCCGGAAAGACTTCAAATCCCTTGTCCGTCGGTTCAAGCATGACTTTGCATTCCCCCATCATGGTTTTGACACGGTTCATGCGCGCGCTTTTGGCAATGTGCGGTCCCCTCACGTTTTCTGCGTCTTTGTGTAAAACGCCGGCCGTTATTCCGGTAATGCTCCAATCTTCCTCTTTCATACCGCGCAGAGCGACCTTGTCTTTCAGAATAACCATCATTCCATGGACGGGATCCCGATTGAAATCGCGGATCCGTCGCATTTTTTCCGCCGTATCAACAATCAGATCCTTGGCGTAAGCAACCATGTTTTGCTTGCTGTAACCGTTCTGTTTGTACTGCGCCTTTTCCTGCGGCGTCAGAAAAGCCAAAGACATTTCGTCGTGTTTTTCGCTCCATTGTTCCTGTTCGGGTTTTTCTCTGCCGAATATCCTTGCCAAAAAACATCTCTCGTCATTGATTCTTTTTCTTCTTTGTTGTAAGCGTCCAAAGCTTCCTCAAAGAATTTTTGTTCGTCCTGATAGGACATGCCGTCCGACCATATTGTCATAAGATTTCTCCTGAAAAGTTTTGATCTGCATGTATTATATAGACAAAAAGAATCAAAAATCAAGAAAAACAAGGTCGATGGGTTGGTAATTAACATATCGATTTTATTGATTTTTTTTATATATTTTTCCCGAAAAACAGTGTCCATAAAACACCTGTCATAAAAGTTTCAAATACGGCTTTTTTCCGGATGTTCAGCCGCCTTTCGTGTCATCCGGCAGGGACTTTTCGTCGTTCCGCCTCCGGTTTTGCGCTGATGCGAGTCTGAAAAAAATCCGCTTTCCTTTACGGACTTTTATTGAAAATATATCTTGCTTTTCTTGAAAGAAAAAAGGTACGCTTTCAACAGGATAGACGTTTCGGATTTTTCGGGAAAACACCCATGCCAGACACAGAAGAAAACAAACAATTAAACACCGGTTTTATCACGGCTGTTCAGGGCAGCGTCGTCGACGTCCGGTTCGAAGATAAACTGCCCGCCGTTTTTAACGAATTGAGAACGGGAGAGAACGGCAATCTCGTCATAGAGGTGGAGGCGCATCTGGACGAACGGACCGTTCGCGGACTGGCGATGGGACCGACGCGGGGATTGGCTCGCGGGCAGGCGGTCGTTGATACGGAACATATGCTCGACGTTCCCGTCGGAGATAAAATCCTCGGGCGTATGTTTAACGTGTTCGGTGATACGATCGACGGCGGCCAGCCTTTGGAAAATGCGGAACGCAGGCCGATTCACAGCCATTCGATGCCGTTGGAACGCCGCACTGTGGATTCTCAGGTGTTTGTGTCGGGAATCAAGGTTATTGATTTATTGGCGCCGATGGAACGCGGCGGAAAAGCCGGCTTGTTCGGTGGGGCAGGCGTCGGAAAAACAGTCCTGATCACCGAAATGATTAACAATATGGTGGGGCGCTACGAAGGCGTTTCCCTGTTCTGCGGTGTCGGCGAACGCTGCCGTGAAGGCGAGCAGCTTTACCGCGAAATGCGCGACGCCGGCGTTTTGGACAAGACGGTCATGATGTTCGGCCAGATGAACGAAGCCCCCGGAATCCGTTTTCGCGTGGCGCATGCGGCCTTGGCGATGGCGGAATATTTCCGCGACGAAAAGAAACAGGATGTTCTTTTGCTGATCGATAACGTTTTCCGCTTTGTGCAGGCCGGTTCGGAAATTTCCGTTCTGATGGGGCAAATGCCGTCGCGTGTGGGGTATCAGCCGTCTTTGGCAACCGAAATCGCATCTTTGCAGGAACGGATCGCTTCGACGGCGAACGGCGCGATCACCTCCATTCAGGCCGTTTACGTACCGGCGGACGATCTGACCGATCCGTCGGCCAGCCATACGTTTGCGCATTTGTCGTCCAATATCGTTTTGTCGCGCGCCCGTGTGGCGCAAGGGCTTTATCCGGCGGTTGATCCGCTGGCATCGGGGTCGAACATGCTGACGCCTTTAACGGTCGGGGAGCGTCACTACAAAGTCGCGACCGCCGTTCGCCGGACGTTGGCCGAATACGAGGAACTGAAAGACATCATCGCAATGCTGGGCTTTGACGAACTGCCCGAAAACGATCAGAAAACCGTGATGAAAGCGCGCAAGCTGGAACGCTTCCTGACACAGCCTTTCTTTACGACGTTCCACTTTACGGGAATGGAAGGGCGTTCGGTCGAACTGGAAGAAACGTTGCGCGGCTGTGAAAAGATTTTGTCCGGCGAAATGGACGACGTTCCCGAAAACGCTTTTTATATGGTCGGTACGATCGAAGACGTTCTGGCTAAAGCCGAAAAGATGAGGGAGGCTTCTTCCGCCGCATGAGATTGAAAACGCTGACACCTTCCGGCATCGTTGTGGACGAACGCGTCAGCCGCGTGCGGTTTGACGCGCAGGACGGGTCGTTTACATTTTTGCCGAAGCACGCCGATTTCGTGACGGTGATCGTTCCGGGGCTGGTGTCTTTTGAAATCGAAGACGGGGAAAATGCCGGAAAAGAAATCTACATGGCTTGCGACAGGGGAATGCTGGTCAAAGCGAATACGACGGTGCTGCTTTCGGTACGCCGCGCCGTCATCAGCGAAAATCTGGCGGAGTTGTCCAGAACCATCACCGAGGAGTTTAAAAAGGACGAAGAGAACCGAAAAGCCGTCAATGTGGCGATGGCGCGTTTGGAAACGGGATTGACGCATCAGGTCTTGCGCCGGAATTTGAACAACCAGCCGGATCAGTTGAAGGGGTGAACATGAATTTGGAAACGTCTGAAAAAAAGAATTCCGATAACGCGCTGGCGGAGCGGCTGGCGAAGCGGGCATCCCGCCATTTGGTTAATAAAACGGACAAGGAAGCGTTTTCACCGACGAAAGGACTGGCTTTTTTGGGGGCGTTGGGATGGAATATTCCCATTCCGACCATTTTGGGCGTTATGTTCGGACGGTGGATGGACGCCAATCACAAGGTCGCGTCGATTTCCTGGACGCTGAATTTTTTGTTGCTGGGATTCGCTTTCGGCGTGATTTGCGCTTGGCAGTGGCTGAAACGCGAAGGCATTGAGCGCGCCCAAAAGGAACAGGAACGCCGCAACGCGCTGGTTGAGGAAGCTAAAAATATGTCTTTTGAACTTGATAAGGAACGGGAGGAAAACGAAGAATGATGACTTTTTCCCCTTTGACCGTCGGAATAGGCGTATCGAGCGGCATCATTTTGGGCTGTTTGTATTTCGGCGGATTGTGGCTTTCCGTGATGAAACTGAAAAACGTTGAAAGCAAAAAAAGGTTTTTATTGCTCAGCTGGGCGATCCGTTCCGTTCTGCTGTGTTCGGGCTTGTATGCGTTGGCGCGCTATGATGCGGCCTGTCTGCTGTGCGGCGCAGCCGGTCTGCTGATAACCAAAAGTGTGATCGTTCGCGCGGTGAAACGGAAAACCGTTTCGGAAAAAGCAAAGGAGTTGCCTGTATGCTAGAGATATACGATAAACAAGTCGCTTTTTATTTGCCGTATTGGAACATTCCGGTCAACTGGACGATCGCGTCGACGTGGATAGTGATGGTCGTTTTGATGATCGTTTCGTGGTTGGCGACACGTCATTTGAAAACGGGAAAAACCGTTTCCCATTGGCAGACGGCGATGGAAGTCATCGTCAAAGGGATTTACGGACAAATCAACGAAGTGACGAAAAGCAATGTCATGTCTTATTTGCCGTTCATCGGAACGCTGTTCATTTTTATTCTGACATGCAACATTCTGACGATCATTCCGACATTCAAAACACCGACCGCTTCTTTGTCGACGACAATGGCTTTGGCGTCCATGGTGTTGGTAGGCGTACCGTTTTTCGGTATCAAAAATGCCGGTGTGAAAAGATATCTGAAAAAATATATCGAACCGTCGCCCGCGATGCTGCCGTTCAATATTTTAAGCGAAATCACGTCGACGGGATCAATGGCCGTCCGTTTGTTCGGGAACGTTTTGTCCGGCGTGATTATCGGGTCGATCTGCATGATGCTGGTGCCGTTTATTCTGCCTTTGCCGATGCAGGTGTTGGGGCTGTTTACCGGAATGATTCAGGCTTATATTTTTGCGATGCTGGCGTTGATGTATGTTTCCTCCGTTCACGCGGACGAGGATGGAAACAAATCGGCCGCATTGCCGGAAAAGCCGTTTGAAACTGATGAAACTTTATAAAAAATCTGGGAGGATATTATGGATTTAGTAGCGATTTTGGGGGCGATTTCAATTTTTACGGCCGGTTTGACGTTGGCAGTCGGTGCCGGTGCGGTCGGTTTGGCGGAAGGTTTTGCCGTGGCTTCCGGATTGACGTCTTTGGCACAGCAGCCGGACGAAGCGGGCTCCATTTCCAGAACGATGTTCATTTCATTGGCGATTGTTGAAACGTCCGCGATTTACTGCTTTGTTGTGACGATGATTTTGTTGTTTGCCAATCCGTTTTGGCAGTATGCGATCGAGCAAGCCGCAAAATAACAGGCGTTTTCTGCCTTTAACCTTCAAGAAAATAAGGATTTGAAAAATGTCTGTAGATTTTACCACTATGCTGGCGCAAATCGTCAATTTCACGATTTTGGTCTTTGTGCTTTATAAGTTTTTATACAAGCCTTTGCTGGTCGCTATCGCCAAGCGTGAAAAACATATCGCCGACGAAGTCCGTAACGCCGAACAGCTGGCGGCCGATGCCGAAAAAAAACTGGACGATTTGAATAAGCGCTATTTGGATATTGACGGCGAACGCGCTCAAATTCTGAATGAAGCTCGGGAAGAGGCCGATAAACTGCGCAAACAGCTGGAGCAGAAAGTCCAAGCGGAAATTTTGGAAAAAAAACTGATTTGGCAGCGGGAACTCGATCGTGAAAAAACGTTGATGGCAAACGAATTCCGGCAGACAGTCGCGGATAATTTTTTAGAATTCGCCCGCAAGGCGTTTAAAGATATGGCCGATGAAACGCTGGAGGAAAGATTCGTCGCCGTTTTCAGGCGCAAGCTGGAGGAATTGCCGCGCAAAGACAAGATGATGCTGGCCGCCGATACGTCGGAAGCCTCCGCCTGCATCACCACATCTGCGGAAATGTCCGCCGGAGTGCAGGACGCTTTAAAAAAGGCGGTGAGCGACACGTTGGAATTGGAAAATCCGCAGGTGACGTTCGCGGTCAATCCGCATTTGCTGTGCGGTATTGAATTTTCCGTCAACGGAAATGTCGTTTCATGGAATTTGGACGATTATCTGAATGCGTTTACGACAAAGATGAATGAGGCTTTTGAAAACATTTCTTTGCGCTTGGGGCGCGAAGAAGGCTGAGCAAGACAGGTAGAGCATGTTAACAGAAACAGTAAAAGACGTTTTCGGCGTTGTTCGGGAAACGATAGATCGGCAGCCGGCGGCTTTAAGCATTGAAGAAATCAGCACGGTTTCTTCCGTTTCCGGCGGCACGGCGGAGGTTTCCCGTCTGGATAACGTCAAAATGGAAGAATTGCTGATGTTCCCGAACAACGTCATGGGGATGACGTTTACGCTGGCGCCCGATTCCGTCGGCGTCGTCTTTTTGAACAAGCCCGACGGCATTAAAGCCGGCGATCGTGTTTACCGTACGGGGCGCGTGGTGGACGTTCCGGTCGGAGAACGCCTGTTGGGACGCGTGATCGATCCTCTGGGCAATCCCTTGGACGGGAACGGCCCCGTTGTCACCGTTCATCGCCGCGGCGTCGAGCGGGAAGCCTATCCGATTATGTCCCGCGCGCCGGTATCCGTACCTTTGCAGACGGGAATCAAAGCGATTGATTCTTTTACGCCGATCGGACGCGGACAGCGCGAATTGATCTTGGGCGACCGTCAGACCGGAAAAACCGCTTTGGCTGTCGATGCCATCATCAATCAGAAAGACACGGGCGTGATTTGCATTTATTGCGCGATCGCCCAGCGCGGCACGGCGATCGCCCGCGTGGTCGACAATTTGAAAAAATACGACGTGATGAAAAACACGATCGTTGTGGCGGCCTCCGGCGACGAAACAGCCGGTATGCAGTACATCGCGCCCTATGCGGCGACGGCTGTCGGCGAATACTTTATGGAAAAGGGCAAGGACGTTCTGGTGATTTATGACGATCTGACGAACCACGCCCGCGCCTACCGCGAACTGTCTTTGCTGTTGCGCCGTCCCCCCGGCCGCGAAGCGTTCCCCGGCGACATTTTCTATATCCACTCCCGTTTATTGGAACGCTCGACGCGCCTGCGTCCCGAATTCGGCGGCGGGTCTTTGACGGCTCTGCCGATTGTTGAAACGGAGGCGCAAAACATTTCCGCCTATATCCCGACGAACATCATTTCCATTACGGACGGGCAGATTTATCTGTCTTCGCCGTTGTTCCAGAAAGGCATTCTGCCGGCGATCGATACGGGGCGTTCCGTTTCCCGTGTGGGCGGCGACGCGCAGCTGCCGGCATACAGTGCGCTGGTCGGTCCTTTAAAACTGGCTTTTTCTCAATTTGAAGAACTGGAAAGCTTTGCAAAGTTCCGTTCCCATTTGGATGCGGAAACGGAAAAGCAGCTGAAACGCGGCCGCGCCATCCGCGCTGTCATGCAGCAAAAGCAGTTCGAGCCGGTTCCCGTCGTGGAGCAAATCGCGGTTCTGTTTGCGACGACGGAGGGATTGATGGACAATGTTCCGGAAAAATCACGGGAAAAAGCGTATGCCGTCATTTCCGATCTGATGAAGACAAAGCATCGCGAGATAACGGATGCCATTTTGCGCCGCGAAAAGCTGTCGGCCGAAAGCAAAAGGCAGTTGGCCGCGGACATCAGGGAAGCGTTGATTAACGAACGGGTCTTAACCGCGAAACAGGTTTAGTACGGCATGGATATAGAAGGGCTTCAAAAGCGCATCAAAACAACGCAGGATCTGCGGTCGATCGTTTCGACGATGAAATCTCTGTCCGCCGTCAGTATCATTCAGTACGACGCGGCGTTGAAATCGTTGTTGGAATATTGCCGGACAATCAATCTGGGCGCGGTCGCTTTGATGAAAAACGGCGATTTGAAGCTGCCGAAGGAACGCGCCGTCAAGCCGGAATCCCGCCGCGCTTTGGCAATCGTTGTCGGATCGGATACGGGACTGGTCGGCAAGATGAATCGCGAAGTCGTGCGTTTTGCCGAAAAGTTCCTGACGGAAAAGGGCTTTGAAATCGAACGGACGGCTTTTATCGCCGTCGGCCGTCAGATTATCGCTCAGCTGATGCGTGACGAACGTCATATGATCGAAAGCTATCCGATTTCCAATTCGGTTAAGGCTGTCAGCAAAACGGCGGCTTCCGTTTTGGTGACGGCTCACGAGCATATGCAGACGGACAGAATAACGCAAGTTTATCTGTTTTACAGTCAAAAACAGGGAACGGGGGTTGCGCCGACGTCTTCTTTGTTGATGCCGTTAGGGACGGAATGGCTGGAACGGCTGAAAAAGATCGGGTGGCCGGGGAGGAACCTGCCGACCTACACGTTGCCGCCGGAACAGATTTTTTCGGCGTTGATGAAAGAACGCTTGCTGATCGAGCTGTCGACGGCGATCACACAGGCGTTGTCGGCGGAACATCATATGCGGCTGACGACGATGCAGGCGGCGGAAAAGAACATCGACGAAAATCTGGAATCGATGAATTTGCAGTATCAGCAAATGCGTCAGGAAAACATCACGACGGAACTGCTGGACGTCGTTTCCGGCGCGGAAGCGTTAAGAACGCAGAAAAGGAAATGAAAAAAGCGGGAAAATCCCCGCTTTTTAAATTAAGGTGTTGTTGCCTTTTCTTTGTTTTTCCGGTATTCCAACATATCTTTTTCTATTTGGACTTTGAGATAGCTGTATAGAACCCAGACCTTTGTTTTGCCGGCGGTGTCTTCTTTATATTCCGAAATCAGCCGCATACCGTGAAGAGGAATTTTTTTGGATGAATTGCTGTATCCGGTAATGGAAGCCGTCGCTTTTTCATATGCGTCGGTAACGGCGTATTCGTGCGCCGGTTTATAAAGAATGCTTTCTCCGTAACCGACATAATAAACGGCTTTTTTATCGGTTTGTCCGATATAACCTTCTTTTTCATACAAATCCACCCATTGCGGGCGTTCAGGTTCTTCAGATGAATCATTGTCAAAGGAATTAAAACCCTTTTTTTCTTCTTTGGCGTATTGGTAAAAGAAGACCAGATCTCGCTCATTTAAAGTTTTTGCGTCAATATAGGCTTGAGGAACGCCCCAAACAACGGAAAGCGGCCAAAACAGCAAATTGCCGAGACCGTAAGCCCATTGAATGCCGTCTGCGGCGGCTCCCGTTCCCAGATAAAAATTGCCGAATCCCGGCAGGACATTTAAGAAGCCCGCTAAAAAAGGACTGGCGGGTTTTTCCCAACCGTTGGCGGAAACATTCGCTTCAATGCCTTTTTGTTGCAATTTCCGCAAAGTGACTTTTTCCTGATGCGACAAAGAAACGCAGCCGCTCAGCAGAACGGCAAGCATCAAAGAAGTTATTTTTTTCATTTCTGAAATCCTGTTTGTTAAAGTTAAACGAAACCCGCCTTTTCCAAGGCGGGCGGATTTTCAGAAACCGTAGAGTATAAAACGGCTCGGCTTATTCAGCACACAGCCTTATTCGCCGAAATCCGCCCGTTTAAGGACAGATTCGGCATATAATTTATTAGCCGCCATACACAATGCGGCTATACTCCAAGGGTTTCTGACGCCCTGCCGGATTTTTTATTCGGCAAAAGCAGTTTAGCAAAAAGGAAAAAAGCTTTCAAGCGTTGCGTTTATTTCAGGTATTCCCGATAATCCTGAATCTTTTTATGAAAGCGGAGTTTCTTTACGTATTCCAGCGGATTTTTCGGCGTGACTAAAGCGTCCGGTACGCGGTTCAGCCAATCAAACGTCCGCGTCAGCAGAAAGCGCAACGCACTGCCTAGAGCCAATATCGGCAACGCTTCTTTTTCTTCGGTTGAAAGAGGACGGACGCGGTCGTAAGCTTCAATCATGGCTTTCGCTTTGGCGGGATTGAAGTCCCATGTATTCTGATCGAAGCACCACGCATTCAGGCAGACGGCCAATTCGTAAGCCAACGCGTCATTGCAGGCGAAATAGAAATCGATGATGCC
>JAFYCE010000098.1 GCA_017539865.1 Alphaproteobacteria bacterium
GAAGATGCCGTCGCAAACAGAGAGGGCGGGTAAAATGTCGTTATGTTTTCCGGAAAATATTCGCTATCGCTTCTTTTCCCGTAAAAACGGTGTTTCCGAAGGGGAGTTTTCTTCTTTGAACTGCTCTGTTAAAGTGGGCGACGATCCCGCCAAAGTACGCGAAAATATGCGGCGCGTTTCCGGAAATCTGGGATGCACGGTCGAAAAATTGTTCGTTTTGCATCAAACGCATTCGTCCATCGTCATTCCCGTAACAACGCGGGAACCGTTTGAAAAAACGCCTTATGGCGATGCGCTGGTAACCAATCAATCAAATATTTTCTTAGGCATCAAAACGGCGGATTGTGCGCCGGTGTTGATGGCGGATCCGGAAAAGGGGATCGTTGCGGCGGCTCATGCCGGTTGGCGCGGTGCTGTCGGCGGGATTTTGGAAAACACGATCGAAACGATGGTCAAAATGGGAGCCGAAGTGCAAAATATTATTGCGCTGATCGGACCATGTATAGCGCCGCAGTCATACGAGACCGGCGAAGATATGGAAAAGGCTTTTTTGGAACAGGATGCTTCAGCTTCTTTGTTTTTTGTTCCCGTTGAAGCGGGAAAATACAGGTTTGATTTGCCCGGATATGTTTTAGCCAGATTGGAACGTTCGGGAATCGGGGCGGCCGAATGGGGCGGGAAAGATACTTATGCTTTAAAGGATGATTATTTTTCCCATCGCCGTTCGTCGCAGAAGGGCGAAAGTTGCGGACGGCAGATCTCTGTGATTGGTCTGTTGGACAAGGCTTTATTTTAACCAAGGTAAAGGATAGGCAATGAAAGTTTTTTCAGGTAACAGCAATCTTCTGTTTGCAGAAGCGGTGGCTAATTATGCGGATACGACATTATCGAAATGTTCGGTGCGACGGTTTGCAGACAATGAAATTTTTGTGGAAGTTCAGGAAACGGTTCGCGGACAGGATGTTTTTATTATCCAGCCGACGAGTTCTCCGGTGAACGACCATCTGATGGAACTTTTAATCATGCTTGATACGTTCAAGCGGTCTTCCGCCCGCAGAATCACAGCAGTGATTCCTTATTTCGGTTATGCCCGTCAGGATCGCCGTTCCGCGCCGCGTACGCCGATTTCCGCCAAACTGGTTGCGAATCTGATTACTTCCGCCGGAGCCAGCCGGGTCGTTACGATGGACTTGCATGCCGGACAAATTCAGGGATTTTTCGATATTCCCGTAGATAATCTGACGGCGGCTCCCGTTATTGTGAAAGACATTCTTTATCATTTCCGCGATAAAACGCCGATGATTGTTTCTCCGGACGTCGGCGGCGTTGTTCGCGCCCGCACGATTGCAAAGCGTTTGAATGCGGATCTGGCGATTATTGATAAGCGCCGCGAGCGCGCCGGTGTTTCCGAAGTGATGAACATTATCGGCGATGTGGAAGGGCAGGATTGCATTTTGGTGGATGATATCGTTGATTCGGCCGGAACTTTGTGTAATGCGGCGGTCGCTTTGAAAAACGCCGGCGCCAATTCCGTTCACGCTTATGTAACGCACGGCGTTTTGTCCGGCGAAGCGGTCAAGCGTGTGACGGATTCGCCGTTGGAATCGTTGGTGATTACTGACACGATTGCGCCGACGCAAGCCGTTAAGGACGCTAAAAACATCCGTGTTGTTTCCGTAGCCGGCCTTGTCGGTGAATCCATTTTGCGCATCAGTGAAGAGCGTTCGATCACCAGTTTGTTCTACTGAAAAGGAAAATTAAAAAAGCCGTTGGAAACAACGGCTTTTTTATTGGTAAAGAATACTTGCTTTTCCCTATAAAAGGGTGTAAACAACAAAAGCTTTCCGCATAGGGCGGAAAAAACGGTTCAGGCACCCCTGGAGGCAGAGCCGTTCTTTTAATACAAAGGATTGAAAATTATGGCAAAAATTACTTCCATCAGCGTTAATGAACGCAAAACGGCAGGTAAGGGGGCAGCCCGCGCAGAACGTCGCGCAGGTCTGATTCCCGGTGTTATCTACGGTGAAAAGAAAGAACCCGTGATGTTCTCGATTTCCGCTTTGGATTTGGACGCTCAAATGCGTCAGAAAGGTTTCTGGACACGTCAGTTCGAAATTGAAGTCGGCAAAAACAAATATCACGCCATTTGTCAGGATATTCAAACGCATCCCATTACGGATCGTCCGATTCATATCGATTTTCTGCGCGTTTCCGCGAATACGGAACTGCAGATCGAAGTTCCTGTCATGTACGAAAACGAATTGGCCTGCCCGGGCTTGAAGCTGGGCGGTACTTTGAACGCGATTTACCGCGTGATCGAAGTTTCCTGTAAGCCGAAAGATATTCCGGAACAGTTGGTTGTTGATTTGACCGGTTTGAATATCGGCGATGTCGTAAAGATGGCTGATGTCAAATTCCCCGCCGGTGTCAAGCCCGTCGAGGATTTGGATACGACGATTGCGGCGATTGCCGCTCCGTCTTCCATGGAAGAACCGGTTGAAGCGGCTTCTGCCGCTGCCGATGCTGCCGCTGCCGCTACTCCTGCGGCTGCTGATGCGGCGACAAAAGCGTAATAGGGATTTTGCCGGATGTTTTTGGTCGTTGGTCTTGGGAATCCGGGATCGGAATATAAAAACAACCGGCATAATATCGGATTTATGGCGGCGGACGAATTGTTCCGCCGCTATCATTTTTCCGCTTGGCGCAAAAAATTTCAAGGCGAAGTCGCCGAAGGGGAAATCGACGGCAATAAAGTTTTATTGCTCAAGCCGCAGACCTATATGAACAATTCGGGTGAAGCGGTGCAATCCGCAATGGCTTTTTACAAGATTCCCGTTCAAAATGTCGTTGTCATTCACGATGAAATGGATTGTCCCGTCGGCAAGCTGAAAAGCAAAGTCGGCGGCGGCGCAGGCGGTCATAACGGCATTAAAAGCATAGACAGTCATTGTTCCCCCGATTACACACGGATCAGGGTCGGGGTCGGGCGTCCTCTGCACGGGGAACAGGTGGTCAACTGGATCATTTCCGACTTGCCGAAGGAAGATCGGGAAAAAATCAACGCTTTACTGGAAGACGCGGCGGAAGTCTTTCCGGCCGTTTTAACGGGCGGCGCGGCTAACTTTACATCCAGACTCGCGGTCTATCAGCAGAAAAAAGGAAAATGAAATGGGATTTAATTGCGGAATCGTGGGATTGCCGAACGTCGGCAAATCGACTTTGTTTAACGCTTTGACGTCGACGATGGCGGCACAGGCGGCCAATTATCCGTTTTGCACGATTGAACCGAACGTCGGTCGAGTCGCCGTGCCCGATCCGCGGTTGAAAGTCCTGTCTGAACTGTCGGATTCCAAGCAGACGATTTATACGCAGCTGGAATTTGTGGATATTGCCGGACTGGTCAAAGGGGCGTCGAAAGGCGAGGGGCTCGGCAACCAGTTTTTGGCGTCCATCCGCGAAGTCGATGCGATCGTTCACGTTTTACGTTGCTTTGAAGACAGCGACATTACGCACGTTGAAGGCTCGATCGATCCCGTCCGTGATGCGGAGACAATCGAAACGGAGCTGATGTTGGCGGACTTGGACGGTTTGGAACGCCGGATTGTTCCGTTTGAAAAGAAAGCTCGCGCCGGTGAAAAGGAAGGCAAGGAAATGGTTGCCGTCATGCAGCCGGTTTTGGACGCTTTGCGGGAAGGAAAACCGGCCAGAACGGTGCATTTTGAGGATGAGGAAAAGCAAAAACTGTATAAGCAGTTGTTTTTATTGACCTCCAAGCCTGTTTTGTACGTTTGCAACGTGGATGAGGTTTCCGCCGCAACCGGCAACGAATTTTCTAAGCGCGTTTTTGAAATGGCGGAAAAACAAGGAAATCAGGCGGTCGTCATTTCCGCGGCGATCGAATCTGAAGTCGCTTTGTTGGAAGATCCGCAGGAACAGAAAGAGTTTCTGGAAACGCTCGGGTTGGAGGAAACCGGCCTGAACCGTGTGATCGCGGCCGGATATAAGCTGTTGAATCTGAAAACTTTCTTTACGACAGGGCCTAAAGAATCCAAAGCGTGGACGATTAAAAACGGGATGACGGCTCCACAGGCGGCGGGCGTCATTCACTCCGACTTTGAAAAAGGGTTCATCCGCGCCGAAATCATTTCCTATGACGACTTTATCGCTTGCAAGAGCGAAGCAAAAGCCCGTGAGCTGGGCAAACTCCGTTCCGAAGGCAAAACGTATGTGATGCAGGACGGCGACATCTGCCATTTCCTGTTCAACGTTTAAAGCGGATTGAAAAGAATGCGTCTGGCTCTGTTTGAACCCGACATTCCGCAAAATACGGGGACTTTGTTGCGTTTGGCGGCGTGCTTTGATTTGCCGGTCGATATTATCGAACCGTGCGGATTCGTCTTTAACGATCAGAAAATGCGTCGTGCCGGTATGGACTATCTGAACATGGTCGAGTGCGTTCGCCATGATTCTTGGCAGGATTTTTATGCGCAACATCAGGGGCGGATCGTCCTGTTGACGACCAAAGGCGCGCAATCTTACGTTTCCTTTGATTTTCATAAAGATGACATTTTGTTATTAGGTCGGGAAAGCGCCGGCGTGCCCGATTATGTGCATATCGCCGTTGATGCGCGTTTGCGAATTCCGATGCGGCCGGACGCCCGTTCGATCAATGTCGCGATTGCCGGCGCGATTGTTTTGGGCGAAGCCCTGCGCCAGACAGGCAGTTTTGAAAAACTGGTCTGATTATTTTTTCGAATAATCCCGTTGTCCGAACAGCGCCGTGCCGACACGGACAAACGTTGCGCCCTGCTGAACGGCGATATCATAATCATCGCTCATTCCCATCGACAGTTCTTTCACACCGGCTTCCCGCGCCAGCTTTTTTAAGAAAGCGAAATGCGGAGCCGGTTCGTCGTCAACGGGGGGAATGCACATCAACCCGACGACGTTCAATCCTAAATCGCGGCATTTGTTCACCAACGAAATTGTTTCACGTGGAACAATTCCGCTTTTTTGAGGTTCCTCGCCGGTATTGACCTGAATGAAGTAGGGCAGGTTTTTGCCTTGCTTTTTCATTTCCGCCGCCAGCTTTTCCGCCAGTTCAATTCTGTCGACGGATTCAATGACATCAAAAAAGGAAACGGCTTCTTTCACTTTGTTGGTTTGTAATCCGCCGATTAAATGCAGTTTCAAATCCGGAAACTGTTCTTTTAAAGCAGGGAACTTCTGCATGGCTTCCTGCACACGGTTTTCGCCGAAAACACGATGTCCCGCAAGCAAAAGAGGCAGAATTTCTTCCGCCCCGTGCATTTTGGAAACGGCAACCAGCGTCACATCTTTTTCCGATCGCCCGCAAGCGGCGGCGGCTTGTTTAATCTTCGCCGTCACCGTTTGCAAATTTTCTAACGTATCCATCTTTTTTTCTTAGAAGTTCAGATTCATACCGATCGCGACGGCGGGCCCTTTGTTGCTCAAAGCGCGGATATCGGAGGCTGAATCAAAGTTCATGTAAACCAAATCCATAAAAGCATTAACGCCTTTTATGATATTATATTTTCCGGACAGTTGATACTGCGTGTAAATATCTTTTTTGCCGTTAACGACCAGACTGTTTGCTCTCGACTGTAAAACGGTCGCGCTGGTTTCAAAAGGACCGGCCGTGTATTTGACGCCAAAGTCCCAAGCCGCGCCGCGGGCGACGTAAGCGCGTCCGTTTAAGAAGGCTGCGGTTTCCATGGACATATTCGTATAGTGATAGGAGCCGCCGACTGTCCAGTTGCCAAAGCCGACGTTGACACCGGCACCGTATTCTTTGATTATTTTTTCTTTGGCAAGAACGAGATTCGCATGCAGGTTCGGCCTGTAAACCGTATAGGTCGCCGATGTCGAAAGATTGAAGTCGCCGAAATCGTGTTCATACAAAGCGGCCATATCGGCGCCATACCGGAACAGCTTTATTCCGTCGTTGGGAATCAATAAATCGTCTGCGTCTTTCCCTTTTGTTTTGTTGCCGGGCATCAGGCTGATACCGAACGTAAAGTCCGAAACGGTCGGCGAAACATAGGACAATTTCGTCGATACGTCGTCCAGTAAAGCGTAGGTCGCTTTGTTATAAGCAAAGCCGGCCGGCACGACGATGACACGCGTGAAATCCGTTTCCTGTTCGCCGACGGAGCTGACGGACGGAGCCGTAACGGACATTTGATTGGAAACGTTTTTAACGTTACCGGCGATAAATCTGCCGGCTTTGGAATCGATCGTCATATAGGTTTCATCCACAACGTGATCGGACGTGGTGGAATCCGTTCCGGCTTTCAACTGAACCATTGCGCCGATTTTAACGCCGTTTTCCAATTCGGTTTTTCCGGAAAAGTAAACTTCGGCGTTTCCCATTAAATCGAAACTGTTATATTTATCAACGGTCAGACCGGCTGCCGCGGGAGCCACCAGTGTCGTTTTGCGTTGGTTGCCGTAGGTGGCGTACCAGGTCATGTATCCGCCGACTTGTAATTCGATCGGTTGATCAAAAGCTTCGACAGTGGTTTCCGTTTGCGCCGAAACCGGAAAGGACAAGGCTGTTGTCGCAGAAAATACGGCTGCGGTAAAGAAATGTTTTTTCATAGAAAATTTCCTGATTTATTGTTGTGGAATGAGCAACCAGTAAAATATATTCCATAAAGATTGTAAATAGAAAATTGGATGTATGAATGATGATGTTTCCGTAAAAAAATAGTAATTTTTGTTATGAAGCGATTTAATGCGTGTTATGGTATACCACAGAAAGGGAAAAATAGGGGAAAGTATGGGAAAAACTGAAAAATTTTTAGCTGTATCCGTGATTTTTATCATATCGGCTTGTCAATCCGGACAGGTTGAATACAAGTATCCGCAAAAAATAAAAGGCCGGTATGAAATGGTAACGGCTCGGGAAGCGGAACGACAAAACGATACCGTTTTTGATAAAAAGTATTTGACGCTTGATTTGAACAGATATCAAACGGAAGAAAAAAAAGAACAATTTGTTGAAAAACAAAAGAAAAAAGAGAAGGCGATTTCTGAAAGAAAGCCTTTGTGGGCAAACGTTCTGCCGGTTTTATCCCGTTATCCGATAGCCGAGATTCATCAAGACTCTTTTATTGCGACGGAATGGTTTTCAGAGGTTGAAAATCCTTCCAAACAGGTGAAAATCAATGCGGTTAAAGTCGGTGAAAACGCTCAAATCACGGTTCTTCGCCGTCAAAAAGACAAAAACGGCGAATGGATCAATCAAAAAAACGATGAAGCGCTTGCAGATAAAATAAAAAATGATATTGTAAGTCAATCGTTAAACAATTAACCCTTTGTCTGAAAGTCTGATTATGAGCGAAGAAAGATATAATTTCCGTACCACTGAAGGAAAATGGCAGAAAGCTTGGGAAGAGGCCGATGTTTTCAAAGCGAAGGACGATCCGTCCAAACCGAAATACTATGCTTTGGAAATGTTTCCCTATCCGTCCGGCAAAATTCATATGGGACATGTGCGCAACTACGCGCAAGGCGATGTGATCGCCCGTTTCAAACTGGCACAAGGGTATAATGTTTTGCATCCGATGGGATGGGATTCTTTCGGGCTTCCGGCGGAAAACGCGGCGATTAAGCACGGTGTCCATCCGGCGAAATGGACGCGCGAAAACATCGCCAACATGCGCGAGGAAATGAAAAAGATGGGGCTTTCGATTGATTGGAGCCGCGAAGTTTCCACATGCGAAGTCGAATATTACCGTCACGAACAGAAGATGTTTCTGGACTTTTTGAAAAAGGGTCTGGCTTATCGCAAAGATTCCTGGGTGAACTGGGATCCGGTCGATCAGACGGTTCTGGCGAACGAGCAGGTCGTTGACGGCAAAGGATGGCGCACAGGCGCTCCGGTCGAAAAGCGCAAGCTTTCCCAGTGGTTTTTGAAAATCACCGCTTATGCGGACGAATTGTTGGAAAATCTGAAAACGATGGACGGCTGGCCCGAAAAAGTCCGCACGATGCAGGAAAACTGGATTGGCAAGTCTTACGGCGCATATATGTATTTCCCCGTCATCGGAACGGATAAGACGTTGAAAGTCTTTACGACCCGCGCGGATACGCTGTTCGGCGCGTCTTTCTGCGCAATTTCCGCCGGTCATCCGATTGCGCAGGAATTGGCGAAAACCAATCCCGAACTGGCGAAATTCATTAAAGAATGCGAAGCGTTGGGAACGTCCGTCGCGACGATTGAAGCCGCCGAAAAGAAAGGCTTTAACACCGGTTTGAAAGTCATGCATCCGTTCCCCGAGGAATTTAAGAAATTGGGCGGAAATCCGGAACTGCCGCTGTATGTCGCAAACTTTGTTTTAATGGAATACGGCACGGGCGCGATTTTCGCGTGTCCGGCGCACGACCAGCGCGACTTGGATTTCGCGCGCAAGTACGGTTTGCCGGTTCGCGTCGTTGTCGCGCACAAAAACGAGGGAACGCCCGTTGTTGAAGACAAGGCTTTCGACGATATCGCGGACGGTGTCGCGGTCAATTCCGCCTTTTTGGACGGTATGGCGACAAAAGACGCCATTCCGGCGATGATTAAAAAGCTGGAGGAAATCGGCAAGGGCGAAGCAACCGTTCAATACCGTTTGCGCGACTGGGGAATTTCCCGTCAGCGCTACTGGGGGTGCCCGATTCCCGTAATCCACTGCGAACATTGCGGTATCGTCCCCGTTCCCGAAAAGGATTTGCCGGTCATGCTGCCGGAAGATGTGACTTTTGAAGCTTCGGGGGGCAATCCGCTGGAACGTCATCCGGCATGGAAGCATACGGTTTGTCCGGTTTGCGGCAAGCCCGCTTTGCGTGAAACGGATACATTTGATACATTTTTTGAATCGTCGTGGTATTTCGCGCGTTACGCTTCGCCGCACGAAACGGACTGCGGTTTTAAAAAAGAAGCGGCGAACCATTGGCTGCCCGTCGACCAGTATATCGGCGGCATCGAACACGCCGTTTTACATCTGCTCTATGCGCGTTTCTTTACGAAAGCTTTGCGCGACTGCGGCTATCTGGATATCGACGAACCGTTCAAGGGATTGTTTACGCAGGGAATGGTTTGCCATGAAACCTACAAGGACGAAAACGGCGATTGGCTGTTTCCGACCGAAGTCGAAAAGAAACCGGACGGTACGGCGGTGAAAATTTCCGACGGGACGCCCGTAACGGTCGGCCGTGTCGAAAAAATGAGCAAATCCAAGTATAATCTGGTTGATCCGGAAACGATTTTGTCGACCTACGGTGCGGATGCCGCGAGAGTCTTCATGCTGTCCGATACACCTCCTGAACGTGATTTGGAATGGACGGAAGCCGGCATTGACGGCGCATGGCGGTATGTGAACCGCTTGTGGCGTATGGCTTTAGCTTGTCCGTCGGAAGTTTCCAAACCGGAAAATCTTTCCAAAGCGGCGGACAAACTGATTCGCATGGCGCATAAAACAATTGCTTCGGTGACGGAAGATTTGGACAAGCTGCGCTTTAACGTCGCTTTGGCCAGAATGCGCGAGATGACGAACGAGATCAGTGAACTGAAAATTATCGATGACGGTGATAAGTATGCTTACCGTTTCGCTTTTGAAACGCTGGTGCGGCTGATGGCGCCGGTTGCGCCGCATATCGCCGAGGAAATGTGGCACAATATGGGACATGATACGTTACTGGCATCTGAAAAGTGGCCGGAAGCCGACGAAGCGCTGACGGCGGATGATACGGTAACGATTGCTGTCCAAGTGATGGGCAAAATGCGCGGTACGATTGAAATCGCCAAAGACAGCGACGATGAAGCCGTTAAAGAGGCGGCTTTGGCTCTGCCGACCGTTCAGGCTCAACTGGAAGGCAAAACCATTCGGAAGGTGATTGTTGTTAAAAATAAGATCATCAATATCGTGGCGGCTTAAAGCGGCTTTTATTTATTTGGGACTCCTGCAGGTTTCTGCCTGCGGGTTCCAGCCGCTTTATTCCGGACAGGGAACGGGCGACTCCGTTTCCGGTCGGGAAGTGGAACAGAGAACGGCTTCCGTTTTCATAGATGAGATCTCTGACAGAATCGGGCAAATCCTATATCAAAGTTTATCCGGTAATTTGACACCGCTTGGGGAGCCTGAAAATCCGCAATATCGGTTGTCTGTTAATATTTCCGGCATTTCCACTTCGGAACAGGCGGTGCGCAGAGACAATCTGGCGACCCGTTATTTGATGACAATGACGGTGAAATACAGTTTGTATTCCTATCCCGAAAATAAAAAGATAATGTCGGGTGATTTTACAAAGCGCAGCAACTATGACGTTCAACGTTCTCCTTATGCGACTGATGTTGCGGAACAGACGACAAAAGAACGTTTGGCCAAAATCATGGGAAACGATATCGCTTTGCGTGTCGCGGCGTTTTTCAAAGGCTATGAAGATCCTCGAGATGAAAAACAAGCTGCCGGCGAAGAAAGGCAAACGGATACTGAAGCTGAACCGGAAAACGCTTCACGCGAAGAAGACGACATTTCCGTCGAAAAAAAAGCCGTTTCGGAAGAGGCGGAACAAGTCGAAGAACGACAGTTATGACAAAACTGACTCAATCCGCATTGGATAATCTGTTTAAAACGGGAGCGCCGTCATTAAAGGCGGTTTTGTTTTACGGACAGGACGAAGGATTGGTCGGAGAATGTCGCGAACGGCTGACAAAAGCCGTCGTCGCGGACAAAGATCCGTTCCGGCTGGTCGAGCTGACTCCCGCAAAAATCAAGGAAGATCCCGCTATTCTTTCCGCAGAAGCGAACGCGCTTTCCTTAATGGGCGGTCGACGCGTCATTATCGTGCGCGGGGCAGACAACTTCTTTACGGCGGTTTTAAAAGAATTTCTACCTTCTTATAAAGGGGATGCTTTAATTATTGTGACGGCGGGTGGATTAAAAACAAAAGATTCTCTGCCGACTTTTTTTGCAAATGATGCCGCTTTAGGCGTTTTTCCGTGCTATTCGGACGAAGGGGAGGCGTTAAAACGTTTCGTGCTTCAGAGCATATCCGATCAAGGCATGACCGCATCGGCGGATGTTATCAACTTTATGGCCGACAATTTAGGTGCGGACAGGCTGCAATCCCGTTCGGAACTGGCGAAATTATTCGCTTATATGGGCAATGAAAAAACGATCACGATGGACGACGCGATGGCGTGTATCGGTGACGCTTCGGCTTTGTCCATAGACCAGATGCTTTACGCTTTGTCGGGCGGGCGGCAGAAAGAACTGCATGAAACGCTTGACCGCCTGTTTGCGGAAGGACAGAGCGCAATCGGATTATTGCGTTCCGCTTCGGCGCATTTTAAAAAGATTCATCTGACGCTGGCAAAAATAGAAGAAGGAACGCCGGCGGATTCCGCTGTGGCGGCGTTGTTCCTGCATTTCAAGCGCGTGGACGAATTCAAACGTCAGCTGAAACTATGGAACACGATCAAAGTCGGCCGAGCGTTGGAATTGCTGACGCAGGCGGAACGGGACTGCAAATTTGCGGCGCGTTCGCAACAGCTGATCTGCTCGCGGGTGTTTTTGCAAATCGCGGCACAGGCGTCAAAAAAATAAAAAGGCTCAATCAATCGGGTCTTTTTATGTTATTTGAAAACTTTTTTAAAGATAAAATCGATTTGTTTCGTATAGAACGACAGGTCGAACAAGGATCCCAGTTCTTCTTTGGAAAGTGTCTGCATGACTTCTTCGTCGGCTTCCAGCAAATCTTTGAACGTGCCGTCGCCCGCCCAGACTTTCATCGCGTTGCGTTGCGTCAGGCGGTAGGCGTCTTCGCGCTTCAGGCCTTTGTCAACCATGGCGAGCATGACGCGTTGGGAGAAAATCAACCCTTTCAGGCGGTTCAGATTGGCCATCATATTATCCGGATAAATCAATAACTTATCGATAATTCCTGACAAACGGTTCAGGCAAAAGTCCAATCCGATCATCGCGTCGGGGGCGATAATGCGTTCGTTGGAGGAGTGTGAAATGTCGCGTTCGTGCCACAAAGCGACGTTTTCCATCGCCGGAATCACATAAGAGCGCAATAACCGTGCTAATCCCGTCAGGTTTTCGGACAACACGGGGTTGCGCTTGTGCGGCATTGCGGACGAGCCTTTCTGTCCCGCCGAGAAGTATTCTTCGGCTTCGCGGACTTCCGTGCGCTGTAAATGACGGATTTCAATCGCCAGCCGTTCAATGGACGACGCCGTGATGCCGACGGCGGCGAACAAAGCGGCGTACCGGTCGCGGGGAATGACCTGCGTCGAAACGGGTTCCGGCGTCAATCCCAGCTTTTCGGCGACATACTGTTCCACGCGCGGATCGATCGTCGCAAACGTGCCGACCGCGCCGGAGATCGCGCAGGTGGAAACTTCTTTGCGGGCGGCTTCCAAGCGTTCCTTGTCGCGTTCAAATTCAGCGTAAAAGCCCAGCATTTTCAATCCGAACGTCGTCGGTTCGGCATGAATCCCGTGACTGCGCCCGATGCAGAGCGTGTATTTGTGTTCTTCGGCGCGCTTTTTCAAAGCAGCCAGCAGGCGGTCCATATCTTTCAACAAAATGTCGATCGACTGTGTCAGTCGCATGTTGAACGATGTGTCCAGAACATCCGAAGAGGTCATTCCCTGATGCATATAACGCGCGCTTTCGCCGACGTTTTCGCCGACGTTTGTTAAAAAGGCGATCACATCATGTTTGACTTCGGCTTCGATTTCGTCAATGCGTTTCTTGTCGAACTTGCCTTTGGCGCGGATGTCGTCGACGGCGGACTGCGGAATCTGTCCTAATTTAGCTAACGCTTCGCAGGCGCAGGCTTCGATTTCAAACCAAGTTTTGAATTTGTTGTCGTCAGACCAGATGGCACTCATTTCGGGGCGGCTGTAACGGGGGATCATTTTCTTTCCTTTATTGCAGAAAAAATCAAAATGTGCTTACATATCCGTAATATGACCATAAGGAGAAAAAAATGCAAACACAAACCGTTATTCGCGCCGTGGATTATTTACCCGAAAAGCCGGAATTGGCGGAAGGAACGACGGATGAACTCGTTTCGGAAACAGACGGCCTGACGGTTCGTTTGTTCGGAGCCGCTCCGGATTATACGCAAAAAGAATATGAAGAGCTGTGGCAGGTCGTTTTCAATGCCGATGAAAAGGAAATGATCGCATATTGCCGCAAAAAAGGTGTGGACGTGCTGGACGACAACGGTTATCCCGTTTCCGGCTGGCGTGATGTGGCCGTCATGCTGAAAGCGATAGACGCCGGTTTGGTTTCTTTGGCATAAAGCCGATGAAAAAGCTTTTTCTGTTTGTTTCTTTTTTGATGGCAGGCTGTCAGTTGCCGATTGAAAAAGAGATTCCTGTTTCGGTCGATTCCTATCTGCGCAAAGTTCCGCCCGTCAAAACGGCCGTCGTTCATTTGGTCAATGAAAAAATGGCCGCGGACGATATTGAATATCTGCAATTTTTTGACAAACTGAAACCGATATTGCTGTCAAAAGGCTATCGTTTGACAAATCCCGCCGCTCTTATTTTAAGATTGGAATTCGGTGTTAAGAAAGAAAAACAAGTGTCGGTCAAAAGCACAATCGATACTATGAAATACGATCATCCGGCAGACGAACCGTCCGTTTTGCCGACGACACAGTACAATCGTTTGGATGAATATGAAAAATATATTTCGTTGACAGCGGTTCAATCGGGGCGGAATGAAACGCCTTTATGGAAAACGACGGTTTCTTTAAAAGATTACGCGTCCGATTTCCGTTCGGCACAGGATAAATTGCTGTATTTGCTTTCCCGTTTTATCGAAAAGGATTCGGGATACAGGATTTCCGCTAATTTGACGGATACGGAGTTTTATCAGCGTTACGCATTGAATTATTCCGCGGCGGAGGCTTCGGCTTTATTCGTGACGGAACCGGAAATGCGTCGCCGTTATTTGGATGGATTGCAAAAGCGGGTCAATGCTCATGCCGTTGATTTCAAAAAATGCGGACTGACGGAAAAGCGTGAAATCTCATTCAGAGTTTCTCCGTTCGGGACGTTACCGTCTTTTGATTTTAAGGAAACGTTCAATATTGCGGGAACTTCCGTGAAAGAAAAAGTCAGAGAATGTATCGCCCGATCTCTTGAACCGTTATTGGAACCGCCGCATGATTTGGATACGGAGCAACCGATGAGCATCGTCATTCCGGCACAATAAGGGAAAAAGCGGGATATCTTCCGCTTTTCCGTTATATCGGATTGGAAAGAAGGCCGTCCGTCAGCTTTGGTTCGAACCATGTTGATTTCGGCGGCATGACCTGTTTTGTATCCGCAACGGCGGTCAATTCCTTCATTTGCGTCGGGTAAAGCGCAAAAGCGACAGTAAAACCGTCATTGTTGACGCGGTTTTCCAGTTCTTTCAGGCCGCGCATGCCGCCGACAAAGTCGATGCGCTTGTCTTTGCGCAAGTCCTGAATTCCCAAAACCGGCGTCAACACTAAATCGGACAGCAGCGAAACATCCAGCAGTTTAACGGGATCGGTTGTCGCCGGTTTGGTTTTCAGCGTCATCCGATACCATTTGCCGACCAGATACATTCCGAATTCATTCTTTTTTTCAGGTTTTGCAACTCCTGAAACGGGTACGACAATAAAGTCCTTTTCCAAAGCTTTCAAAAAATCGTCGGGCGTCAAGCCGTTCAGGTCTTTGACAATGCGGTTGTAATCCAGAATTTTCATTTCCTCCATTGGGAAGGCGACGGCCAAAAAGAAATTATAATCTTCCGTCCCCGTATGGTTCGGGTTGTTTTGCGCCCGTGTTTTTGCAATGCGGGAAGCGGCGGCGGAACGGTGATGGCCGTCCGCGATGTAAACGATTTCCTGTTTGGCAAAAGCGGCCGTGATCGTTTCAATATCGGCTTCATCGTCAATTTTCCAAATGATATGGCGGATTCCGTGATCGGCGGTCACATCATACAGCGGAGCGGCGGATACGGTTTTTTTGATAACGGCATCCACTTCCGGAATCTGGCGGTAAGTCAGCAAAGCGGGGCCCGTCTGCGCGTTCAAAGCGTCAATCTGGCGCACGCGGTCGTCTTCTTTCTCGACGCGCGTGAATTCGTGACGGCGGATTCTGCTGGCGTCATAGGCTTCGACGCTTGCCGCGACGGCCAGTCCTGTTTGCGTGTGTTCTCCCATGACGGCGCGATAAACATAGTAGCACGGTTTGTTTTCATGCGTTAAAATGCCCTTGTCCAGCAAAGTCCGGTAATTTTCGGCGGATTTGGCGTAAACGGCGGCATCGTAAGGGTTTGTGTCTTCCGGCAGGTCGATTTCCGCTTTGGAAATATGCAGGAACGAATACGGTTTTCCGCTTGCCTTTTGGCGTGCTTCTTTTGTATCAAGAACATCATAAGGCGGCGCGACGACTTCGGCGGCAAATTCGGGGGCGGGACGAACGGCTTTAAAAGGACGGAATAAAATGGTATCCACGGCAAACTCCTGTGAAAAAAAAGAACAGCTTCTTTGTAACGCAAATTCTTCCAAAAACAAAGCGATAGTTGTCGGTGGCGCGACGGCGTCCGGTAAATCCGCGCTGGCGCTGATGCTGGCGAAGGAATTAAACGGTGTCGTCATCAATGCCGACAGCATGCAGGTTTACAAAGACGTGCCGACGCTGACCGCCCGTCCGTCGGAAGCCGGACAACAGGGAATCCCGCACTGTTTATACGGCTTTCTGGAACCGGATGAGAATTGTTCCGTTTTTAAATGGGTAAAGCTTGCGGCTCAGGAAATCGCACAGGTCTGGCAGAATAATAAAGTGCCTGTCATCGTCGGCGGAACGGGGTTTTATCTGCAAACGCTGATCAAAGGGATTTCCCCCGTGCCGCAGGTAAAGGAAGATACGCGGACGGAAATTCGAAAACGGTTCGAACGGCAAGGATATGATGCTTTTTTAAAAGAATTTCAGGAAAAAGATCCTTCTTTTTCGTTCACCGACCCGCAAAGAATATTGCGCGCGGCGGAAGTTTTGGCGGAAACCGGAAAATCCGTCACCTATTGGCAGTCTTTGCCGTTTCAAAAGGAAATCGAAGCGGATTTTTTATGCTTTTTAACGGACTTGCCGCGCGAAGAATTGTACAATCGTTGCAACAAACGCTTTGAACAGATGATGAAAAACGGTGCGGTTGAGGAGGTAAAAACGCTTTTGGCCAAAAATCCGCCGGAGGACAGCCTGATCATGAAAGCGGTCGGCGTTTCGGAAATCAAAGCGATGCTAAGTAAGAAAATGACGCGGGAACAAGCCGTTTCGCATGCTTGTCAAATGACGCGCAACTATGCCAAACGGCAAATGACGTGGTTCAGACACCGTTTTTTTGCAGATCAGGTCGTTTCCGATGCGAAAAGTCGCGCGATATTAACCAAGGCTTTACATTTTTTAGGGTAAATTAAAATAAATCTGCCGTATCTCCGCTTGTTTCGAGCGGAAACGGGGTGTATTAGTAATGAAGTTTAATTATTTTTAAGGGGGCGCAATGCTTTCAAAGCTGACCGGCTGGCTGTCCGCAGATATGGCCATAGACCTTGGAACCGCAAACACTTTGGTATATGTCAAGGGGCGCGGTATCGTGTTAAATGAACCTTCCGTTGTTGCGATTGCCGAATCCAAAGGCAAAAAACACGTTTTGGCGGTCGGCGACGAAGCTAAGCAGATGCTGGGGCGCACTCCCGGTTCCATTCGGGCGGTCAGACCGTTGCGCGACGGCGTTATCGCCGATTTCGAAGTTGCCGAGGAAATGATCAAACACTTTATTTTTAAAGCGCATAACCGTCGCGCTTTCGTTTCTCCGATGATCATTATCTGCGTACCGTCCGGATCAACGGCCGTGGAACAGAGAGCCATTCAGGAATCCGCAGAAGCGGCCGGCGCACGCAAGGTTTATTTGATTCAGGAACCGATGGCGGCCGCGATCGGCGCGGGATTGCCCGTAACGGAACCGACCGGTTCCATGGTCGTCGATATCGGCGGCGGCACGACCGAAGTTGCGGTTTTAGCTTTGGGTGACATCGTTTTCGCCCGTTCCGTCCGTGTCGGCGGCGACAAGATGGATGAAGCGATCATTTCCTACATCCGCCGCAACCATAATCTGCTGGTCGGGGAAGGATCCGCCGAACGCATTAAGAAAGCCATCGGTTCCGCGTGTCCTCCGGAACAGGGTGAAGGCCGGACGATGGAAATCAAAGGTCGTGATCTGATGAACGGCGTGCCGAAGGAATTGACGATTTCCGAACGTCAGATCGCCGAAAGCTTGGCCGAACCGGTCAGCCAGATTGTCGAAGCGGTCAAGGTTGCTTTGGAACACACGGCGCCCGAACTGGCGGCCGATATTGTGGATAAAGGCATTGTTCTGACCGGCGGCGGCGCGCTGCTGACGAATTTGGATCGCGTTCTGCGCAAATCGACGGGATTGCCTGTTTCGATTGCGGAAGATCCGTTGACTTGCGTCGCAATGGGAACGGGACATACGCTGGAAGAAATCAAGAAACTGCGTAACATTCTGTCAACGATGTATTAAACCGGCTCCCTTTTGAATGCGGGGAATTTCTTATGGTGGGTCAACAGCATTCCGGAAACTCGGCGTCACTGCATCAGATTAAGGCGAAATTGAAACGCTTCGCTTTGGTGATGTCGGTGCTGGCGGCTTTTGGACTGATGCTGCTGGGAAAAGCCGATACCATTCTGGTCGAAAAAGCGCAAATCCTTTTTAATGATTTGACTTCGCCCGTGTTGGCGTTGCTGTCCAAACCGGCGGAAGCGGCTTCCCGTTTTATGCAAAACATTCATGAACTGGTTTCCATTCGTCAGGAAAACGCCCGTTTGCACGCGGAAAATCAGGAATTGACTCTGGTCAAGCTGGATACGGAACAACTGCGTAAAGAAAACGCTTATCTGGCGGATTTATTAAATTATGTTCCGCCGCCGGAAGCCGTTTTCATGACTTCGCGCGTGATTGCCGATACGGGAAATTCTTTCGCGCAGTCATTGATTGCTTTTGTCGGACAGAAACAACAAGTCGGTAAAGGCAATGTCGTTTTAACCGGTGACGGTTTGGTCGGGCGTATTGCTTCTGTCGGCATCAATGCGGCCAGAATTTTATTAATCACGGATATCAACTCGCGCGTACCGGTTAAAATCGAACCGTTGGATACACTGGCGATTTTGTCCGGCGACAACACGGAATATCCGCAGCTGATTTCATTGCCGGGGAACGCCAAGGTTTCCGTCGGCGACAGGGTTGTCACATCAGGCATGGCCGGTGTTTATCCCGCCGGTTTGCCGGTCGGTGTGATTGTTTCCATTGATGACGGTCTGATTAAAGTGCGTCCGTTCTTCAACCGCAGCCGGTTGGAAATGGTTCGTATCGTTGATTACGGACTGTCGGGTTTGTTGCCGGATCCAGTATGCGCAGTTTCTCCTTGACACACCGTCCGTTTTATTATTACTTCGGGGCAAAACTCAGGCAATATGCGCCCAAGTTGATGACTTTGCTGATATTATTGTTTTCGGTGGCGCCGACATATTTACCGGGGTATTCGATAGTCAGACCGTATCTGACTCTTGTTCCCGTTTTTTACTGGGCGGTTTACAGACCGGAAGACTTTTCCGTTTTAAGCGCGTTCATTTTCGGATTGTTTTTGGATTTTATCGACGGCACTCCGTTAGGGGTGAATACGCTTGTGTTTACGGTGTTTTATCTGGCGGTTCAGACACAGCGCCGTTATTTGATCGGAAAATCGTTCGTTTTCATCTGGTTTGGTTTTGCCATTCTTTCTTTCGGCGCCTATTTTTTTAAATGGTTGTTCGTTTCAATCAACTATGCTGTTTTCACGCCGATGACGACGGCATTTATCAGTTATATTTTGCTGTTGTTGTGTTATCCTGTTGCTTCATGGCCATGCGCATTGCTGCATGTGTATTTATCGGATAAAGAAAGATGATTACGCGGGACGGGGATAAAGGAAAGACATTGACCAGACGGGCGGCTATGCTGGCCGGAGGGGAGCTGTTTTTATCAACAGTCCTGTTGGGGCGGATGTATTATCTGCAGGTATTGGAAGCCGACCGGTATAAAACGTTGGCGGAAGAAAACAGAATCAGCACGCGGTTGTTGGCGCCTCCCCGCGGATTGATTTTCGATCGGTTCGGTCAACCGATGGCTCAAAACAATCAGAATTTCCGCGTCTTGGTGATTTCCGAACAAACGGAAGGAAATCTGAATGCGACGTTGGAAGCGTTGAATAAAATTCTGCCGTTAACGGACGGAGAAATTCAGAGAATCCGTAAAGATGTCCGCCGGTCGCGCGATTTCACACCGGTGACAATTCGTGAAAACCTGACATGGAAGCAAATGGCCGCCATTCAACTGAACGCTCCCGATTTGCCGGGGATTATCATTGATGAAGGCTTGAGCCGTTATTATCCGTTTAAAGAAGCGTCCGCTCATTTACTTGGTTACGTCGGCGCTGTGTCCGAGGATGAAATGTCTTCAAGAAATCCGCTTTTAAAATTACCGGGGTTCAGGGTCGGAAAATCCGGAATAGAGCTTGCTTATAATACGGCTTTATGCGGCAAGGAAGGGGCTCAACGCGTTGAAGTCAATGCCGTCGGACGCGTGATTCGCGAAATCGAACGCGATGAGGGCGTTCCGGGGACGACGTTGCCGTTGACGATTGATATGCGGATACAAAACATCGCCTATAAAAGAATGAAAGATGAAAGCGGTGCGGCGGTTTTATTGGATATTTATACGGGCGAGATTCTGGCTTTGGTTTCGACTCCGGGATTTGACCCGAACAAATTCAATCGCGGACTGACGGCCGAGGAATGGAAAGAGATATCCACAAATGAAAAAAACGCTTTGTTGAATAAGGCTTTGGGCGGTTTGTACTCCCCCGGTTCGACATTTAAAATGATTGTGGCTTTAGCCGCGTTGGAAGCGGGGGTTATCCGTCCGGATACAAAGATTTTTTGCGGCGGTCACACAATGATGGGCAACCATCGTTTCCATTGTTGGAAACCGAACGGTCATGGAAATGTGGACTTGAAGGAAGCGTTGATGCATTCCTGCGATATTTATTTTTATGAAGTCGCCCGACGGACGGGAATCGATAAAATTGCCGCGATGGCAAAACGATTCGGCTTGGGAATGCCTACAGGGCTTGATTTGCCCGGAGAAAAAGCCGGATTGATGCCGACACGTCGTTGGAAAGAAGTTATTTTGGGCGAACAGTGGCTGCAAGGGGATACGTATAATGCCGGTATCGGTCAGGGGTATATTTTGGCAACACCGATCCAACTGGCGGTAATGACGGCGATTTTGGCCAATGACGGTTATAAAATCAAACCGACGATTTTGGTTCCGGAAAACAGGGACGCTTCCGTTTGCCAAGGGGAATACTTGAATCTTTCCAAAGCGCATTTGCAGCTGATGCGCGAAGGGATGTTCGCCGTTGTCAATAATTCCGAAGGAACGGGAAAAGCGGCACGTGTGAATGTCGGCGGAAAATTGATTGCCGGCAAGACCGGAACGACGCAGGTCAAACGCATTTCGATGAAAGAACGCGAACAGGGATTGCGCAGTCAGGACGATATTCCGTGGGAGGAAAGAAATCACGCCCTGTTCGTTTGTTTCGGACCGACTGAAAATCCTCGATATGCTTTGTCCGTTGTGATTGAACACGGCGGCGGCGGCGCAAAGACGGCGGCACCGATTGCGCGGTCTATCATGGAAGCGGCTTTGAAATTGGATCCGGCTTCCAATCCGCCGCAAAACGTGAAAAAAAATCCTGCCGTCAGGAGTATTTGATATGACAGATATCGCACCGTTCAAAATGCATAACGCTAATATGACGTTGAAAGAACGCCTGATGCATATCAGTTGGTGTTACATCTTTTTGATTTTTTTGGTTGTCAGCGCGGGGTTTGTCGTTTTGTATGCGGCGGCAAACGGAAATTGGAGCCAGTGGGCGGGAAAGCAGTTTTCCCGTTTTTGGCTCGGATTGGCGGTTGTTTTTATTGTTGCTGTGACCGATTTGCGATTTTGGCTGAAATATGCCTATCTGTTCTATATTATTGCGGTCGTTATGCTGTTTGTTGTTGAATTTTTCGGTCACGGCGCGATGGGGGCGCAGCGATGGCTGAATTTGGGGATTATCCGCGTTCAGCCGTCTGAATTGATGAAAATCGCATTGATTTTGGCGCTTGCCCGATATTTTCACGGCAGTTCACAGCAGGAAATCGGCTGTATTTCTTATATGATCATTCCGGCTTTTATGGTTTTGCTGCCGGTCGTTTTGGTTTTAAAGCAGCCTGATTTGGGAACGGCTGTTCTGATGGGGGCGGCGTCGCTGTCGCTGTTCTTCTTGGTCGGGGTTCAGATGTGGAAATTTGCCGCTTTGGGTCTTGCGGGATTGATTTCCATTCCGATCGGCTGGCGTTTTTTGCACGATTATCAGAAAGAACGCGTTTTTACCTTTTTAGATCCGGAACGCGACCCGCTGGGCAAAGGATACCATATCCTGCAGTCTAAAATCACGTTGGGGTCGGGCGGCATTTTCGGCAAGGGCTTTTTACAGGGAACGCAAAGCCGGCTGAATTTTTTGCCGGAAAAACATACGGACTTTATTTTTACCGTTTGGGCGGAAGAATTCGGCTTGATCGGATCGGTCACGCTGTTGCTGCTTTATTTGGCTTTGATTTTTTACGGGTATGTGATCGCGTTCCGGTCTTCAAGCTTTTTTGGCAGATTGCTGGCTTTGGGACTGACGACGAACCTGTTTTTATATGTTTTCATCAATATTGCAATGGTGATGGGGTTGTTGCCGGTTGTCGGCGTTCCGCTGCCGATGATTTCCTACGGTGGCACGGTGATGCTGACTCTGATGTTTTCATTCGGTTTGGTCGAGTGCGTCAATGTCAACCGTGATGTCCAAATCGGTCGTCGCGGTGCATATGACGATTAAAAAGTCCGTTATAAAAAAACACCCCGACAAAGCAGACTGTCAGGGAGTTTTTTTGGTGATCTCGGAGCGATTCGAACGCTCGACCCACAGCTTAGAAGAATTGTTATTTCGTTTTTGCCGATTTTTGCATTTTTTTGCCGATGGTTGCTTGTAAGGTATTTTTATCATTTATTTTCAATATGTTGTAATTTGCTCTTTTTTGTAAATCTTTGCCGATTTTATCTTTTGATTGCAGGGCATTTTCAAAAAAATGATAGAAAAGTGATAGAAAAGTTGTTGATTTTAAGATGCGAATGACTCATTCTTTTGGCATAAAAAAAAGAGGTGTCCAATGGCGATCAAATTGAAAGAAAACTTTACGGAAGAATTTTTAGCTGATCTGAAACCGGAAGCATCTGCTTATTTGGTGGCAGACCTTAAAACACCGAATTTTATGTGCCGCGTTAATCCTCGCGGCAACAAAACCTATATTTACAAGCGTTGCATCAATCGGAAACCCGTTGTCATAACAATCGGCTTAACAACGGAAATTAAACTGAAAGACGCAAGGAAAAGGGCTTGTGAACTAGCGGCAGAAGTTCTTAACAATAAGAAGTTCCTCAAAGAGAGGGACGAACGTCGGGAAATGCCGACTCTCGCTGAATTTTTTGATAATAAGTATATCCCTCTGCACGCTGAAAAATATACCAAACCGCAGGTTTGTCGTGATGGAATAAGCATCTTTGACAGATATTTTAGAAATCAATTTGGTTCAGAGAAATTAGATAACATAGATCGCGATACAATAGAAAAACTCCATATAAAGCTGAAAAGCCAAAGAACAATCTATGTGGCTAATTCCGCATTGGCTCTTATAAAGAAAGTTTTGAATAAAGCGGTTGAATGGAATGTCATTAAATATAATCCCGTTATGGGGATTAAAAAATATACGGAAAAACCAAGAGAACGCTTTTTACAATCAGACGAACTCAAAAATTTTTTCCAAGCGTTGGACGAAGAACCGGATTCCCTATTCCGCGACTATGTTTATATTTCTTTGTTCACGGGACAAAGACGTTCAAATGTTCTGACAATGCGATGGGATCAGATTGATTGGGTTGAAAAGGTTTGGCGTATTCCCGAAACGAAAAACGGATCCTCGTTGAATGTTCCTTTGATACCGAAAGCAATCAGTATTTTGAAAAGTATAAAAGCTGATTCCGTTTCTCCATGGGTGTTTTATAGCCCGTCGAGTGCCTCCAAACACTTAGTTGAACCGAAGAAATTCTGGAAGAAGCTGTTAAACCGTGCCGGAATTGAAAACTTGCGTATTCACGATATACGCCGGACGTTGGGAAGTTACGAAGCTATGGCGGGTGTCAATCTTCCGCTGATTTCAAAGACGCTCGGACATAGGAGTTTCCAAGCAACGCAAATCTACGCCCGAATGAATGTCGAAAGTGTTAGAGCGGCAATAACCTCCGCTGTTGATTTAATGGAGAAGCGTGCGGGCTTGTCAGACGAGGCAACGGTTTTTCCGTTCAAAGAGGAAATTAAACCGGCTGTATAAAAGGTTTTTCAGAGAAGTTAATCCGTTTGTCGGATTGGTAAATATCTAACCGGACGCAGTCGTTGATTGCGTCCGTTTGTATTTACTTTTTACGAAAGGATTAGCTTATGACTAAGACAGAAATATTGGCAAAATTGTCAGGCTTAATTAAAGCATTGCACGGAGAACAGACGGAACGCTTTAAGGTTCTGATGACGACCGTCAAAAGTGTTATAGAAAAACAGGCATCCGGCAAAAGAACGGACGAAGATTTTGAGAATGTTTCTTTGTTTATCAAATCGGTTGAAGAACTTGTCAATGATCCGGCATTTTGTAATGAAGAAACGGAATTGTTGCTTTCCGTTTATGAATTTGGCGTATTGACGATTCTCGATTTGGAAGCGGATATGGGGAACACTTCGATAGCCGTTCTGGGAGGAACTGCCAGAGCAAGAAAATACGACGAGGTTAAGAGATTCGTCCAAGAACGCTATTTTCGATTGTCAGAAAGCGATCCGAATATAAAACTCGTGTCCGCCGCCGCTCGAATCGCAAGTATGATAAAGACGGAATTACCGAACTGTCCTATTGTGGAAACGAACTTGCTGAACTGTTTATGCAGTTGGATTTCACAGATCAGAAAGACAGGAAAGCTGATATAAAGAAGTTTAGCAAGCACAAAGGTTTTGTGCCGGTTGAACTTGATGAAGTATGATAAAACATACACTACCCTTTCGTTTGTTCTAAAACAAATGAAAGGGTTTAATTATGAATACCGATGACGTTTATCTGACGATAAAGGAAACGGCTAAAATCTTAAAAGTCAGCGTTTCAACCTTGTATCATTGGCGAAGCGATAAAACATTCAATCTTCCATCCGTGAGGATTTCTAAAAAGATTCTGTATCGTCGCTCCGACATAGATGTTTTTCTTAAACATCATTGCGCCGATGAAAACAATGCCGGAGAGAATAACAATGGTTAATCCGGTATTAGAAAAAGGCTTGTTAGAGTTCAGAATCCCGTATCCGAAGAACAGAGCGTCATCAAACGGCTTTATCCGTTGGGGAAAAAATCAAAGATATTGGGCGATTCAAGTTGACGATGGCTTCTTCTTCGGAGATTTTGCGACCGATTTATCGACAGCGGTGTTTCCGAACAGAGAAGTGAACGATTACGACACGAAAACCTATTCAAAACGAGTGTCTGATTTAATTGAACAAACCGATCAAGAACGGAACTATTTTTATATTAAAACAAAGGAACGGGCGCAAAAGATTTGGGAAACGAGTGCCTGTTTAACCTATTCGCACGATTATCTTGTCAGAAAGAAAGCCGTTTCGTCGGGATTGAAAATTGCGGGCGAAGGCTGTCTTATCATTCCTCTTTACGATATTAACGGAGAATTATGGACGCTTCAATTCATCGACGCGAACGGAACAAAACGCTTTTTGAAGAATGGAAAGAAAAGCGGAAACTTCTTTATGTTCGGAAAGCCGCAGAACAGGATTTACATTTGCGAGGGATATGCCACGGCTTCAAGCGTATATCAGGCTGTAAAAGAATGTGTTGTCGCTTGTTTTGATGCGGGTAATCTTTCAAAGGTCGCTCCGCAGTTGGCTCAAAAGTATCCAAAAGCCGCCCTTGTCTTTTGCGCAGATAACGACCGGTTTAATCTGGTTAATGTCGGAATTGAAAAAGCGAAAAACACGGCTCAATCACTAAAAGCTAAAGTCGTTTATCCGGTTTTTGACGAAAAAGATACGCAATCCACCGATTTCAACGATCTGCATTGTTGGTATGGATTGAATTTCGTTCGTCAGCAAATCATCACTTCACTCGGAGAATAGAAAATGAAAACACAAAAAGCCGGAAAAATGGGAAATCTGGGCAATTCAGTCGAAAATGTAATAAATATCAATGAGATAGATAAAAACAGAGCCGTCGGAAATTTGGGAAAACAGGGAAATCTGATAGATTTTTCACACGATTGGGAGGAGCCGGTTTTCTTTGATGACTTCAAGTTGACAGATATTCCCGCTTCGATTTTACCATCGCCATATAAAGATTTGGCTGTTGCGTTATCAGAACGATTGGAAACACCTGAAAGCGCAACGGTTTTATGTATGTTAAGCATATTGGCAACAGCATTGCAGAACAAGTATGTCGTTCAGGTTGAAAACGATTATGCCGAACCGCTGAACTTATATTTAATGGTCGCGATGCCTCCGGCGAACAGAAAGACGGCTATTCTGAAAGCGTGTAGCAAACCAGTCCTTGAATATGAGAAAAAACAAAGATTATTGCTTGAAGAAGAACATCGGCGTCAGCTTTCAGTATATCATTCGCAACGCCGCCTGATTGAAAACGAACGTAAGCGGTTGACGGAAGAAAAGGCAAAAAACGGCGCGATAGAAGAAATTGCGGCAAAAGAGGCTTCTCTCATTGAGCCGCCCGCATTACCCAAACTGTTTTTGACGGACGCAACAACGGAAAGTCTGGCAACGGCTCTTTACGAACAAAACGGAAAAATATCCATTATCACCGACGAGGGCGGATTTTTAGATTCGTGTTCCGGGCTTTATACCGGCGGGCAAACGAATATAGATGTTCTCTTGAAAGGTTGGGACGGTGGAAGTCTAAGTATCAAGCGTCGTGATCGGGAAGTTTACATCACTCCGCTGATTACGATTTTTATGATTGTTCAGCCCGTTATCTTTGAAAATATGGCGAAAAATAAGAATTTTACGGGGAAAGGATTTTTTGAACGCTTCTTATTCTGTGAACCAAAATCTAAAATCGGGTTCAGAAATCATAAAGGGAAACCCGTTCCTGCCGGTTTGACAAAAGAATATGAAGAACGGATTAAGGCTTTTCTTGAAATGCCGACTCCGCGTTCTCCCGTTAAATTGAGCTTAAACAAAGCGGCGTTAAATGCTTGGCGTAAATTTCAAGACAAGGTTGAGCGCGATCTTCGCAAAGGTGGAAAGTTGGAACTTTGTCAAGGTTGGGGAGGAAAACTTTGCGGGCAGACTTTAAGAATTGCGGGACTTCTTCATTTGGCGCGGTACGAAAAAACTTCCGCAACGATCAATGAAGATACGATGA
>JAFYCE010000099.1 GCA_017539865.1 Alphaproteobacteria bacterium
AGCTATTCTTTCTTCAAACGGCACGATCGGTTCGGATTTATACTGAGCCACAAGTTCGTCCGTATTGACACCGACAATCAGAATATCCCCCAACGACTTGGCGTATTCCAACATTTTCAAATGATTGGCGTGCAACATATCAAACGTTCCCGCCGTATAAACGACCGTTTTATTTCCTATCATTATTCTTTCCGCCCTTTTATTTTTTCCACCGTAAGAAGCAGTTTTTCAATCAATATATCAATGTCTTCCATTGTTGTGTTGCCGATGTGAGCCACTCGCAACATTTTTTTTGCCAAATGACCGCCACACGGATTAACATAAATGCCGCAATCGTCCCTCAGTGCCGAAACAATCCGTTCGGCGTCAATATCGTCAAAGTATAGCGGCGTCAGTACGTTTGACAACGGATAATCCGGCACGCGAAAACCGGCGTTCACCGCTTCCGTCCGGAAATATTCGGCTTTTCTTTTTACAACAGCCAGATGAGTGTCCGGCCCGCCTTCTTTTTCGAACCGTTTCAACATTTCACGCAATTCATACATTATAAAAACAGGCGGCGTATATGGTGTTTGCCCCCGAACGACATCCGTCAAAAAATCTTTAAAATCGAAGTATTTTGAGGATGGAGCCGGACTTTGAATCACTTTATCCATCATTCTTCTGCTGAAAGAAACAAAAGCAGCCCCCGGCGACAAAGCCAATCCTTTTTGAGAACTGATAATGGTCAAATCTATGCCGTATTTGTTCATGTCATACGCATCCGCCAGAAAAGTCGAAATGGCATCAACAAGCAGCATCATTCCGTTTCTTCGACAAAAGGACGAGAGCAGCTCTATATCGTAAAGCTGTCCTGTTTGCGTTTCGCACAGATTGACAAACAGCATGGTATAACCTTGATTTTCATAGCGCAGTAAATGCCTGTCTGACAGCCGCTCATTCCATTCCAGATCGATTTCTGAAAACGTTTTGCCATGATATGCCAAAAGCTCGCAAAACCGTCGTCCGAATGTTCCGCCGTTGACAACAAGACACTTGTCCTTTTCCGAAACACAATTTTCAACGGCGGCTTCCATTGCCCCTGTTCCGGAAGAAGCCATATAAATCAAAGAATTCGGCTCGTCATTTCCTAACAGCGAGGAAAGACCGGTCAAACACTGTGAAGCCATTTCCGAATATTCCGGACTTCTAAAATAAGAAAAATCCTTCATCCTGACTTGTTTTGTTTCCGGATACATTTCAACCGGTCCGACTATGAACATCGTCATGGAGTGTCTTTTTGCCCTTCAAGCTGTTTTTCAATGTAATCAACAATATTTTCAACGCATTTTCCGTGATTTGTCCAATAGATATCCGCAACGGTTTCGATTTTTGTTTTTATGTCCGCATCAAACAACCGCCCGACAACATCCGGCAAATCATCCATCTGATTTTCATCCATCACCTCCCCTATTTCTTTTGACACGGGAAATCTCCATACGGGAGCGGACAAATCAGAGGCGTCATATTGTTCCAGATTGATATTTTGACTTAATGTGATTACCGGCTTGTGAAGCACAAAAGCATATTCAAATACAATGCTTGAAAAATCGGAAATCATTAAATCCGATTGAAGCATTGAAGGCAGATTGTCTGTGTCAAAATCCCATCTCAGCCGTTCACTGTCAGGATAATCGTTTTGCAATTTGCGTAACAGCTGCGGCTTGTCAATTTTCATCTGCGGATGAGGGCGAATGATAATCCGGCAATCCGTTTTCAATAACAGTTCGATAATTCTATTGCCATATTTATATAAACAAGATTCCCTTCCCCATGACGGAGCCAGCAAAATCGTCTTTTTTATGTCGTTTTTGATTGGTGCGTCTTTGATGCTCTTTTGCAATTCATCAAGCTTGATATTGCCGACAACAACCAATTCTTTAGCGGGCAGATTTCTTTTATGCTCCAATTCTCTGACGTACGTTCCGTTAATTTCGCTGTCTGTCAGCAACGCATCATAATAATCGACACCGAACAATTTATAAAAGCACTGATCGTCGCAACCGTGATAGAAATGAACGTATTTTTTCACATATCTGGAACGTTTCAGCTGATAAACATCCAACCCCGGCGTTGTCATCAAAACGATATCCGCTTTAACGAAAGCCATTTTGGCATAAGCCCTGTTCCCTTTTCCGATAAAGACGGGGGAAATATGCCGGTAATTCTTTTGAAAGCAGAAATCGTCTTCGGCGGAAGTGTAATACACCGTTTTAATCCGCCGTTTTTCCAATTCGTCCAAAATCGGTTCGAACCATCCCCGATACGCATTCCCTTCCGAGTACAACAATAACGGAATTGTATTTTTATTTCTTTTAAACGCACCTCTGAACAAAAAGAAATGCTCATAAAGATACTGACACCCGAACAAAGCGGCGGAAATGATTGTTACCGCCAATGTAAACATGGCGTTTCCCGTTGCAGGATCAAGATATGCAAACGCCGTTGACGGTATCAATGCATAAAACAGCCCGCAAATTATTATCAAACATTTTTTCATTGTATCGGATCCGCTTTTATCATCTGTTTTATATTATTTTCATCGATATGTATATATCGGACTTCCTCATCATAAAAATAAGTTCTTTTTTTATCTTTATAATGACGAGGATGCCATTTACCAAACATCGATACTATAATATCCACCCCTTCCTCCTTTTGCAGATATATTTTTTTTCCGGACAAAGGATTAACCAAAGGTTCGATCAGACCATATGCGGATAAATAAGGAACATCCGCCGTTGTCATAAAATCGGACGACGTTTTGTATTCCCCTTTTGCATTAAAATCTTTAAAAAGCAATAAAGCGTTATTTTGCGGTATGTTAACATTGTCCACATCAAGAAAAGCTCCATGATCGGATACGACAATGATGCGCGTATTATCATAAACATTATTTTCTTTTAATTTCCGAATTAACTTTCCAATCTCAATATAAGACAAAACGTTAACATGATAATGACATACCGTCATATTTTTTTTGCTTATCCAATCAGTATCGTTCGCGAAATCATAGTTCTTTGACAAGAAGGTCGGAGAATGAGGCAACAATGAAATAAAAATACTGAATGAATCGGGAGCGTCGCTCTTTACCGTCAGATTTGAAATCATATCCTCAAACAAATCATATTCGTTCATTGCATAAATTCTAACCAGATTCGTTATCTTGTATTTTTCGTATATATACTTTCCGCGATTATAGATAAATTCCTTAAAAGATTGAGGAACCGCTCTAAATAGCATAAAAGAAGGAATGCTTTCTTTGATATGTTTTTCCACCTCTTTTATTCTGTTTCTTTTCATACCATTCGTATCGATCATCGAAATATCTTTATGAAAGAATCCTTTCCGCCGGTTGTCATCATAATTGATATACGGAATATCGTTCAAAGCGACTTTATATCCGTTCCTTCTGAACAGCTCGGGTAAAACGGAAATCGCCTCATTATGCTTATCGGCCATTTCTCGCGTTGTATCGCCCTGCAGTTTCAACGGCGTGTATTCATAACCGCCCAATAAAGACGGAACGCTGTGCAGCGTATGCGGAGCAAAAGAGACCATGTACGGATAATACACAAACCCTTCAAACGCTTTTTTCAGTTCCGGCTTTTCCTTCATTACCAACGGAAAGAAAGATGATATGGCGCGATCCATAAACAAAATCAGTACATTTTTTCCTTTTGATGTCAGCGTCAGTTCCACTTTGCTGTGATTTTGCTCTTCATCTTTCAGTCTTTTCGCTTCGATATAAAGCCCTTTCATCCAAACAACCGAAAAATACAGACAAACGCTTATAAAAGCGATTAAAAATAAATTCAAATACTTCTGCGTTTTTTTTCTCAAAAAAAGCGGCATCGCCGATACAATGATAAAAATCAGAAACGTTTCGAAAGCATACGGAAAAGATGGCGGAAAAGAAAACGTTATAGAAAAATGCATATAGGCGTCAATCGGATCATGCGGCATCCTAAAAAGGCCGCACTCCATCAGAGCCAACACAAAAAAAGTCAGCGTAAGCCAGTAGATATTTTTCCGATTCCGCTTTTGCAAAAAGAATACTATCGACGGATAAATCAAAAAAAGACCGAATGCAAATTCGATTTCATAAAGAACCAGATCTTCAAAATCGATAACGGAATAAACTTCTTCCGGATCGGAAAAAACTATTTTTAACGGAAAATAAAATCCGAACAAAACAAACATCGAAAACAAAAGAAGGAAATAGCTTTTAAAAGAAACTTCAAATTCCATGTTTTTAACAAGAAATCTATAGACGGTTATCAGCAACCCCAATAGAAAAACAGAAATTTCAAACGAAAAATAAGCGTTATCAAGATAATATATTTTAAAGAAATAAATAAAAAAGCCTATCGCCACGAAGAAAAAAACAACAAACAGATAAAAATTATCTTTCATTGCCGAAACAAACACTTTAATGCCAAGGGCTATCAACGCAATAATCAGCGCATCAAAAAGCGTTTTCACACTGAAATCATCATAAAGCGCCACAGAAAAAACAACGGAAATATATCCAATCAAACAACCTGAAAACTTATCCTTTGCAAAAAAATATATATTCCGTAATAAAGAGAAACTGTTGTTAAATATCCAATACAAAACAACAGACGCCGGTGAAAAGTAAAGAAGGACCAAAAATAATAACGGCAAAATATATGAATAAACTTTGTTCAAAGAAGGCTTGTTTTTCGTATAAATCAAAACCGACACAACATTTATCAGCGTCATCAAAACCGGTAATATTCTGATCGGCAAAAAAGCTTCATTTATCCGGTTTAAAGTCGCATTTTCAAACAGCGGGTTTTTACTGATAACAATATACGAAGCCGCAAATATCGGAACATACAAGAACACCGATAACGATTGTTTGAAACGAGCCAAAAGCGGATGATACTTATTTTGTCTGAAATACGTTTCCAACAACATTCTGCGTTCATTACCGGAGAAATTTGTTTTAATGGAATTGATTTTAGGCAACAGTTTTTGATAATCGTCATTATCTTTTTTACACATATCCTCTATCTTTTTAAAGACGGGATAACTTAAAAAATTAACGACAAAGCTAATAATAAACAGCAAAAAAACGGAATTGGATAACAACCGATCAAGGATAAAAGCCAAAACATCAAAACAATACACAAAATGGGCTATAAATATATTATACAAAAACATCAGCATATATCCTTTGCCGCTGAAAAACAGTCTTAATTCTTTAAAAGAAGTTATATTCAGCATACATAAGAAGGCAAGTTTTTTTTACAAAAACTCTCTTATCTTTTCCAGCGCGTCTTTCAGGCCGAGTTTTTCGATCGGCGTGTTTTCCAGAGGTCCTGCCGAGGGGGGACTAACAGTGGCTCCGACGGCATAGTCTCTTATTTTTTCCTGACGAGGTTTTCCAATTCCGGAAAACGGTCGAAATCGCTTTCAAACAGACGGTTTTCAGTTATTCGAAAAATTCGAATAACTGTTTCAGAATACGGGCGCGCAGACAACCGGATTTTCAAAAAAGTATAACAAATTCGCTTACTTCCTTGTTATTCCCTTATTTTATGGTATAATTTAAGGGAAAGATGAGAGAGATAAGGGAATGAAGGCTTTTAACTATTCCGCAATCAGGGAACAAAAATGGGATTCGGAACTTCTCGGATTGATTTCCGCCATATATAAAGAAGTGGGGAAGCAGGAACTGTTTCTGAAACAGCGTCCGGAAGAACTCGATAAACTGGTGGAGATTGCCAAAGTTCAAAGCACAGAGGCTTCCAACGCTATTGAAGGCATTGTTACGACAAGCACCCGTGTCCGTCAGCTTGTCGAGGAAAAGACTACGCCCAAAAACCGTAGTGAAAAGGAAATCAGCGGATACAGAGATGTATTGAAACTGATCCATGAGAACTTTGAGGTTCTTCCCGTCACGCGGAATTATATCCTCCAGCTTCACAAAATCTTATACAGTTATGCGAACAACCCGATGGCGGGACAAACGAAAAACGTCCAGAACTATATCAGCGCGACACACCCCGATGGTCGTGTCGAAACTTTGTTTACGCCTCTTGCTCCTTTTGAAACGCCGGAAGCCCTTGACAGGATATGCGATGAATACAACCGCATCATCGGAAATATGGAACTTGAACCTCTGATCGCGATTCCCGTCTTTATCCATGACTTTTTGTGCATTCACCCGTTCAATGACGGAAACGGAAGAATGAGCCGTCTGTTGACGACACTTCTTCTGTATCGGAACGGGTTTTATGTCGGCAAATACATTTCCCTCGAAGCCAAAATCGCAAGGAACAAAGACCTTTACTATGACGCGCTTGCGGAATCACAGAAAGGGTGGCACGAAGGAACCGAAAATGCCGTGCCGTTCATTAAATATATCCTTGGAACGATTCTTTCCGCATATAAAGATCTCGAGGAGAGAGTGGCTCTTGTGGAAACAAAGCTTTCCGCACTTGAAATGGTCCGGAGGGCAAGCCGAAACAAAATCGGACGGTTCAACAAACAGGACATTCGGGAACTCTGTCCGACGTTGAGCGACAGTTCCATTGAGGGGGCTTTTCGTAAATTGGTTGCGTCAGGTGAGCTTCAAAAGACAGGAAGCGGAAAAAACACCTGTTATTTCCGGCTGACGGTATAATTATAAAAACTTCCTGATCTTTTCCAGCGCGTCTTTCAGGCCGAGTTTTTCGATCGGCGTGTCTTTCGGAAAAGCGGTCAGCGTTTCGCTGGGGATCGCGCGGTCGAGCATGACAAACACGCCTTTATCGTCCTTTTTGCGGATCAGGCGGCCGAACGCCTGCGCCAGTTTCATCCGGACAAGCATTAAATTATACGCCTCGCCCGTTTCGCCGAACGCCGCTTTTCTGGCTTTGTGCGCGATTGAAGGACGGTGCCACGGTACGCGGTCGAACACGATCATCCGAAGCGATTTTCCGGGGACGTCGATCCCGTCCCTGACCGCGTCCGTCCCGAGCAGGCAAGCCTCCTCCTGCGCTTTGAAAATATCCAGCAACGTTTGCAGATTCACCGTGTCGATATGCTGAGCCAACAGCGGCAATCCCGCTTCCGCCAGCGGGTCTTTGATGCGGCGGTAAACCTCTTTCAGGCGTCTTATCGCCGTGAAGATGCCCAAGCCCCCGCCCTGCGACGCCAGAAACAGCTCCCGATACGCCGCTGCGACCTCGTCATAGCTGTTTTTATTCACGTCCGTGATGATCAGCACGCGCGAGTTTTTCCCGTAATCGAACGGCGATTCAAAATCCGCTTTCGTCAGATCGAACGGCAGTTCCGGCGTGTTCAGGTGCGTCACCCCCGTCCTTTGTGCCGCGTGCGTCCAGTCCGTTTCCGCTTCCCCGCTCCTGTCCGTCAGCGTCGCCGACGTGATCAGAACGCCGTGCGCCGCCTGCTTTAACGAATGAGCAAACGGATAAGTCGGGTCTATCCAGTGGCGGTGATAGCCGACATCGCTGTCATACCCGTCCGTGCGCGTGATTTCCAGCCAGTCCACAAAGTCCGACGGTGTTTTCAGCTCCAACTGTTCCAGCATCAGCCGCCAGACCGCCAACGGTTCCGCCGCCGTCTTTTTCAGCGACCGCAGAACGGCCGCGTATCTTTGCTTGTCCGCCGTTTCGATGTTTGCCGCTTCGTCGTTGACGTATTTTTCGATCAGACGGATCAACAGTCGGACTTTTTCTTCCAAAGCTTTGATGTCGGCATAAAGCGCTCTGGCCGTTTCAATCAGCTCCGGCGCGGCGGGACGCGGTTCGCATTCCAGAGAATACAGCGCGTCCGTTTGTTCCGCGCGGGCGGTCACCTGCCGATAGACTTGCGTCAGGAATTTTTCAAAGCTCCCCTGCGGCGTCCTGTTTTTCAGCCGTTGCAAAGCGCCCGTCCTCGGCAGAAAAGCGGCCAGAACGGCGATGTCCTGCACGGCAAGACTGACGTCCGGCACGACCAGAGTCAAGTCTTCGATTCTGCGGCGGATGCCTTGCGCGCGTCCGGCGTGGCGGCGGTCTTCCGCCCCTAACAGACAGCGGCGCATTTCCGCTCCTTCGCGCAGGTTGATCTCGCCCGCAAAAATATCGTCCGCCGCATTGAACAGCTGATGGCCTTCGTCAAAGACGAACCGCACGGGCAACAAGCCTTCGTCCGCCGCGCCCGCCAACTGCGTCATCACAAGCGCGTGATTGGCGACGACGATTTTTGCGTGCCGGCTGCGGCGCAAAACCTTTTCAATAAAGCATTTCTTATAGTGCGGGCATTGAGCGTAAATGCAATCGCCACGCTGATCCGCCAAGCCCTCAAGACTCTGCCGGTTCAGCATGTCGGCCAGCCAGCCGGGGAAGTCCCCGCCGCTCAAGTCGCCGTCCCGCGTCTTGGCAATCCAGCGGGCGATCAGCCCCAACGGCACGGAAGAAGCCGGAGAAGCGGGAATCCGTCCGACCGCTTCGGCGAAATTCAACAGGCACAGGTAATTTTCCCGCCCTTTGCGCACAACAACATTGCGGCGTTTTATCATAGGGTCGGGATACAGGCGGGACAGCTCGTTTTCCAGCTGTCTTTGCAGGTTGCGGGTAAACGTGCTGATCCAAACCGAACCCGCGTTTTTGGCGCTCCACACCCCCGCCGGCGCCAGATAGCCGAGCGTTTTTCCGATTCCGGTTCCCGCCTGCGCCAGAACGGTGACGGGAACGCCCTCGTCCGCCCGCGGCACAAACGCTTTGGATACCGTTTTCGCATAAGCGAACTGATCGGAGCGGTCTTCCACCATAAAGCCGTCGGACGGCACGGCAAGCAATTCTTTCAACTTTTGTTCAGCTTCAAATGTTTCGACCGGTTGTGTCCCCGCCGGAGGCTCCGGCGCACTTTCCTGCCACTCGGTCAGATTGTTCCAGACGGCAAAGCCCGTCAGGCCTGTCATGCCGACGGAATTCGGATCACGCCCCAAAGCCGCCAGCACATCCGCGCCCCAGATCCAACCTCCGTCGCGGTTCATCGTGATGGCCAGCCCCGCCGCCGCTTTGGATTCTTCGGCGTTCATCGCCGCCAGCTTGGACAATAAAATCCGCGTGATCGAAAACAGACTCCGCGCCTCCTCAAAAGCGTTTTGAGGCTTTGTGATATTCAGAAAAGCGGCGATTTCGCGCGCGGTCGGAACGACGTTCTGCGCCGGACAGACGAAAGCGAACAGCTCCAACACGTCCAAGACGGTCGCGGGCATCTGCCGCCCCAAACGTCCTTTCATCAAAGACCGGTTGCAGACCAGAACGGGCGCGTTTTTCGTCAAACGGAAAACCTCGTGCGCGGGCACGGCGCGGGAAAATTCCCCGTCCGCCGTCGTCAACACGAACTCTTTCAACCCTGCCGCCATAGCCAGCGGACGATTTTCCGTCACGATGTTTCGCCTTTCCGATGTTTTTCGCTTTTGTATAAATTATCCGTTCCCGCCGGATATTCAAAGGGAAAAATCATTGAGGTGCTTTTCTCCTCAAAACAAAAAAACTTTAAAATGTATTTTAAAAAGTTTGAAAATCCGACGCGTTTTTAAAATGTACTTTAAAAAAGTAAGACCAATATAACGATTGCTAAAAAAACAGAACGTTTTGGATCGGCTGTTAAGATAACATAAAAGGCGGGAATCATCCCGCCTTTTGTATATCTATGTGCAGAAGAAAAAATATAAATCATTCCTTATTTTTCTCTATAATCGGGGTAAAGAAATCCATATCCTTGATTGTATTTAACTCATGGGGAAATTTATTTATCTCATTTTCTTCTGCAGAACATCTGGCACGTTTGTATTGTTTTTTAGAAATATCAACCATACATTTCCATTCTTTTTGTTGAATGGCATTTTCCGTTTTCATTTCCTCGGCAAGAATACCGGCCGCATTGTTTAACAGCATCATCGTATCCATATTATCAAAGTCTTTTGACGCCCGGATAATGCCGTATATGTGCGGTTTTCCAGTTTTCTTATTCGCCAATTTATAAATGACATTTCGTTCTGTTAAAACATAAAAATCTTGACGCATTCCCAATGTCATGCTACTTACCGGAACTATACCAGAAACAGACCTCAACCCAAAATTGTTTCCGAACCGCAGAGTTAATTTATAATCAGCATTATTTTCTTTTATCGTCCACCCTTGCTCCTTTAATTTTGAAGTTAATTTTTCTGCTAAAAATTTCTCATAAAAATAAAATTCTTCAGAAGACAAATCAAACTCCAGAGTTTTCGGAACAATCGGTTGTTCGCTCAAGGTGGTTGTCAAATAAGTATTCTTTGCGACGCAAGCTGATATGAGTAAAAGACTCATTACAAGTGCCGTTTTTTTCAGCATAAAATCATCTCCCGTTAAAAAAAGAGACCCCCGCGTAAAACGCGGGGTTCTTCCATGACGGGCATAGCCCTCATGCTACTGGCTACGCCTAAACGGCGTTTTGTTTGGTCTGGTGCGAGCAATTTGTTACTTACTCC
>JAFYCE010000015.1 GCA_017539865.1 Alphaproteobacteria bacterium
CATAACCTGTCCATTCCGCGCGGAACGTTGACGCAGGAAGAGGCTAAAAAATCAATTCTCATATCGATATGACGATTGAGATGTTGATATCCATTCCGTTCCCGTCCCATATCAAAAACGTTGTCGAATATGCGGGCGGTCATCATGAACATATGGACGGAACCGGTTTTCCCAATCATTTGAAGCGGTCGCAAATGTCGATTCCCGCGCGGATATTGGGAGTGGCCGATGTATTTGAAGCCTTATCCTCCACCGACCGGCCGTATAAAAAGGCTAAAACTCTGTCCGAAATCATAGCCATCATGTCCGATATGGCAAAGGGCGGTCATTTGGATCCCGATTTGTTCAATCTGCTTTTGACATCGGGGGTTTATCGGGAATATGCGGAACAATATATGAAAGAAAGCCAGATCGACGAAGTCGACATAAATGCATATCTGGCTCCGTCGGCGCAGGATTTAGGGGAATAAATGCAGATTCGTTTGTTTGTAGACGCGCCTTTGGCTCTGGGGGCGACGGTTCCGTTGACGGTCGAACAGATTCATTATCTGCGCGATGTATTGCGCGTGCAAACAGGAACGGAATTGTTCGTTTTTGACGGAAAAAACGGGGAATTTGCAGCGGTTCTGTCATCTTTGAGTAAAAGAGACGGGCGGATGCAGATTTGCCGTTTATTGCGAAAACAACCTGAAAAACGTGATGTGCGCTTATATTTTTCACCGTTGAAACGCGATTGTACAGAATGGGTCGTGGAAAAAGCGACGGAATTGGGGGCAACGCAGATTGTTCCGGTGATAACGCAATACACGTCGACAAAACGCGTGAATACGGACAGATTGCGATTGATTTCCATTGAAGCGTGCGAACAATGCCGACGTTTGGATGTGCCTGAAATTTCGGAACCGGTTGCGCTGAAGGAATTGCTCGTTGCGCAAAACGACACGAAACCGTTGTTGGTTCATCTGGATGAAACGGGACGCGGAAAAAAGGCTGATGAAATTTTTAAAGGTATTGATGCCGCCGCTTTCTTAGTCGGTCCGGAAGGGGGATTTTCCGAAACGGAACGGGCGCTGATTGCCGAAACTCCCCATACGACGGGAATGGATTTGGGGGAACGGATTTTGCGGGCGGAAACGGCGGCTGTTTCCGCGTTGGCTTTGTTTGTGTGCCGCTAACGATTAAGGATAAATCAGATGAAGAAAGAATGTCATTGTCATCATGGTCATTTCCATGAACGGGGGGAGGGATGCTGCGGGCATCATCATGGTCATTGCGAGTGTGAACACGAAGAGGAAATACAAGATTATTCTGCCGTCAACGCGATGTTCGGATTGGATACGAATGTGCCGGACGATGCGCTTTCCCTGCTGCAGATGGAGATGGACGAATGCGATGAACTCAGCGAAATGTTAGGGCTGGGGGATAATCCGGATGTGGATGATATTTTACAGGACGCAATTGAGGAATTGACGCCGAAGAAGAAAAAAACGCTGATGAATCTGGCTGTCATTCTGCATGATTATCTGCCGGAGGAAATTTAGAGTATGAAAAAAGCTCTCGATTTCGAGAGCTTTTTTTGATTTCAGGCCAACACCTTGTCCATAAAATAGGGCAGTTGGACATACCACCAGTCCCAATCGTGGTTGACGTCTTTTCCCCATATATCGACGAACGCCGGAATATGCTTTTCTTCCAGAATCTGTTTCAAACGCAAGGTTTCTTCAATCATCGGGTCTTCCCAAGCCCCTTGGCCGACGCAGAACACCAAACGGGCTCGACGCATCTGATCCAGATAGCCTTCGTCATAAATATCCGGCAGGAAATACAACGGACTGTTTTTATAAACAGTATCGTCCATGTAATCCCCTAAAAAATATCTGGGACCGTACAGACCGCTCAACGCGATAACGGAATCAATCAGATCCGGACGGCGGAAAAAAGTGTTTGCGCTGTGGGTCGCTCCCATCGAACATCCCGTCGCCATAATGCCGATTTCCTGTCCGCCGTTTGCATCACGGCTGATTTCTTTGATGCGGGGAATGAATTCTTCAACCGTGTAGTTAAAGTATCTTTCCTGCATCTGCATGTTGTCATAAGGATTTCCGTCTTTGCGTTCCCACGTTTCCCAATCAATGCCGTCAATGCAGAACAGCTGGATGCGTCCATCGTCAATATAGGGAGCGCAGATGTTCACCATGCCGTGATATTCATAATGCCAAAAACGACCGCATCCCGGCGGGAAAACCAAAACGGGCTTTCCCGTATGGCCGTATACTTTGAATTCCATGTCGCGATCCAGACAGGCGGACCATTCTTTGAAATATTCTTCTTTCATTCTGTCGTAATCCTTAAACGCGTGCGTTGATCGTATTGATGATTTCGTTGATTTCTTCCAGTGTATCCGCGTAAATCAAATAAACGTAGTCTCCCATTGCGCGGGCGGTAACGCCTTCGATCGCCATGTGTTCCATGATATGGTCGCCGTATTTCGCCAGAATGGCTTCATGCGTGTAGACATAGTTGAATCTGTATTTCCGGCTGGCAAAAGCGGCAAAGCGTTTCTGGCTCATGTCGCCTTCGGGGCGCCCTTTAATCAATGTGTCCGCCCAAGCTTTATAGATGTTGACATCGTGAGACGCTTCATAGATTTCCGTAATCATGCCTCCGGGGGGACGCATGTTGACTTCCAAAGCCATGACTTTTGTCTTACCTGTTTTTTTGTCGGTCGTGCGGAAGAATTCAAAATGGAAAAAGATGTCCTTAATGCCGTACGATTTGACAATCGCTGTGCCGGCTTTACGGATATCCGCCGCCATTTCCTTGTCCGTATGGTACATGATGCAATCGTCGTTGACGACCGTATCCATCAAAGACTGATGATAAACCTGACTGGCGCAGAAAACGATTTCCCCGTCATGATTCGTCAAACCGTCAAACGTTTCGACATGACCGTCGATAAACGTTTCCATGATGTATTGGACGTCGGGTTTCTGCGCAAAGAAATCCGCCATTTCCGATTCGGAGTGCAACGTGTATGTATCACACGCGCCGACGCCGTCGTCGGGTTTGACGACGACCGGAAATCCGTATTTGTCGGTAAAGGCTTTGCCGTCCAAAAAGGTTTTCGGCAGGCAATAATCCGCGCAGGCAACGCCTGCTTTTTTAAAGAACGATTTCATTCTGGATTTTTGTTTGTGATCCAATATATCGGGATATTTGACGCCTTCGATATTAAAGTCCGTCCGGAGTTTGGCTTCCGTAATCAGCCAAAATTCGTTGTTGGACTGAATGCGGTCGATTTTGCCGTGATGATGAATCAGGCACGCCGTCGCGCGATAGACCTGATCGTAATCCTGTAAGTTGTCGACACGATAATATTCGGTTAAAGCGTCTTTTAATTCCGGCTGCAATTCGTCGTAGCTTTGGTCGCCGATGCCCAATACGTTGACGCCGTTTTCTTTTAAGTAACGGCAGAATTTCCACCCGTAGGTCGGAAAATTCGGAGAAAAATAAATAAAATTCATTTCTGTGTTTCCTGTTCGGATTTTTTTGTTTGAGCGTTTTTTTTCGCCCTCATTGAAAAAGTGGCAATCTGCAAGCCGGATGTCAATAAAAAAGTATGATGGAAAGCTTAAGAAGTTTGTTTCATTTGTAATAATTTATTTTAACAGCTTTCTTTGTTTTCTTAAAAATGATAATAATAAAAGGACTATCCGTTCTATTGGAATTGAAATGTTGGATTGGCTTATAGATTTCTTTCATTTTTCGTTGGCAATGCTTGCCGTATGCGCGCCGCAGTCGGCGATTCCCGTTTTCGTCAATCTGACGGAAGGGATGGGGCAACGCGAAAAAGCCGGTATCGCTTTACAGACGGGCGTTGCCGTCGCGTGTGTTCTTTGCTCGTCGGCTTTTTTCGGAAGCGCTTTGCTGGATATGTTCGGGGTCAGTTTGAATTCGTTCAGAATCGCGGGCGGAATATTGCTGATGTCCATCGGATTCGGCATGATCAAAGCGTCCGAAAAACGCCATACGAAGGAAGAACAGGCGGAAGCCGAAAGTCGTGAAGCTATCGGCGTCATGCCCTTGGCCATTCCCGTGATTTCAGGCCCCGGATCCATTTCCGCCATGGTGATTGCCACGCAGATGGATAAATCCGTATCGCATCTGATTGCCGTTCTGGGAGCAGGGGTGGTCGTTGCGGTCGTTTCATGGCTTTTGTTGCGCACGGCGGATAAACTGGCGGCTGTTTTAGGTCAGACGGGACTGAACATTATCGGGCGGTTGTGCGGTTTGCTGTTGGCGTCTTTGGCCGTTGAATTTATTTACACCTCGTTGAAAGACATGTTTCCAGCTTGGATATCCTGAGATTCAGCGGTTCCGCTGAATGACATCGTCCTGCGGGGCTTTTTTGATACTTTTGCGTCCTTTGAATGCTGCGACAACCAAATCCCAGAATAGGCGGGTTTCCAGAATGATCGCCAACAGGCACGTCATAAATCCGGCCACCGATCCGAAAGAATCGGAGGAGGGATTTTTTCTGAAAGTATACAGTTTTATATCGTTGCGCAGAAATTTGTTGAAACGCGCGGTTTCTTTTTCCGCTCCGCCGCTGTAAGAATGATGGGGCGGCAAATCGAACCCGTTTTCTTCTTCGATCAGTTTTACGGTGTAATAGGACGCTCCCCTTCTTCTGTAGTGCTTTTGAGGCTTTGCATATAAAACGCGGGAAATGTCATAAGTTCCTGCCAGCCTGCTTTTTTTGTTGAAATAGGTGGTATGAAAATAGCGGCATGACATTGTGTCTTTCTGGCATTCCAGATAGCAGGACTGTTCTTCAAAGAAAAAAATCCAGCCGAGCAGAACAGCGGTGATTCCGACATAAATGACAAAATATTCTTTGATTTTTTTTCTCAGTTGTTTCGAAACGCCTTTCCGATGTTCCCTGATATACAGATATAAAGCCGCCTCGATCGAAAAAAGCACGGTAAAAATCGAAAAAACGACAGATAAAAAGTCTTTCATGAAAAATCTAAATCTCCCGATTGCGCTGAATGACGTCTTCGTTTTGATTCGTGTAAACGGTTTTGACATGGTTGTCGGCGTCTTCGTTCAGGGCTTCATGTTCGTTTGAAAAATCATGCGGGATTTTAAAGACTTTTCCTTTTCGCCCGAACATTTCCACCGTGTAATAAGAACTGCTTTTGTACCGTCTGTGTCTGGCGACTTTCGCATGCGCGATCTGCGAAAAATTATATGTTTCGACCGGACGCATCGTTTTGTTGTATTCGGTGGAATGACTGTAAGTACAGATCATTGTTTCCTTCATGCATTCAAAATACATTGAGTGATCACTGAAAAAATACATATAACCGGAAAGCAGAAATACAATAAAAAGAATGACAAATGTCTGTTTTTCCGATGCTTTTTTATTTTTCGGCACTGAATGTCTCCGTATCATCGTTAAAACGTTTCTTTATTATATCCGATGGAGCAGATAAAAGAAACGGTTAAGGAGAAAAGACACTGAATGCTGCATGGATGGGGGAATTATCATAAACGGCAATAAAGCATCATTCATCGGGTATTTTTTCTTTTTTCCGATATTCGAGGTATTTTTCCTTCTTTTTGCGCTGAAAGATTTTAGTTAATGCCGTCAACGATCCGAACATACTCAGAATAACGGAAAGAAACAGCGGAAGAAGAATAATCGAATAATTTTTCGTATTATTCGGTGTTATTTCCTTATATGCGTAATACGGTTTATCCGTCTGCAAAAAAGCCGCGGCGCGGGCGGCCTGTCTTTCGGCGTCTTCCTTGAAATCGAAATCCTTCGGCATTTCAAAGGAATTGTTTTCCCCGTTGAAAACGATCCTGTAAACGGTTTTGGAACAGTGGCGGCCGCAGGAACGTTTGCGCGGGACGATTCCGGCTTCTTTGATGCCGGATAAATCAAAGGAACGGGCCAGACGGATGTTTTTGTTATAATGCGTCGAATGATAGTAATCGCAACGCTGTGTGTCTTTTCCGCATCTGAAAATGAAATCCGCATCTTCAAAAAAGAAAAAATATCCCGTGCCGACGAAAAAAATAAGTATTACGAAAAAAAAACTTTTCTTTTCTTCTTTGGTAAAAGTCAATCCTTTCCGACGCATAAAAAGCAGTAAAAGGATGAAGACGCCCCCGAATGCGGCGGCGATTCCCGCGACAGATGACACAAAATCATCCATATTTTTTCCTTTCTTCCTTTTTATTTCCGCATATTCTTTCTGTCGGCGGAGCTTATTTCAAGCTTCCGTATAAAAAGAAGGAAGCCGTTTTCTAACGCCTCTTTTGCCGTTTCATATTAGCATTATCTTGTTTTTCAAACAACTTTGAAAGAAGGGAAAAACAAGCCATGATCGTTGTGCCGTACAAAATAAACATGGAAAAGACTATCATTCCTTCCGCGGAATCCGTAGATTCCGTATAAACGTATTCGGGAACGTCTGTGTGCAGAAAAGCGCCCGCCAAAGCCGCCTGTTTCTGCGCGTCGCTTTGATAATTGAATTTTTTCGGCATTTCAAAGCTTTTTCCGTTTCCGGAAAAGCTGACGGTGTAGTAAGGGCGTCTCGCCTTTCTTCTGCCTGCGTAGCGCGTATGCCGTTTGATTTCAACATTGTTTATTCCGTCAAGACCGAAACTGTCGGCGATTCGCAATTCTTTGTTAAAAAGGGAGGAATGATGATATTCGCAACGCTGCGTTTCTTTCCGGCAGACGAAACGGAATTCGGCATCTTCAAAAAAGGTGAACCAAACAATCGTTCCGGCTAAAAGAAGCAAGAGGAAAACGGCGTATAATTTCATCTCTTTTGCAAAAGATTTTAACTTTTCGGGCGCAAATATCCGCGCATAAACCAAAAGAAGAAGAAAAACAACCCATGATGACGTGAAGATTTTTCCAAAAACTGCAAGCAGTTCCATATCCATCCTCCATTTTTCCGGAAAGCTGTCAAATGTTCTTTTTCTTTTTGTTTTCCCGTGCCGCCATAAACAAATTGACCCCGAACAGAATGGAACCCGCAACGGCGATGGTTTCGGCAAAAATCCCGATCATAAAATATAACAGGAAGTTCCCTTGCGCCGACCGTATCCGTTCATAATGATAAACGTCCTGATCTTTTTCCAGAAAGGCGCCGATTTTAGCGGCTTCGTCCCGCGCGTCGTCGCGAAACGAAAACTCATAAGGCATTTCAAAACCGCCGTCGGCGGAAACGAAGGCGATTTTATAATAATAATCCTTATAACCGGACTTCCGGCGGTGATAGCGTTCCCTGATTTCTATATTTTTGACGTTGGAAATATCGTAAGTTCCGGCGGGCCTTAATTCTTTGTCAGCCAATGTCGAATGATAATATTCGCATTTTTGCGTTTCGCGCCGGCAGTCGAAAATAAAATCCTGATCTTTAAAGAAAAAGAAGAAGCCGAAAACAAGAACGACGGAGATGAGCAGCGCCTTGAAATGCCAGCTTTGTTTTTCGTTCAGGCGCAGCCCTTTCTTTTTAAACAGGATAAACAGCGTGATGAAAATAATCCATGAAACAATCAACGGAACAAGCAGGACAATCAAAAAAAACGTCGGCATATATAAAAACTCCCTATTTCTTGGCGCGGGGATGGGCGTGAATGTACACGTCCATCATGCGGTCTGCATCAATGCCGGTATATTTTTGCGTTGTGGAAAGGGAGGCGTGTCCCAACAGCTCTTGTATCGTCCGCAGATCGCTTCCTCCGGAAAGCAGATGCGTGGCAAAACTGTGACGTAAAGCGTGCGGCGTTGCCGTTTCCGGCAGTCCGAGCATATCCCGAATCCGGCGCATTTGCCGTTGCATGACCCCCGGATTGACGCGTTCGCCTCTGGCGCCGATGAACAAAGGGGAAGCGGCCGGCGCGCCGTCTGGACGTTCTTTTAAATACTCTTCTATCGCCGTCCGGACAAACGGCAGAACGGGGACGACGCGTTCCTTTTTGCCTTTGCCGTAGACGGTCATCATGTCGGATTTCGGTCTGTCCTTGACGTCCAAAGACAAAGCCTCGCTGATACGCAGACCGCAGCCGTACAGCAAAACGACAAACGCCATATCCCGCTTTTTCAGCCATGAATCTTCCTGCAGTTCTGCAGCCGTTTTGATAACGTTGAACGCCTGTTCGCGCGTTAAAGGTTTCGGCAGCGTTTTCGGTGCGGCGGGGGAGTGAATCACGCTGATCGCCGGATTCGACAGCAGTGCGTTGCGTTCCAGAAATTTAAAGAAATTACGCAGAGTGGACATGTTGCGCGCCAAAGACGACCGTCCGATTCCCTCCTGCGTTCTGGCGGCCAGATAGGCGCGGAAGTCAGTTACTTCCATTTTTTGCAGGATGGCGAATGAGGGCGTTTTGCCGACATAGTCCCGTATGAAATCCAGAAAAGCAGCCAAGTCCCGTCCGTATGCCGCCGCCGTGTGGCCGGAGCAACGGCGTTCGAATCTCATCCAGCGTTGCCATTCTTCGATTGCGGTTGTTAAACGGTCGTCCGCCGCGTAATGAATGTCGACGTTTTCGGGTTCATAGAGTTTTGCCATGATGAAAGCCTGAAAAAAATCCGGAGAATTTCTTCTCCGGATTTTAAAGGATTGTCTGAAAACAATCTATCTTTTTTTACAGAATGGACTGGCCTGTTTTCGCCCAGTCTTCCGCAAACGTTTTCAAGCCGGAATCGGTCAGCGGGTGATGGTAGAGCTGGCGAATCACCTTCGGAGGAGCCGTAACGACATCGGCGCCGATTCTGCCGGCGTTGATGATGTGTTCCGGACTGCGGACGGAAGCGACCAGAATCTGCGTTTTGAAGGAATCGTAGTTGTCATAGACCATACGGATGTCTTCAATCAACTGCATGCCGTTGACGCCCAAATCGTCCAAACGGCCGACGAACGGGGAAACGAACGTCGCGCCGGCTTTGGCCGCCAGAATCGCCTGACCGCAGGTGAAACACAGCGTCACGTTGACCATCGTTCCTTCGGAAGACAGAGCGCGGCAGACTTTCAAACCGTCCTGAGTCAGAGGGACTTTGATCGTGATGTTGCGCGCGATTTTGCGCAGGACATCGGCTTCCTTCATCATCGTTTCGTAATCCAAAGCGGTGACTTCGGCGGAAACGGGGCCGGAAACGACTTTGCAGACTTCCGCAATCAATTCCTTGAAGTTCATGCCCTGCTTGGCCGCCAAAGACGGGTTTGTGGTCACGCCGTCCACCATGCCGGTAGCCGCCAGATCTTTAATTTCATTCAAATCAGCTGTATCAACAAAAAATTTCATTTGAGAATCTCACCTTAAAGTTAGTAAATTGAAACTGATTAAAGAGTGTAAGGAAATGTCGGCCGAGAATCAATTAAATAAAAAGCGATTGCATGTTTTGTTGCCGTTGCCGCTGGCCGGAGCGTTCGATTACGCCGTTCCCGAAAGCCTTGCTTTTCCTGATGTCGGACGCTTTGTGCGCGTGCCGTTCGGGGCAAGGGTGATGACGGGAGTCGTTTGGGATAACGGTGAAAACGACTCCGTGGACGATTCGCGGCTGAAAAACATTCTTTCCGTGTACGATATGCCGGTTTTGACGCCGGCAAACAGGAAATTGATCGACTGGGTGTCGGATTACACGCTTTTCGCTCCCGGCGCCGTGTTGAAAATGGCGATGAGCATTGATGACGTTTTCCAAGGTGTCGGAGAAACTTTCGGATTCGTTAAAGGGGAAATTCCTGCGGATTTGAAGATGACCGCAGCGCGCAAAAAGGTTTTGGACATTGTGACCGATACGCCTGAAACGGCTGCGGAAATCGCCAGACTTGCCGGTGTTTCCGCAAGCGTCGTGGCAGGGTTGGCGGAAGCGGGAGCTTTGTCGCGTCAAAAAATCAAGCCGTTAAATTTTACCGCGCCCCGTACGGAGCCGGAGGGCGTTTCCTTGTCCGTCGAACAGAAGAAAGCCGCCGACGCTTTGTCGGATATGGTCGGCAAAGGGTTTGGCGTTTGTGTTTTAAACGGTGTGACTGGCTCGGGCAAGACGGAAGTCTATTTCGATATGATTGCTCGGGCGTTGGATCAGAAAAAGCAAGCTCTTGTTTTATTGCCGGAAATCGGATTGACGGGGCAGTGGCTGGAACGGTTCGAGCGTCGTTTCGGAGTAAAGCCGGCGTTGTGGCATTCCGGTTTGAGTCAACGGGTGCGCCGCGAAACGTGGAAAGCCGTCCTGAGGGGCGAAGTACGCGTGTTGGCCGGCGCTCGGTCGGCGCTGTTCTTGCCGTTTGCCGAATTGGGCGCAATCGTTGTCGACGAGGAACACGACGCTTCCTACAAGCAGGAGGACGGAGTCGTCTATCAGGCGCGCGATATGGCGGTTGTTCGGGCGAAACTGGAAAACATTCCGATCGTTTTATCGTCGGCGACGCCGTCTTTGGAAACAAGAATCAATGTTCAATCGGGAAAATATAAAGAGGTCGTTCTGCCCAACCGTTTCGGTCAAGCCGTTCTGCCGGACATCCGTCTGATCGATATGCGACGGGATTCTCCTGAAAAAATCGGCGAATCGAAAAGCTTTCTATCCCCCGTTCTGATCAATGAAATGAAAACGACGCTGGAGAAAGGGGAACAGACCCTCCTGTTTCTGAACAGGCGGGGCTATGCTCCGTTGGTCTTGTGCCGCAAGTGCGGTTACCGTTTCCAATGTCCGCATTGTTCTGCGTGGCTGGTGGAACACAGAAACGGCCGCCGGTTGGAGTGCCATCATTGCGGTTATTCCTTGCCCGTTCCGGAAGTCTGTCCCGTCTGCGGCGAAGCGGAGCTGACGTCCTGCGGCCCCGGAGTCGAACGGATCAGCGAGGAAGTCGCTCTCCGTTTTCCCGTCGCCCGACAACTGGTCGTCACCAGCGATCTGAACGCGACGGCGGCCGAAATGGCGGAGCTGATGCGCCGTATTCACGACCGTGAAGCCGATATTGTCATCGGTACGCAGATTTTAACCAAAGGACATCATTTCCCCGATTTGACTTTGGTCGGTGTTGTTGATGCGGACTTGGGGCTTTCCGGCGGCGATCTGAGAGCGGGGGAACGCACGTTCCAAATGCTGCATCAGGTGGCCGGCCGCGCCGGTCGCGCCGAAAAGAAAGGGCAGGTCTTTTTGCAGACATATGAACCGGAAAATCAAATCATGCAGGCGATGAAGACCGGCAGTGCGGATCGGTTTCTCTCGGTTGAGGCGCAAAGCCGGCAAATGCTGAAAATGCCGCCGTTCGGGCGTCTGGCCGCTTTGATTGTCAGCGGGACTTCACAGGAACGGACGCAGCGCGCAGCGATGTTGTTGGGAAAAGCCGCTCCGTCGGGAAACGGGATGCGCGTGTTGGGGCCTGCGCCCGCGCCGTTGGCGTTGTTAAGGGGAAAATACCGTTACAGACTGCTTTTGCAGACGGAAAAGCAAATTAAAATTCAGCGGGTTTTAAGACATTGGCTTTCCTCCGTTTCCCTGCCGTCTTCCGTGCGGATACAAACGGACATTGATCCGTACAGTTTTTTTTAAAAAAAGACTATACACAGAGTAAGAAAATCTCTACATTAAAATGTCTTTTACGGAGGGAAAAACTGTGACTGAAAGGGGCGTGCGTCTTTACAATAAGAAACGTTTTCCGGTTTCCCGAAAAACGAAATATGCGCGTCCTGTTTTTGCCGCGATTGATTTGGGAACGACAAACTGCCGGTTGTTGATTGCTTCACCAACGCCGACCGGTTTTGCAGTCAAGGAAACGTTTTCCAGAATTACCCGTTTGGGCGAAGGACTGGTTTATGACGGAATGCTGTCCGAACGCGCAATCAAAAGAACGATATCCGCTTTAAATCTGTGCGTTAAAAAACTGGAAAAGTATAAAACGGTCAAATCGCGCTTTGTTGCGACGGAAGCTTGCCGTCGAGCCAAAAACGGAAAGGATTTTATTGCCCGAGTCAAAAAGGAAACCGGATTGGATATGGAAATCATATCGTTCGGGGAAGAATGCCGGCTGGGCGTTTTCGGATGTGTTCCTTTAATCAACCGGAACATCCGTTATGCGTTGGTATTTGATATCGGCGGCGGATCGACAGAGGTTTCTTTCGCTAAAATCGATCGGAACAATCAGGTGAAAATTGAAGGGGGATTGTCGTTTCCTTTGGGCGTTATCACGGTTTCGGAAGCTTTTACGGGCAAAGATCTGTCTTCGGCGGCTTATCGTGCCGTTGTGAAAAAAGTGCTTTCTTATCTTCAGCCGTTTGAAGGCAAATACGGTATTTCGCGTTTGATACAACAAGGAGAAGTGCAGATGATTGCCATGTCGGGGACGGTCACGACGATCGGGGCTTTCCATTTGGAACTTCCGGCTTACAACCGCGCGGTGGTTGACGGTATGGCGTTAAGCTATGATGATTTGATCAAAGCGAAAAGAAAGCTTGAAAAAATGAGTTATGCGGAAAAGGAAGCTCATCCGTGCATCGGAACGCTGCGGGCGGATTTGTCTTTGCCGGGGTGTGCGATTTTGCAGGGAATTTGCGAAATGTGGCCGATTGGGGAAATCACGATTGCCGACCGCGGTTTGCGAGAAGGAATCGTGCTGGATTTAATTCGGCGGAACAATATGCATTCGGGGAAAAAATGAAAAAGCCGTCCGCTCATATGCTTTCAACGCGGGTTAAAACCGCCGGAAAAAGGTCTTCTTCTTCAACACAGTGGTTGCAGCGCCAGCTGAACGACCCTTATGTTGCTATGGCAAAACAGGAGGGATATCGCGCCCGTTCCGCCTTTAAGCTGATTGAATTGGATGACAAGTTTCACTTTCTATCCGCCGGAAAACGCGTTGTCGATTTGGGCGCGGCGCCGGGGGGATGGACTCAAATCGCCGTGAAAAGAGTCAAATCGACACCGGATAATCTGTTGGTCGTCGGATTGGATTTGTTGGAAATGGTTCCGATTGCGGGGGCGAAAACGACGCAGCTGGACTTTTTGGATGACAGCGCGCCTGACGTTTTAAAAGAAATGCTCGGCGGGCATAAGGCCGATGTCGTTTTAAGCGATATGGCGCCGAACACGACAGGCATGAAGGATATCGATCATCTGCGAATCATGGGATTGTTGGAAACGGCGTATGCTTTTGCGTGCGAGATTCTGAATCCGGACGGCGTTTTCGTGGCTAAAATCTTTCAGGGCGGAACGGAACAGAACCTTTTGAACGAAATGAAAAAGCGCTTTAAAGTTGTCAAACATGCCAAGCCCCCCGCCAGCCGTAAGGAATCTTCCGAATTTTACGTTGTCGCGACAGGATTTAAAGGCGAAGAATGAAAGACGAAGCCCGACTGCAAACCGTGATAGAACTGGCCGATGCGCTGTTTTCTTTCGAACAGCCGGCGGATAACGCGCTTAACGCTTATTTCCGGACGCACCGCTATATCGGCAGTCGCGACAGACGCTGTATCGCAGATTTGATTTGGCAGATGTTGCGTCATTACGGCCGTCTGTTTTCTTTGAGTGACGGAAAGCTGACAGGCAGGATGGCTCTTGCGGCATTATTGCAGTATAACAATAAAAAATCATTGTCTTTGTTCAATGGTGAAAAGTACGCTCCTGCGCCGTTATCCGACACGGAAAAAGCGTTTCTTGACGCTTTGCCCGCCGAAATGCCGCAGGCAAGTCTGGAATGTCCCGTTTGGCTGAAAGACAGACTGGAGCGGGCGGATATTGAAGCGATGGCTGTTCCGGCATTGACGGATCTGCGCGTCAATACGCTGAAAACGGACAGGGAGGCCGTTTTAAAGCGGTTGGAACAGGACGGCATTAAAGCGGAAAAAACCCCTTTTTCTCCGTGGGGGATTCGTCTGCCCGAACGGGTGAACGTTACCGCTCATCCGTTATTTCAGAATGGTTTGATCAAAGTGCAGGACGAAGGTTCTCAGTTGGTTTCCCTGTTGTCACAGGCCGAAGCCGGACAAACGGTTTTCGATTGGTGCGCAGGGGCGGGCGGCAAGACATTGGCTCTGTCCGCGATGATGAACGCCAAAGGGACGCTGTATGCCGCAGACGCTTTTGCAAAACGTCTGAAAGATCTGCCGGAACGGGCGAACAGGGCGGGGGCGACGAACGTCATTTTACTGAACGATTATAAGGATTTGAAGTCCTATGATTTGGTTTTGGTCGACGCTCCGTGTACCGGAACGGGGACATGGCGGCGGTCTCCGTATGCCCGTTGGCGCATGACGCCGGAGCAGTCCGCTTTGATCGTAAAAACGCAATCCGGAATATTGGATGACGCTGCACCTCATGTCAAAAAGGGCGGACGTCTGTTCTATATCACCTGTTCTTTGGATAAAGCGGAAAATGAAGAACAGGCGGCGTCTTTCTTGAATCGTCACGGTGATTTCGAAATCGAGGATTTAAGACCGCTCTTCAATAAATTGACAGGACTGGCGGCTGAAGAAAAAACAATCAGGCTTAGCCCGTCGAAACTTCATACGGACGGCTTTTTTGCCGCTTCATTTAAGAAAAAGCCATAACGTTCCCTTCATAAGTTTTATTGAGAAATCTTCCGGAAAACACAATCTTCACACAGGGCGTGTACTGTTTAAAGGGGATGTCATGGAAGCTTTGCGGCATATTTCTGATGAAAATTCTTTGATTATGCTTTGTCCCGCAGAAATGAAAGCGCGATTGACCGGAATCGTCGGAAAAATCGAAAAGTATTCCGGAACAGGCGGAATGCTGTTAAAACAGGCTTATAAAAACGGCTACAAGCTGATTATGGCTTTCGGTGAAGGCTGGGCGGGGCAGGTGGACGCCGACAGGAAACTGATTGTGTTGAATGCTTGGGAATCCGATGAAAGGCTGATTGAAACGCTGGCACATGAATGTTGTCATGTCCGTCAATTTTCACATGGTGTGGATTACGGGTGCGGCATGTATAACATTAAAGACGCCGTTCGTCTGCACCGGTGCAAGGAAGCGGACGCCGAAGCTTTTGCCGCTGCCGTCTGTCACGAGATCCGCATATCTTCAGGTAACGAATCTCCTTGGAAAGCGTTCGCGTCCGACCGGCCTTTCGTCGCGCACGGCTTGGAAAAGGCGGCATCGAATCAAAAAGAATCCGTTGTCACGCCGTCCATGCTGCGGGCGGCTTTCGACGGGTGGTATGCGGATGAAAGAGTCGTTCGGGCATATGAGGAAAACTATATCGAAAAAGGAATTTTGACGGAATGTTTCGGCCGAAGGAAAAACCTCAGGGATTACTTTCATAAAGAAACAACGTCGGAAAAAATCGTTTCCATGGTATGTGTGGACGATAAGGGCAAGTGCTACTGGAGTGATAATCCGGCCGTTTTAAACGAGCGTCACCGTTTGCTGGTCGACAGGACGACAGTCCGGCATGCGGAAAAGGTACTGACCGGCATTGAAAAAATGACGGGAATAAAACAGAATCATTCTTATCGGGAATTACCGATACGGCGGACTACAGCCGTTCGATAATGGTGGGCAAGTCGGCAAAGCTGTCAATCAAAGCGTCCGGTTTCAGTTCTTCATAAGGGATATGTGTGTATCCGTAAGACAGCAAAACGACAGGAATGCCGGCGGCGCGCGCCGTTTGAGCGTCCGTTTCGCTGTCCCCGACCATGACGGCAGATTCGTTCACGCCGCCCATGCGTCTGACCGCTTCCCACAGCGGTTCGGGACGGGGTTTGCGTTCGGGCAGCGCGTCCGCGTCCAAAATCACATCAAAGTGTTTTTTTAAATCGAGTTTTGTTAGAATCGCTTCCGTCGGTTCAGGCGGCTTGTTTGTGCAAATCGCTAAACGGCATCCGTTTTCTTTCAGTTTGTTCAATGTTTCAACGACATACGGATACGGTTTCGTTTCCGCCATTTCCGCTTTTCCGTATTGATTCAGCCACGCGGCGAGCAAATCCGGCATATTGTTTTCTTTGATTTCCTCTCCGGTTAAGGCAAACGCCCCTTTTAATAAAACGGGCGCACCGTTGCCGATGATCGAAACGGTTTCTGTTTCCGTCAGACTCCGACGTCCGTGTTCATTCAAAAACAGGCTGATTTCGCGGCACATATCGGGAATGCTGTTGATTAAAGTTCCGTCCAAATCAAAGATAATGTGCTTTTTTACCATTTTTTAATCATCCGTAACAAACTGTTGTGATATTTTATTTTAATTTTCAGGATAAATATGTCAAATTGCTTTTAAAATTTAACCAAAAGGATATTTTTTATGTCTGAAACAAAACTTATTGCCGTCGTTTTGGCTGCCGGTCAGGGCACCAGAATGAAATCTTTCCTGCCTAAAGTCTTGCATAAAGTCGCCGGACGTCCGATGATCAATCATCTGTTGGCGACGGTCGATTCATTAAATGCGGACAAGGCTGTCGTCGTGATTTCCGAAGGAATGAAGGAAAGCGTCGCTAAAGCCGTCGCGCCTCACGCGGTCGCCGTTCAGCATGAACAGCTTGGCACGGGGGACGCGGTCAAAGCCGCTTTGCCGGAATTTGAAAACGTCAAGGGCGATGTTCTCGTTTTATATGGCGATACGCCGTTGATCGGAAAGGGAACGCTGGAAAAAATGCTTGCCGCCCGCCGCGACGGAGCCGACGTCGTCGTTCTGGGCTTTACGCCGGACGATCCGAAACGTTACGGGCGCTTGATTTTGGACGACAAGGGCGAATTGAAGGAAATCGTCGAATTCAAGGAAGCGACCGAAGAACAAAAAGCCGTCCGCTTGTGCAATTCGGGGATTTTGTGCTTTGACGCGCAGAAGCTGTGCGGTTGGCTGAAAAAGCTCAAAAAACAGCAAGGATCCGGAGAATACTATCTGACTGAAACGGTCGCTTTGGCGCGTGCGGACGGATGCCGCGCGGTGGCGGTCGAAGGAAACGAGGAAGAAATGCTGGGCGTCAATTCTCGCGAAGAACAGGCGGCGATGGAAAAAATCATTCAGAATCGTTTGCGTAAGAAGTTTTTGGAGCAGGGCGTGACGATGACCGATCCCGAAACGGTTTATTTTTCGTTCGACACCGTTCTGGGCAAAGATGTGACGATCGCACCGAACGTGATTTTCGAAACGGGCTGTATCGTCGAAGACAATGTCGAAATCAAAGGCTTCTGCCATTTTGAAGGAACTCATATTCATAAAAATGCCAAGGTCGGGCCGTTCGCCCGCTTGCGTCCGGGGGCGGATGTCGGTGAAGAATGCCATATCGGCGACTTTGTGGAAATCAAGAACGCCTCTATTGAAACAGGCGCGAAGGTCAACCATCTTTCTTATATCGGAGACGCCCGCATCGGGGCGAAAACGAATATCGGCGCGGGAACGATCACCTGCAACTACGACGGCTTTTTCAAGTCGAAGACGGATATCGGGGCGGGGGCTTTCATCGGATCGGATACCGTAATTGTCGCTCCCTGCACGATCGGGGACGGCGCAATGACGGCGGCAGGATCGGTCATTACAAAAAACGTTGCGGCAAACGCGATGGCTGTCGCTCGCGGCAAACAGACGGCTTTGGACGGATGGGCGGAAAAATTCCGCGTTCAGAAAAAAGCGTTGAAAGAACAGACAAAGTAAGGGAGTAAAAATTTATGTGCGGTATCGTCGGTATCATTTCTCACAGACAGGTGACTCCTTTATTGATAGACGGGCTGAAGCGGCTGGAATATCGCGGTTACGACTCCGCCGGCGTGGCAACGCTGATTGATGGGCGGATCGAACGGCGCAGAGCCAAAGGAAAAATCGTCAATCTGGAAGCCAAAATCGCTGAATCTCCGCTGCCGGGGACGGTCGGTATCGGGCATACCCGTTGGGCGACGCACGGCGTGCCGAACGAAACGAACGCGCATCCGCACGCAACAAAACACGTTGCCGTCGTGCATAACGGCATTATCGAAAACTATCGCGAACTGCGCGACGAATTAAAGGCTTTGGGCCATGTTTTTGAAAGCGAAACGGATACGGAAGTCGTCGTTCATCTGATTTCCCAGAAAATCGAAGAAGGGGCGGATCCGCAGACGGCCGTCGCCCAATCGCTGAAACGGCTGAAAGGCGCGTTCGCTCTGGCAATCATTTTCGCCGGACGCGAAGACCTGATCATCGGCGCGCGCAAAGGCTCCCCTCTGGCGGTCGGTTTCGGGGATAACGAGATGTTCTTGGGTTCGGACGCTTTGGCTTTGGCTCCGTTAACACAAAGACTGATGTATCTGGAGGAAGGCGATTACGCCGTCTTGTCCCATACGGACGCTAAAGTCTTTGACATCAACGATAAACCGGTTGAACGAAAAATCGTTCTTTCCGCAACGTCCGGCGCGATGATCGGAAAAGGCGGATACCGGCACTTTATGCTTAAAGAAATTTATGAACAGCCGCAGGTCATCGGCGATACGCTGAACACGATGATCAATCAGGATATGAGCACGATCACCCTGCCGAACGTGCCGTTCGATTTGAAAGACGTGCCTCGTCTGACAATCGTTGCGTGCGGGACATCTTATTACGCGGGACTGGTCGGCAAATACTGGATTGAATCCGTTGCCCGCGTGCCGGTTGACATTGACGTGGCGTCCGAATTCAGATACCGCGCTCCCGTGATGGAAAAGGGCGGCGTGTCGCTGTTCATCTCTCAATCGGGTGAAACGGCGGATACTTTGGCGGCTTTACGTTATTGCAAAGAGCAGGGGCAAAAGATTGTTTCCATCGTCAATGTGGCGGAAAGCACGATGGCGCGTGAGTCCGACTGTGTGTTGAGAACGCTGGCGGGGCCTGAAATCGGCGTCGCCTCGACAAAGGCGTTTACGACGCAGTTGACGCTTCTGGCGTGCTTTGCGATCGTTCTGGGACGGGCGAAAGGCTCTTTATCCAAACAGGAAGAAGCCAGATTGTCCCACGCTTTGGTCGAAGTTCCCTCCCGTGCCGCCGAAGTTCTGAACAACGATGACGCCATTGCCAAAATCGCGCAGACCCTGTTTGTCGATTCTCGTGACGTGCTTTATCTGGGACGCGGCAGCAACTTCCCGATCGCGTTGGAAGGGGCGTTGAAGCTCAAGGAAATTTCCTACATCCACGCGGAAGGGTATGCGGCGGGCGAAATGAAGCACGGGCCGATCGCTTTGATCGACGAAGCCGTTCCCGTTGTCGTCGTCGCGCCGTCGGATCCGCTGTTCGACAAGACGGTTTCCAATATGCAGGAAGTTTTGGCTCGCGGCGGAAAAGTCGTTTTCTTCGGTGATGCGGAAGGTATGGCGCAGGTGAAAGACCGTTCGGCGGCGGCTATCGTTCTGCCGAAAGTCGATCCGTTCGTCGCGCCGATTCTATATGCAATTCCGGTACAGCTTTTGGCGTATCATACGGCGGTTGCCAAAGGGACGGATGTCGACCAGCCCCGCAATCTGGCAAAAAGCGTGACGGTGGAATAAGGAATGCTCAAAGAAAAACTTGAACGGCTGTTCAGACGAATCAGGCGCAATCTGCGTCCGGCGCTGTTGTTGTGGTTTCCTGCCGGAATGGTCGTTCTTTTATTGGGAACGGTTTTCTTTTCCGTTATTTTTTCCGAAGATGCCTCTTTTCACGTCTGTTCGCGGCAGTTGCCCGTTTGCGCCGGCAATGATCCCAAGCTTTTAAAAGTGCTGAAATGTTCCTATCAAACGGCATGGTGCGATGTTAAGGTGGTTTGGAATAAAGTGAACGGTACAGCCGTCGTTTCCGATTTGCCGGGATTGCCGCCCGTTGATGAAAAAGCGGATAAGGAATTGTTTGAAAAACTGACTTCCGATGATTTTTTGAAAAAAAGGTTTAAGGAGCTTGAACAACAGGAAAAAAACGAACCTTCGGAACGGAAAGATTTGGTGAAATATATGGAAAAACTGCGTTCCGAACGCATCCGTTTCGAACATGAAATGGCGGAAAAACAGAAAAAAATTCTTTCGGAGCCGCCGCAAAACAGTCCGGAGGAAAATAATTTGTCTAGTCAAACGGAAAAATAAAGTTTATAAAAAAGCCGGTTTATTTTAAGGCTTGCAAAGATGGAAGAATGGTTGCCCGATTCCTGGCGTTCAAAACCGGCGGCTCATTTGCCGGAATACGCCGATCAGGAAGAATTGAAAACGGTTGAAGGAAAACTGCGCAAATACCCGCCTCTGGTGTTTGCGGAGGAGGCTTTCCGTCTGAAAAAATCGTTGGGCGATGTCGCCAACGGCAAAGCCTTTCTTTTGCAGGGCGGCGACTGTGCGGAAAGCTTCGCCGATTTCGGCGCCGGCAATATCCGCGATATGTTCCGCATTTTGCTGCAAATGGCGGTCGTTTTGATGTTCGGCGCCTCCCGTCCGGTGGTCAAAGTCGGACGCATGGCCGGTCAGTTTGCCAAGCCGCGTTCTTCACCCTATGAAACGATTAACGGCATTACGTTGCCGTCGTATAAAGGCGACAACATCAACGGTATCGAATTTACGCCGCAATCACGTGCCGCTCAGCCGGACAGAATGCTGCAGGCCTATCATCACGCCTCGGCGACATTGAATTTGTTGCGGGCGTTTTCCCAAGGCGGTTTTGCCGACTTGAACAAAGTGCAGGAATGGAATTTGGGGTTTGTCGCCCATTCCCTGCAAGGCGAGCAGTATCGCCGTTTTGCCGACCGTATCAGTGAAACGTTGGACTTCATGGCGGCTTGCGGCATTTCCGCCGAATCCGTTCCGTTGGTGCGCGAAACGCCCTTTTATACGTCTCATGAATCGTTGCTTTTACCGTTTGAGGAAGCCATGACCCGTGTCGACACGTCGTCTGGCGATTGGTACGATTGCTCGGCGCATATGCTGTGGATCGGGGAAAGAACACGTGATCCGAAAGGGGCTCATGTCGAATTAGCCCGCGGTATTTGCAATCCGATCGGCGTGAAGGTCGGTCCTAAAACGCAAAGCGACGATCTGTTGCGGCTGTGCGATATTCTCAATCCGCTGAACGAAGCCGGACGTCTGACGTTCATCGTTCGTATGGGAAAATGTATTGAAGAAAACCTGCCGCCGTTGATTCGTGCCGTGGAACGGGAGGGCTATCGCGTTGTTTGGTCGTGCGATCCGATGCATGCCAATACGCAGGTCGCTTCCAACGGCTATAAAACGCGTGATTTTCAAGCGATTCTGCAGGAAGTGAAGTCGTTCTTCGCCGTCCATCAGGCGGAAGGTACGTATGCCGGCGGTCTGCATTTCGAAATGACCGGTCAGAATGTGACGGAATGCGTCGGCGGTTCGCAGAAAATCACCGAAGATAATCTGGCGGAACATTACAGCACGTTATGTGATCCGCGTTTGAATGCCAATCAGTCGCTGGAACTGGCTTTTCTTGTCGCCGAAGTTCTGAAAAAGAACGCGCAGCCGTCTTCGGCATCAAAAATTCTGGCGGAATAAAGAAATCAACGGAAGGGATCCCGAAGCGATTTTGCTTTCGGGGCGCCTTTTCTTGTTTGGGTTTTCCAGAAATCTTCACACCCTTTGATTTTGCCGTTGCTTAAAAAAACATTTTTTGACAATGACATATTCTTTTTCCCGATAAACGGCGAGATGTATATTGTGTTTCCGCCAAAACAGCGAATGTAACCGTCCGGTACGTTTCGTTCATGACCGAATAAGCGCCGTTTCGGAAATTTAAAATCGGTTTGCGCCACGATTTTATTGTTTTGTCCCGACAGGTCGATAATGACGGCTTTCGGTAAAGTCCATGCCGGAACGCCGACAAAATCCCACGCGAACAAATAGTTTGACGCTTGGGGGATGCGTTGTCCGTCTTGTCGTTCGGGGAATGTTTTCTTTAATTCTTCAGTTAAGATTTTATGCTCCTGATGGCGCAAACCGATGCCTTGATAAATCAGTTTTTTCTGCGATTCATCCCATTGTTTCGTAAAGAAACCGAGCCAGCCGGTCTTTCCCGAAACAGGGCGGTAGAGAAAAGCGGTTTCCCGTCTGGTTTCAAGATTTTGAGTTACGGAACGATGGGTCATGGGAATGGCGGTCGAAATCAGGATGTAAACAAGAAGGATAATGACGACGGTGGACGGACGTCCGACGATATTTTCCGCTAACATTTTTATTCCGGCCAATGTACAAAGGGGGATGAAAAAACTCAGCGGCCGGTATTCCAGAATATCGCCGCCCATGATAAATAAATAGAATCCCACGTATGCCATGAAAGTCAGCATCAGCAAAAACAGCGGGATAAACCCGTTTTGACGCCGGACGATGAATTTAAAACCGGCCCAAACAAACAGGAAGATTACCCAAAAATACAAAGAGTATTCCAAAACGAACGATAAAATGTAATCGCGTCCGAAATCTGGGAACGGTTCTTTGAAAAACGCCGAAAAGGAAAGGGGGATGTAATCGCCGTAAGTTTCGTTCAACCATATGTAATATAATCCGGCGATTCCCGAAAACGGTATGGCCAACAGACTTTTTACCGGAGAACGTTTTTGGA
>JAFYCE010000100.1 GCA_017539865.1 Alphaproteobacteria bacterium
CCCGATGTAGTCATTCCGCAAAAATCGTTGGATCATACGCAAAAAGTCAAGGATTTGCATTTCGATATTTTCGTAATCGGGGACGATTGGCGGGGAAAATACGATTCTTTACAGGAGTTGGGCGTCAGCGTCGTTTATTTTCCTTATGGCGACGGAGTCAACAGTTCTTTGCTGAAGGACAGAATCTTGGAAAGATATTCCAAATTGAAAAATAAGGCGGACAATCATTTTTCCTCTGATATAACCTTTTAAAAGGAAATGTCATGGAAAATAGAATAAAAAAGCGGATTGTGAACATTGATGAAGCCAAAACAACAAAATTTTGGCAAAACAGAAGCATACGAGGGATGGGATTGAAAACCGTCCTGCTTAATGAAGAATTGCCTGACGAGATTTTGGAAAAGAGAAATCTCAAAGAATTTGAAATTGTCAAAAAGATTTTACCGCGGGAAGCAACGGTTCTGGATATCGGATGCGGGATCGGACGATGGGCGGATAATTTGAAGAATATAGTGAAAAGCTATACGGGCATAGATTATACGGAAAGGTTTATCGAAACAGCCCGTTCAAAATTTCCGCATAATGATAAGATAAAGTTCTTTAAAATGTCTGTAACGGATATTGATAAACAAAAACTTTCAGGAAAATATGATGTTGCTATAGCAACCGGCATTTTAATGTATATTAACGAACAAAAACTTCCGGATTTGATGGCTTTTATCAATAATTGCGTTTCCGATACAGTATATATTCAGGAATCTGTTTGCGTGAAAAAAGAAAGATTGACGCTGGATAATATTTGGTCAGGCAGCCTTGGGGATAATTACAGCGCCATATACAGAACACCGGAGGAATATGAAAAATTGTTTTCCGCAATGCTGAAAGATTTTAAAATAAATCAATCCGGAATGCTTTTAGATGAAGAAATGACGGTCCATTCTGAAACAAGTGCTAAATACTTCATATTAAAAAGAATTCGGTAGAGAAAAGAGCAAGGCATTTGTTTTTCTAATCCCTTGACTTTTCGGCGCATTGCGCTACAAATTTGAAAAAATGTTTTTCAGAAAAGGATTTGTCTTATGGAAGTCAGAAGCAGATTTGCCCCTTCGCCGACGGGATATATGCACATCGGCAATTTGCGCACCGCTTTGTATGAATATCTGGTCGCCAAAAGCATGGGCGGCAAGTTCATCCTGCGCATCGAAGACACCGATCAGGAACGCTATGTCGACGGCGCGGTCGATATCATCTACAAAACGATGGAAATGGTCGGTCTGAAGCACGACGAAGGCCCCGATGTCGGCGGCGACTACGGGCCTTATGTCCAATCCCAGCGCAAGGCAATCTACAAGGAATACGCCGACAAGCTCGTCGATTTGGGCGGCGCGCATTACTGCTTCTGTTCCGAAGAGGAATTGGAACGTCAGCGCAAAGAATGCGAGGAAGCCGGAATCCCGTTCAAATTCCGCGACCCCTGCAAGCGCATCAGCGTTGAAGAAGCCCGCAAGCGCATCGCCGCGGGTGAAAAATACACCGTCCGCCAGACGATCGACCCGAAAGGCACGGTATCCTTTGACGACCGCGTTTACGGTCATGTCACGGTCGAAACGAAGACGCTTGATGAGGGCATCTTGCTGAAATCGGACGGACTGCCGACGTACAACTTCGCGAACGTGATCGACGACCATTTGATGAAGATCACGCACGTTCTGCGCGGCAACGAATATCTGTCCTCCACGCCGAAATACAATCTGATGTATCAGGCGTTCGGGTGGGACATTCCCGAATACGTCCATCTGCCGCCGATCATGAAGGACGAGCACAACAAGCTGTCCAAGCGCAACGGCGACGCGTCGTTTCAGGACTTGGTCGCGAAAGGCTATCTGCCCGAAGCGATCGTGAACTATATCGTCCTGTTGGGGTGGAGCGCGAAGAATGACGAAGAAATCTTTTCGATGGCGGAGTTGGAAAAAATCTTCAACATTGACGGCATTAACAAATCGCAGGCGATTTTCGACGGCGAAAAGTTGAAATGGATGAACGGCGTTTACGTCCGCGCTTTGCCGCCCGAAAAGTTCCACGAACTCGCCTTGCCGTATTACAAGGACGCGGTCAAACGCGACGTCGATCTGGTCGTGTTGTCGAAATGCGTCCAGCCGCGCGTCAACGTGTTGAACGAAATCCCCGAAGCGGTCGATTTCATTGACGCTTTGCCGGAATACGACATTGAAATGTACGTTCACAAGAAAATGAAAACGACGCCGGAAATCGCTCTGAAAGCTTTGGAAGAGGCCGAAAAGGTCGTTGAAGGCATGACGGATTGGTCTTCCGTCGAAGCGGTGCATGAAGCGTTGCTGGCGATGCCGGAAAAGCTCGGCTTGAAAAACGGGCAGTTTCTGTGGCCGATCCGCACGGCGTTGACGGGCAAGCAATGCACGCCGACCGGCGCGGTCGAAGCGGCTTATCTGCTGGGCAAGGACGAAAGCTTGGCGCGTATCCGCAAGGGTATCGAAAAGCTGAAAGCGGCTGTCGGTTAGCTTTTGAAAACGATAGGGAACGGCAGAGCGGAAAAGCTTTGCCGTTTCTTTTATTAAAGAACGCTTTTCATCGGAAAAAAATTCATTTAAGATAACGCTGTTTGAAAAACGGAGTGGGTTATGGAGATAAACGAATACGACTTTCTGTTTAATGATGACGGGCAGTTAATGCTGGTTTTTGACGGGTTTGATGAAAAACCTGAAAATCCGTTTCTGACTTTGGGCGATTCTCAAGCAACGCTGATTCGTTCAAAAAAAATGCCGACCCTGCATATCAAAGATGTTCCGGACAATATTCTGGCAACGCTGGAAAATGTACCGCAAATCTTGATTTGTGAAATGGATGAAGACGGCGATCCCGCACAGGTCTATGATGCTCCCGTGAAGAAAATCTTTAACGCTTAGGATGAAATGATGATTAAAGCCAATCCGTATTATTCCGATTTGTCCGCTAACTACCTGTTTCAGGAAATTGCCAAGAAAATCAAAGCTTTTAAAGAAAAAACACCCGATGCCGACGTCATCAGTCTGGGCATCGGCGACGTGACGCAGCCCATTCCTGCCGCTTGTATCAAGGCGATGAAAAAAGCCGCTGATGAAATGGCTTCCGCTTCAACGATGCGCGGCTACGGGCCGGAGCAGGGGTACGAATTTTTGCGGCAGGCGATCGTCGATAACGACTATAAGGCGCGCGGCGTCGACATTTCCGCTGACGAAGTGTTTGTTTCGGACGGGGCAAAATGCGATGTCGGCAATATTCAGGAGCTGTTTTCATCCGATGTTTTGGTCGCCGTGCCCGATCCCGTCTATCCGGTCTATCGCGACACCAACATTATGGCGGGACGGAAAATCGAATTTCTGCCCTGCACAAAGGAAACGGGCTTTTCTCAGGCGTTTCCGAAAGGTCGTGCGGAGCTGATTTATCTCTGTTCCCCGAATAATCCGACGGGGGCGGTGTTGACGAAAGCCGATCTGGCGGCGTGGGTGAAATACGCGAAGGAAAACGGCGCGGTCATCCTGTTCGATTCCGCTTACAAGGAATATATTTCGACGCCCGACATTCCGCACAGCATTTACGAAGTCGAAGGGGCGAAGGACGTTGCGATCGAGCTTCGTTCCTTTTCCAAAACGGCGGGCTTTACGGGCGTGCGGTGCGCTTATATGGTCGTGCCGAAAGCGTTGAAAGCGATCGGCGGCAAAGGCGAGGAGGTGTCCCTGAACGCGATGTGGAGCCGTCGCCACTGCACGAAATTCAACGGCGTGGCGTATGTCGTCCAGCGCGCGGCGGAAGCGGTCTTTTCGCCCGAAGGCAAAAAACAGGTGCGCGCGATGGTCGGTTACTATATGGAAAACGCTCGGCTGATTCGCGAAACGTTGGCGGCCAAGGGCTTTACCGTTTACGGCGGTGTCGACGCTCCGTATATCTGGCTGGCGACGCCTGCGGGCATGACTTCCGTCGATTTGTTTGAAAAGCTCCTGAACGAAGCGCAGTTGGTCTGCACGCCGGGGTCGGGCTTCGGTCAATGCGGCGAAGGCTTTGTGCGCCTGACTTCTTTCGGATCGCGCGAAAACACGTTAAAGGCTCTGGACAGAATAGGAAAGCTGGCTTTATGACGCAAATCCCCTTTATTAAAATGGACGGGCTCGGCAACGATTTCGTGATCATCGACAATCGGGCGGGCGGCGTTCACCTGACGACGGAGCAGATTGTCGCAATCGGCAACCGGAAAACGGGCGTCGGGTTCGACCAGATGATTGTTTTGGAAAAGTCGGATAAGGCGGCGGTGAAAATACTGTTTTTCAACGCGGACGGTTCAACGGCGGGCGCGTGCGGCAACGGGTCTCGTTGCACGGGAAAGCTGTTGATGGATGAAGCCGGAAGCAACGCCGTTGAAATGGAATCCCCCGACGGGCGGATTCTGAAAGCGTTTCGGGAAACGGCGGACGGGCTTGTTACAGTCAATATGGGACGGCCGCGCTTAAAGTGGTCTGAAATTCCGATGGCAAACGAAACGGATACGTTGTCGGTTCCGGTTTTACCGGAGTTGCCGGACGCTTGTTGCGTGTCGATGGGCAATCCGCACGCCGTTTTCTTTGTTCAAGACGTTGAAAATTTTGACGTGGCGAAGTTCGGCTCTGTCATTGAAACGCACGCCTTGTTCCCGCAAAGAGCGAACGTCGAGTTCGCCGAAGTTTTGGCGCCCGATTTGATTCGTATGCGCGTGTGGGAACGCGGCGCGGGGATCACGGAGGCTTGCGGTACGGGAGCCTGCGCGACGCTGACGGCGGCGGTGCGTCGGGGGCTGTCGGCGCAAAAGGCCGAAATCCGTATGGACGGCGGCTCTTTGTGGATAGAATGGAAAGATGAAACCGACATTCTGATGACGGGGAAGACGCATTGCGCTTTTACGGGAATTTATAACGCATAGGGGGACGAATGGGCAGCAAATACATTATCGACTATGCCGAAAAGCTGAAACGCGGAGAGCTGAAAGAAATCGTCGGCCGTAAAAAGGAAATCCGGCGCGTGATGCATATTTTGCTGCGCGATATGAAAAGCAATCCGATGCTGTTGGGGCAGACCGGATTAGGCAAAACCTCCATTGTCATCGGCGTTGCGGCGGCTCTGGCGGCGAGCGACTGTCCTCCGAAGCTGAAAGGCCGGACGATCGTCGGTGTCGATATCGCTACGATGATGATCGATTGCAAAACGCAGGCGGAATACGAAGACCAATTAAAAGAGGCTTTTCAGGAATTGCAGGCGGCCAAAGGTCAGAAAGTTTTGTTCATCAACGACTTGGGCTTTTTGGCAATGACGCCGAACGGCAACCATGAAATCCCGAAATTCCTCAAGCCGAAAGTCTTGGACGGCGGGATTCAATGTATCGTCGAAGCGGAACTGAACGCTTACAAGATGTATATCGAAACCGATCCCGATCTGATGAGTTGTCTGCAAACGATGTACATCGAAGAACCGACGCCCGCCGAAGTGATTGACATTTTGCGCGGCGTGGCGCCCCGCTACGAAGAAAAGTACGGGATTAAAATTCCGGACGATATTTTGCAGAAAGCCGTGTCAATGTCGGCGCGTTATGTCAAGTCGCGCCTGTTCCCCGAAAAAGCTCTGGACTTGTTGGACGAAGCGGCGACCGGTTTGATGATGGCGCTGGACGAGGGATCGACCAAAGATAACGTTCTGACCGAACAGCATATTGCAAACATCGTTTCGTTCTGGACGGGTATTCCGATGGATAAAGTCGGGTCGGAAGACAAACAAAAGCTGATTGATTTGGAAAACTTCATTGGTCGTCGCGTGATCGGCCAGCCGGAAGCTATTTCCGTTATTTCGGGAGCCGTCCGGCGTATGAAGTCAGGGTTGCAGGATCCGAACAGGCCGCTGGGCACATTTCTGTTCATCGGGACGACCGGCGTCGGTAAAACAGAATTGGCGAAGGCTTTGTCCGAATTTATGTTCGACGATGAAACCGCTTTGCTTCGTCTGGATATGTCCGAATATATGGAAAAGATTTCCGTTCAGCGTTTGTTGGGGCCTCCTCCGGGGACTCCGGGGTTTGAAAACGGCGGTGTTTTGACCGAAGCCGTACGTCTGCGTCCCTATCAGGTGGTTTTGTTCGACGAATTGGAAAAAGCGCACAGCGAGATTTTAAACCTGATGCTGCAGTTGCTGGACGAAGGACGTTTGACGGACGGCAAAGGCGTAACGGTCGACTTCAGGAACACGATCGTGATTATGACGTCCAACTTGGGCGCGAACCTGCCGCGTTATCAACGTATGGAATTCCTACGTAAAAACCTGCGTCCCGAATTCCTCGCCCGTATCGACGACATCATTCCGTTCCACGGATTGGCGGAAGAAAACCTGCTGGCGATCGTGGACATTCACCTGAACAAATTCGTCAAGCGCGCCAAAGCGGTCGGCATCAAAGCCGAACTGACTTTGGAAGCGCGCAAATGGTTTGCCGATGAAGTCTTTATCGCCAAGAACGGCGTTCGTGAAATCAAACGTTTGATTCAGCACCATATCGAAAACCCGCTGTCCGTGTTGATGATGTATGACAAGGTGACAAGTGAAGACCTTGTGAAAATCATTCGTCCGAAAGATAAAAAAGGTGTCGAAATCGTCGTTCTGAAGCCTGAGGAACAAAACAAGGTGTTGGAAGAAGCCGTTACCGTCGAAACGAAAATGGATGACGGTGTGGATGATCGTCCGCCGCCTCCGCCGACGTTCAAGCTGAATGAAACGGGTGACGAAAACGCCGATCTGCCGGCATGGAAACGCGCCCAGTTGGAAGCCGCCAAACAGCAGAACGGCAATGAACAGGCTTCCGCTGCGCCGCATAAGATTGTTAAGATTCCGGTGATGAAGGGCTTTAAATCGACTTTAGGCAAAGGATTGGGCGTGCCTAAGATGCCGTCTGCCGCGATGGCTCAAAACGTGCCGGATTCTGCCGTGCCGTCCGTCGTTTCCGGTGCGGCGCCCGATATTGCGGAAGAGCCGGCCGCAGGTCCGCCGCCGGTTCCTTCCGTTGAAAAATGATTGATAAAACCCCGCCGTTTAGTAAACAACGGCGGGGTTTTTCGTGCGAAAAAACACAGAGCGTCAATCAGCGTCCGTATCCTCTTCGGGCAAGCATAATATTCCGCACGGCGTTTTGGGGCTCGAATTTTTTATAGAAAGCCTCTCCGCCAAGCGTTTTGCAATATGCGGCTGAAACGTC
>JAFYCE010000101.1 GCA_017539865.1 Alphaproteobacteria bacterium
ACCTTCGGAGCGACGTTTTCCGACCCGCAGGATATTTTTATCATAGAGGTGCATCATGACGCTTGACGAGTTGTTCCAAATCGCCCCTTATTCTTTAAGCAAAGCCGAAAAGGACGCGGCTTTGAAAGATATTTTGAACGATCTGACGCGTCGGCATTATGCGGCTTGTCCCGAATACGCGCGGATATTGGACGCGCTGAAGTTTGACGCGGCGCAAAATCACGATTGCATTGAGCTGCCGTTCCTGCCCGTCCGTTTGTTCAAGCAATTTGAACTTCTTTCCGTTCCGAGAGAGGAGATCACCAAGACGCTGACATCTTCGGGAACGTCGGGACAGGCGGTGTCCAAAATCTTTCTGAACGCGGACAACGTGCGTTCGCAGACCAAGACGCTGAACGAGATCATTTCTTCGTTTATCGGCAAACAGCGTCTGCCGCTGTTATTGCTTGATACGGAAATGATCAAAAAAGACCGCTCGATGTATTCGGCGCGGGGCGCGGGCATTATCGGCTTTTCGATCTTCGGACGAAACAGTACGTACGCGCTGGACGCCGAAATGAACATTGACATCGACAAGGTCGCCGCGTTCTTTGAGGAACACCAGAACGAACCGATTTTGATGTTCGGCTACACCTATATGATCTGGCAATTCGTCGTGCGCGCTCTGGAGGAAAAGAACATTTCCTTTAACGCTCAAAACGCCGTGTTGTTCCATATTGGCGGATGGAAAAAGCTGAAAGATCAGGCGGTTGACGCGTTGGAATTCAACCGCCGTGTTCAAGGGCGTTTAGGTAACGTCAAAGTCTATAACTATTACGGTATGGCGGAACAGTTGGGTTCTGTCTTTGTCGAATGCGAACACGGACACATGCACTGTTCGAACTATTCCGACGTGATCATCCGCCGTTCGAAAGACTTTTCCGAAGCTGGAATCGGCGAAAAGGGATTGATGGAATTGTTGTCCGTCCTTCCTGTCAGTTATCCCGGACACGTTTTACTGACCGAGGACGAAGGGGAAATTCTGGGCGTGGACGATTGTCCGTGCGGCAGAAAAGGCAAGTATTTTAAAATCCACGGGCGCATCAAGAGCGCTGAATTGAGAGGGTGCAGTGATACCTTTGACCGGCGTTGAATATGTGATCGGAACGGCGGATGTCGTCAATACGCCGATACGGGTGTATGACGATACGGCGTGCGCTTTTATCGCGGAGCTGTCGGCGGAGATTCTGAAATCCCCGCTGTCGAGAACGTATCCCGATTTATCGGCTTTGGCGTTTTGGGGACGCAAGGCGAACCTGCAAAAGCTGAAAGAGGCGTTCGGCAGTACGGCGGGACGGCTGGGGCGCGGCTTGTGCTTTCATATCGCGCCGTCCAACATTCCGGTAAATTTCGCGTTCACCTATCTGTTCGGACTGCTGGCGGGCAACGCTAACATCGTTCGTCTGCCGTCCAAGACGTTTTCGCAGATCGACGCGTTGTGCGCTTTGATGAAAAAAGTGCTGTCCAAGTATCCGGAAATCGAAAAAAGGACGGCGTTCGTCCGCTATCCGCGCAGCGATGAAATCACCGCTGAATTTTGCAAACACGCCGACGCCCGTATGATTTGGGGCGGGGACAAGACGATCGCCTCCGTCAAAGCCTGTCCGGCTTCCCCGCGCTGTGTCGATATCGCTTTTGCCGACCGGTATTCTCTGACGATCATTGACGGCGAAGCGGTCTTAAACGCCGATGAAGCGCAGATGAAACGGCTGGCGGAAAACTTCTATAACGATACATGGCTGATGGATCAGAACGCGTGTTCCTCGCCGCAAATCATCCTGTGGCAAAACGACAGCGAAGAAGCGCGTCAAAAGTTCTGGGACGCGGCTCTGGCAATTGCCGAAGCGAAATACGCTTTGCAGGACGCGGTCGCCGTTGACAAGTACACGCTGTTCTGCACCGAAGCCGTCATTAACAACAATGCGGAAAGTTTCACCCGTAACGGCAATCTGCTGTATCGGGAGGAAATCAAAGCTCTGACGCCCGACATCGTCAATCACCGCGGCAAAGGCGGGTACTTCTTTGAACACAGTTTGAAGGACGTTCGGGAATTATGCGCCGTCATCACGGAAAAATTCCAGACGATCACTTATTTCGGCATTGACGCGGTCGCTTTGCGCGAAGAACTGATCGCCGCCAACATTCGCGGTATCGACCGCATCGTCCCCGTCGGCAAAGCAATGGATATCGACGTCATCTGGGACGGCCATGATTTGGTCAGAGAACTGTCAAGGATTGTATCTTTATATTGGTTTGAGAAGGAAAGAATATCATGAAAGCATTTATATCGTATTCATCGCAAAATGCTGTATTAATAGATAAAATATTCAATGACTTATCTGGGCATATAATTATTGATCAGCGTGATTTTCAAAATGGAAATCGGATCGATAGCGAAATTTTTGAAAACATAAAAAAAGCAGATTTGTTTGTAGCACTCATATCTGAAGAATCTTTAAAAGCTGAATGGCCCAAAAAGGAATGGCAATATGCACATGATAATGACAAAGAAATATTGCCAATAATTATTGATAATAATATATCATTTGATGATTGCTTGATACCAGATTGGATGCATAGATATTTGATGAAACCAGTCACAAAAGCAAAAAATATTTCAAAAAAGATAAAAGAGAAATTAAGAGAAATTGATTATAAAAAGGGATCAAAACATCAAAAATATAGCAGTATCTTTGTAGGAAGAAATGATGAGATTTCAAAACTAGAGAATCGTTTTTGTTCTCTCGAAGAAAATACCCCTAAAGTATTATTTGTATCTGGCTTCCAAGATATTGGTAGAAAAACATTTGTAAAAAAAGGATTGGAAAAAATTGATTATCTTAAACCGTATTCCGATCCAGAATATGTTTTACTTAATGAAAATGATGGCTTAGACTCTTTTATACAAAAGGTTAGTGATATATTTGAATTAGATTTTTTTAAAAATAATTTAAATGAAATTTCTTTCGAACAAAAAAAACAAAAACTTATTAAAATATTTAATCATATTAAAGAAACAAAACAATATCTTTTTATAGAAGATTCAAGGTGTATAGTTGATTTTGAATGTAAAATAAAAGATTGGTTTACAGATGTCGTTAGTCGTATTCAAGGGGGAATTTTTATCGTTGTTGTCTGTCAAAATTCCCCTAAAATTAGTTTAAGATCAGATTTTTACAAAATAAATCTACCAGAGATATCGCCGGATGATAGAGAAAATTTATTTTTTCGATACTGTCAAAAGAATGATATCAATATATGTGATTTTTCTAAGAATGATAAGAAAAAATTAAGAAATCTTTTTAAAGGATATCCAAATCAAATAAAATATTGTACAGATTGTATACTGGATTATGGAATAAATCGCGTTTTAAATACAGATTTATATTTTGAAATAGAACGTTTTTCAGACAATAAAGCAGAGATTATTATAAACAGTTACAGAAACAACAGAACAGCAATTGAAGTTCTAAGATTTTTATCTCAGTTCGAGTTTATATCATTTGATTATATAGAAAAAGCAGAAAAATATATAAAAGAAAATATAATTGAATTTGTTTATAAATTCATAGATAATTCTGCTTGCTCCTATTTTAATTCAAAATATATTAAGGTTAGTGATATAATACGAGATGCTCTTCTTAGAGATTTCAGTCTCGCGCCAAAATATAATGAATTTATGAGGAATCAAGCGAATCTATTTATATCAAACAGCGAATCAGATGAGGATCTTTCTGAAATAAGTGCAAATATAAAGCAACTCTTGTCAACAGGTAAATTTGATAATATTAACATAATAACGCCTACCCATTATATCGAAACGCTAAACGATTTGTATAGGGAAAAAGAATATGAAAGAGTTATTTCATTAGCAAAGAACGTTTTAGATAAAAAATATGATTATGATGAGGTTATCTTTGAAAGAATAAGATCTTTTTTTTGTTTGGCACTTGTTCGAACAAAAAAAACGGATCTTTTTTGGCAAGAAGTTAACAATATAAAGAATGAAGGCGAAAAACATTTTTTAAAAGGTTTCTTTTTTAGAAAAAGTTTAAGATTCAAACAAGCTATTGAAGAACAGAAAAAAGCAATTCTGTTTTCTAAAACGAAAACGCGTGCTCAAAAAGAACTTGTTCAATGTCTTATAAATACAGAAAATTATGACGAAGCGTTCATAATGGCAGAAAATAATTATTCTGAAAACAAAATAAATCCCTTCTATGCGCAAGACTATTTCTCTTGTTTATTACATTCACGATCCGTCGGCTCTAAAGATGAAGCAAAAAAAGTTTTAGACAACCTTTCGAATAACATAAGTTCAAGGGGAATGGAGTTTTTAGAAACAATGAAAGCTAGATATGAATATTATTTTGAAAATAATCATAAAACGGCTTTTAAAATTATTAATGATGCTATTAGCAAATTTCCGAAAAATGAATATGCAAAATTAGCAAAAATGGAAATGGCAATTTCAGAAAGAAATGTTTCGATGCTGAAGGAAATTTTAAATCAGCTAAAAGAAAATGAAAATTCTTCACAAAAATACGGAATAAAAAAAGGAAAAATTTTCTTGTTGGCTTTAACTGGTAATAAAGAAATTGCTTTGCAAATGGTTTATTCAGAATTAAGTGAATTTTCAGACAAACATAAAGATAAAATTATAGATAAGATAATGGAATTATAATTATGAAAAAGATTTCAGTCATCGGAGCGGGATATGTCGGTTCCAGCATAGCGTATTCGCTGATGCTGATAGAAGCCGCGGAGGAAATAGCGTTAATTGATATCAACGACACGGCGGTGAACGCAGAAGTCGCCGACATTCGCCCCGGACTGGCGGAAATCAGTTCGGCAAAAGTGTTCCACGGCTCGTATGCCGATACGGCAAACAGCGATATTGTCATCATCACGGCGGGCGTCAATCGGAAAGTCGGTGAAACGCGCATGGATCTGATCGGAAAAAACTCTGTCATCGCCAGAGATATTGCTGCCAAACTGAAAGAAAACAACGCGCACGGACTTGTCATCGTCGTATCCAATCCGGTGGATGTCATTACGCAAATTATAGCGGAAGAATTAAACGAAACAACGGGACGCGTGTTCGGCACGGGATGTTTGTTGGATTCCGCGCGTTTTCACTCGGTATTGGGCGACTTTTTGGGCGTGGCTGAAAAGTCGATCCGCGCTTTTGTCGCAGGAGAACACGGTTCAAATCAAATCCTTTTGTGGAGTTCCGTTACGGTTGAAAATCAGCCTTTGCCCGAATGGCTGACGGCGCATAACAGAACGCTGACCGAAACGGATAAACAAACCATTGCGCAACGCATTGCCGATATGGGGGCAAGCATCATCAAAGGCAAAGGTCACACGCATTACGGCATTGCCGGCTGCGTCGCCTATATCATCAACGAAATCAAGCAAGGACACACGATTTGCGTTCCCCTGACCCGTCCCTTAAACGGAGAATTCGGTCATACAGACACCGCTTTAAGCCTGCCGTGCTTCCTGAACGAAAACGGCATCATTCGCAGCGATACAAGCGGTTTTTATGTGGACGAAAGCGAAGCAATAAAAACAACTGTGGAAAAAGTAAAAATAATGCTCGGAGGGGAAATTTGAAAAATATAAAACTCTCTATTATTTGCTTAGCATATAATCAAGAACCATTCATTCGCGAATGTTTGAATGGTTTCGTGATGCAAAAGACAAATTTTCCGTTTGAAGTTTTAATTAACGACGACGCTTCGACGGATAAAACGGCGGATATTATCCGGGAATACGAAGCAAAATATCCTCACTTATTCCGCTGTGTCTATCAGACAGAAAATCAATGGGGCAAGAAAGAAATCGGCAAAGACATTCTTTTTCCGATGATTCGCGGTCAATATGTTGCTTTATGTGAGGGTGATGATTATTGGACAGATCCTTTAAAATTGCAAAAACAAGTCGATTTTTTAGATGCTCACCCTGATTTTTCTGTTTGCTTTCATCCTGTAACAGTTCATTATAACGACGCTTCTTTACCGGATGAAATTTTTCCGGAAGATAAATATCGCTTATATAAAACAGAATTATCACTAAAAGATTTGTTGGATCATAATTTCATTCAAACAAACTCTGTTGTTTACAGATGGCGCTTTCATCAAGATTCTTTGGATTCGATTCCGAGCGGGATTTTACCGGCAGACTGGTTTCTGCATTTACTGCACGCACAAACAGGGAAAATAGCGTTCCTGCCGGATGTGATGGCTGTTTATCGCCGGAATAAAGGTGGCATTTGGACAGGCATGATGAAAACCGAAGAATGGTTTGAAAAATGCGGACTGGCTTATCTTCGTTTTCTGAAAGAAAAACAACGTGTTTTTTTATGCGATGAAGAAGATACGTTTTTGTTCACATTGATGACATTTATTCAAAAAATTGACTGTAATAAGCCTCTTTGTGAAGAATTAAAAAAAACGTATTCAAAAGAGTATGATTTCATTAAGCAAAAAAAAGCAGTCTTCTTAAAATACATTTTTTACTCATTTTTAAAAATGATTTCTTTTGGGAAGCTGAAAAAGAGAATATCAAAAAAGAAAAAATTGTATAAAATCATCGTGAAAGCCAAATTTAGAAAAAATCAATAAAAGATAACCATTTTATAAAAAAGTTTTTCGTTGAATCCTTATATATTAAAAATCATAGCCGACAGCACGAATTATCAGTGCTGTCGGCTAAATATTTAACCATTGATTCTATTATCGTTAAGGTTTGTTTTCTATAAAAGGAAACTCCTCACGAATTCGATCTTTTTTAATCAACCATTCTTCCCGCAACAGACCTATCTTTTTTAAAAGTTCTGTTTTCTTTTGTTCATCTGCTTCTTGCTCATAACGAACACGGAGTTCATCCATATCAAACTTCAAAGGATCCGTTTCTAAAACAAAATGCTCTTGGCGTTTCTGACGAATGTTTTCGTTTTCCACAGGAACAGGATAATCCGTTTTTAGAATAAACTCTTTGTGGTATTGAACATAATCGTTGATGGTATGTTCATTGTCTATTTCCACTTTTTCCAAATTTATCAAAGACGGTTGTTTTTCTTTTTCATTCCAAATGAACTTTAATTTTCCGTTCTGATAGCCTTTATACATTATTCTTCTCCTTCTGCGTAGATAAATGAAACAACTGGTGTAGTTTGTCCGTAAGCGATTTGGACGCTTTCTCCCGCTTTTGCCGGAATATAAGCGGATATAGTTGAGCCTAACGTATAAGAATGATCGGAATCTTTGATAAAAGTTGAGAGGTTCTCAATATCCACAAAGGCAAAACTATTCACCTCAACTGTTCCGGAAATTGTAAAAAATCCGTTTGCTGGGGCGATGTAGGTTGCGAAAGAAGCACCTGTTACTACAATAAGCCTTTTGCTTCCGGGCATTCCCATTTTGGCCAGTTCAGAGGTTGGATATGTATTGATTGTATCTATACTTCTGCTCGGCATCGAAACAATCGATCCTCCGCTGACAACGACTATTCCTAAGTCTGTGAAACCAATATCGGAAAAAACATTAAAAGTGCTTTTCGTATTCAGCATCCCGTTCGCATCAACAACAAGATGAAGCGTATTATTTACTGCGACTGTCTGAACACCACTTGTTTCCCATATCGTATTAGAACAAGTACCGTCCGAACTGATTGATTGTAAGGCCTGTCCTTTGATATGAGGCAAAACAAATACGGTTGAAGCAATACAACCGATTCCGTTGAATACTCGATCTATCTGAACATAAGACGAGCCCAAATAGGCAACTTGCGCGCATGGCAAATATACTTCGCCGACCGTTCCCAAATTATCGTTAAATCTTGTTATCTTGGTGTTCGGATTATACCAAAGATACGGAGCCGCCGGTTCTGTTGTTTGGGAAAAGACATGTGTTAAATCCATTTCCCACAAATGACCCGTCTTTGAAACAACCAGCAGTCCTTTTCCTTGAAATCCACCGTTTAAAGAAAGGTCTTGCTGAAGCCTCATATTGTTACCGTTCCCATCATAAACGACACTTCCTGCAGTTAGTTTTACAACTCCTGCCGTCAGAGAAATTTTTATGTTTTGTGGAACAGACAAAACACGGCTTGCTGTGTACGTTTTGTTAAATTCCGTCGTATCCATAATTTCCGCCCATCTTTTTGCGGAATGGATTCCATTGACAGACACGATTTCCTCATCCGTTCCTTCTGCCCAGATTCGGGCTTTATTGGCACTGCTGGAGGCTTGTGTTGCTTGATTTATCGCATCAGTAATAGCAGATATGTGAGTAGCCGCGGTATGAATAGAAGAAATATCGTCCGAAACTGTCGTCAACGATGAGATGTTTTGAGCCGCAACAACTATCTCGTCTTTGATACGGTAAAGTTTTTCAATTTTATCTACTAATACAGATGGATCAGAAGCTGAAAATAAGTCCACCGTTACCGCCCGTTCCGCCTGCTCTTTCAGCTGTTGAATCTGCATTGTCAGCTTGTCGAAATTGCGTTCAAGCGTTTCAGCCGGCAAAACCTCGTTTTCCCGATAGTCCGTTTCCTGCGTCAACGGCACTTCGCGCATAATCACGATTTGCGCATCATCCGCCGGAGCCGTCGCAAAAACCATATTCCCGCCCGAAACCGTCCAATCCGTCCTTTCCGTCTGCACGTTGTTTAAAAGTTGTCTGACCTTTAAATGCTCCCTTTCCAAAAAAGGAAACGGGATTGCAAATGTTGTCGCAACCCCGTTCCCGATATAAGCCACTTTGTTTGTTGTTGTACTTACCGTCATTTTTACCTCAAATAAAAAAAGCAGGGATAATTCCCTGCCGGTTTACAATCAACTCGATCCAAGATACAACAAATTGTGATTATTTTTATTAAAAAGTCAAGCTGTTTTTACCTTTCCCGTTCCGCCGATCTTCTCTGTTCGTGAAGCTCACGGAGCTGCCGGATCGTTTTGTGCTTACGCGGAATAACCATCTTTGTCAGAGAAAAATCTCTGTCCTGAAACCGTGTCGCCTGCATCTCCCAACCGAACTCTTTGGCGACTTCGACCTGGTGTTGCCGGAGCATTTGAAGTTGCGCTTTTTTGAACCGCAACCGCTCCCGACCGTTCGACATTTTCAACAGAATGTGTCCGTGTGTTGCGGATTGATGCGTATGAACGGCGTATAAATACCGATACCCTCTTTCCGCAAAAGGCTCCATATACCGTTCTATAAACCGATAGGCTTCGTCCTCGCTGATGTTCATTCTTTTCGGGAAAGATACGATCAGGTGAACCATCGCGTTCCCGTTTTTCCGCCGCTGTTCCAGATCATAAGCGTCTATCGCTTCGTTCAGCTTTTCGGTCGGAATCAGACGCCGTTCGTCGTCATAAACACGGGCGTCTTTCTCCATTCCTTCCGAGCCGTGCGCGATATAATGAGCGATGTTTTTCGCTCCCGTCGGTGATTTCACATAGAACGCGACTTTAACCATCGCTTCCGGCGGCGGCACTTTGAAAGAAAGCGTCGCCCTCTGTTTTGCGGGCGGCGAATAGTGAACCGGGAAGCGTTGACGTTCGACGTATATCCCCCGGATATGTTCGTCCAGCCAGTTCCGTTTATTCGCCATAATACGCCGCCAATAGTTTGTTGATTTTATCCCGGAGCGCGTGAAGTTCACGGCAAACCTGCTGTAAATCCCGCAAAGTTTTTTCTTCAAGAGATTGTTTTTTTATCAGCGTCGTGTTCAAAGCGCGGACTGCTTGATTGGTGTTGACGCCGACTTTTCGGGCTTGTTCTTCAAGCTTTGTCAGCAACAAAATTTCGTCATAATGCGGGATTTTCATCTGATGAACCCCCGCAAGAATGAACAACCGGATCAGGCGGGACGGACATTGTTTTTCGGCAACGAGCGCGTCCCAGATTTCTTTTTCTATTCTGAACGATTTACGCAACATTGGCATTTTTAGCCTCGCAATAAAGTCGTTCAAGCGTGTGTGACGAAAGAAATTTTACAGCTGTTTGAGGGCGATTTCAAGGGCGGGTTGGCGGGGTGTTTTTCGCTCTTTTCGTCGGACGAAAAGGCTTTCCTGCAAAAAAGTAGCCCTCAAAAGAATCAATCCCTTGCGAATCAGCCTCAAACAGCCCTGAAACAGCCTAAAAACTGACCGCGCCCGCCCAACCGCCCTTTGTTGACGGCTTATTCAAACGGTGTCGCCGCGTGTGCGGCGACCGATTTTTTTCGGGGAATACGGCTCTATTCGGAGCCGTATTCTTTCTCTATATCGGATATTTTCGGGAGAATCTCTTTTTGAAAATAAGCATCAAAGGCTTGGTTCAAGAAATGTTTTTCCATTGAATAGAAAAACTCTGCCAGTTGCTCGTTTCTTGCAAGTTCCTGCATCGTTTCCCGATATTTCTCCGCCACTTCCCCGCCGTGAATGAAACAAAATAAAGCGGTGGAAAACTCAACATCTTTGCGTTCTTCAAAGTCGGGTAAAAACTCCTCGATTAAATCCCAATACAACATTGTTCAATCCTCCCTGATGACCTGACCGACAGGGCAAGGCGTAAAAAATAAATCCAATTCCGCAAGCTCCAAAAGTTCGTCAACGGAGATGTATCCGGCCTCGAAACCATATCCGAAACTCGCCCAACCGAACGCCTGAATTTGCTTTTCGGCGGTGTCTTTTTCGACGATGTAGCCGTCATAGGAACCGACAAAATAGTGCAGTTGAGCCAAAGCGTTTTTGCCTTGTCCGTCCGTTTCATAGACTTGCGGCATCGTTTTGATTCGCTCGGCAAGGTTCAGGATAATGTCCGCGAACGCTCCGGCTTCCTCGGAATGATACAGATTGTCGATAAGGGTTTGAGCCTGCCGAACCGGCATAAACGGTTTAAGGGTCGTTTTCATTTCGTTTAAGGCTTGGTCGAATTTATCGGTCATTGTCTTGCTCCTTCTCTGTAAAAAGCACTTGGTTAAAGGGTTTTAGGCATCGCGCCTGAAACCCTTTCGAGGTGCTTCGTCGGAGAGAAGAAAGCGATTGTCATATTCCAAGAAAAACGGAGGGGTATCGCCCGTCTTGCAGCATTGCGAAAGTCGGGGAAACCGTTTTTCTTCCGTCAGGCGGAGGGAATTGACAATCAAGAAAATTTATTGTCCACTTACTTAAGAAAAATACTGTTAAGGAAAAATCTATGACAAAAATTCATTTTGTAAAAAAGCAAAGCGACATCATAAGAAATATAGAAAAACTGTATGAGTATCTTGCTTCTTCCGATAAAACTTTATCTGATTTTGCTTTTAATCTTATGAAGCGAGGGCGAGCCTATGTCGCTTATTATGACGATAATTGTGATAAATGGCTTTTAGCTCCTAGTAGATTTGTCGGATACAAGAACAATGATTACAAAAAACATAAAATGAATGATGAAAAAGATGGAACAAGAACCTCTAAAAAAATAGACGAGATTTTAAAATGCGGATACAAAACTAACAAAAAATTAGAATCTCTTTTAAAAACGATTTTTGAAGTTCCTTCTTATAAAGAAGCTAAACTCCATTTTTGGATTTTAGGAGATGACAGAAAGCTTGATAAACAAACAATGGAAGAACAAGCTCAAAAATATATAGAACAAAAGAAATTAAAAGAGCATATATTTTATGAAGGTCGTATTTCTGGAAAAATACGTAAAAAAATAATTGAACAATTAGGAACAACATGCGAAGCCTGTGGCAGAAAAATGGAAGAAATATATGGTGAAATAGGCAGAGGATATATAGAATTACATCATTTAAAACCTTTCTGTAATTTGGATATTGGAAAAGAAAGGGTAGTAACTCCTTCTGATTTTGCTGTTTTATGCCCGAACTGTCATAAAATGATTCATAAAACAAACGAAACAAGTGATATTAAAAAATTCAAAAAAAGAATAAAAAAATCCGTTTAAACGTAAAAGAAATTCTTTTTTCGGGCGGATTGCGAAGCAATCGGGCATGGCATCGGGCGAAAAACGGGGCAGATACAGAATCGTATCCGCCTGAATTTTTAGAAGTAATATGTCGTTTTTTCCAAGTCGTCGCGCTTATATCCCTGCGCGATCAGTTCGTAAAATTTGGACAGTTGTGCGGCTTTGCTGTGAAAGTCGAAATGTTCTTTTTCGTATCCGTCCGCGCCGTAAATCGTCAGTCTGAAAAAAGCAATCTTCATTGTTCTTCCTCCTCTTTTGAGGGAAGCGGTCAAGCCGCTTCCCGTCCGATTTCCTGGAATGTCAGCAGATAGTCAAAAGCCTTTTGCGCTTCGGAGCAGGCTTTGAAAATCGCCTTTTTGTCGTTCTTCAAAACCTTGAGCCAAGATTTCAAGTAAGCAAGGTTGTTTTTGCTGAATTGATAGTCATAACCCAAATATCCGGCGACAAATCCCGCGCCGATGTCGGCGATCAGTTCCTCAAAGGCGTAGGATTCATTTCCGAAACGGCCTTTCATATCCCGGTTTAAGCGGTTCTTGTGTCCGGTCGCGTGGATTGTTTCGTGCGCCAAAGTCGAAACGAAGCCGGTTTCCGTTTTGAAGTCTTTTCTTTCCGGCATTAAGACAACATTGTTTTTCGGGTCGTAGCCTGCCAAAGTCGCGCCGTAAAAATAAGAGATGTCCGTGTTTTCAAAAAACGCCATCACGTCCTTTTCAACGCTAAATTCGGCTTTTTCGATGTCTTCGCCGAATCCCTCGACTTGCGAACCGTTAAACACGGAATAAGCGCGGGCGACAAAAGCCTGGTTTTCGACTTCTTCGATGTCGCCGGTTTCGGTGTTTTCGACTTCGCATTTATAGGAAAGAGGTTTCCAGAAAACGATGGTCGTCGCCTTTGAGTCTTTCTTGACCTGATAGCCTTTATCCTGCCATTGGCGATAAGTTCCCCAAACGGACGAGGAAAAACCGTTGAACAAAGCGGCAAAGTTCAAAATCAGAATGTTGATGCCGCGATAAGCCTTTTTTGTCGTGATGTTCCGGGCAAAAGAGGAAATAAACGGCTTTTCCCATTCGCCGGAAAAGTTTTCCAAATGTTCGATGATGGTGTTTGAAACGGTTTCGATGATGTCGAATTTATCAGTCATTTTGAAAGCTCCTTCTCTGTAAAAAGCACTTGTTAAAGGGTTTTTGGCATCGCGCCTGAAACCCTTTCGAGGTGCTTCGTCGGAGAGAAGAAAGCGATTGTCATATTCCAAGAAAAACGGAGGGGTATCACCCATCTTGCAACGACACCGGAGCGAAAGTCGGGGAAACCGTTTTTCTTCCGTTAGGCGGCAGGGAATTGACAATCAAGAAAAGGCTTTGCTTAAACCTTGAAAAAAGGATAATCTGTGCTTCTGTTTATATTTGAAATGGAGTTGCATTATGAACAAAGCAGAATTAGTGGCTGAAATCGCGAAGAACACCGGTTTGACGAAAGTTGATTCCGAACGGGCGACGGAAGCCTTGTTGAATACGGTTGCCGCGACCTTGAAGAAAGGCGATGAAGTTCGTTTGGTCGGCTTTGGCACGTTCAGCGTGACGAAACGTCCAGCTTCGACCGGTCGCAATCCGCGCACGGGTGCGGAAATCAAGATTCCGGCTTCCAAACAGCCGAAATTCAAAGCCGGTAAAGGTCTGAAAGACGCTTTGAACTAATAACCGGTTCAAAAACAGATAAAGGCGTGTCCGTTCGGACGCGCCTTTTCTTTATACCTGAAACGAGATTTCCGAGTTTTCCATTAAATTTCCCAATAAGAAAAACAAGAAAAAGATAGTGTTTCCAAAGATTCGTTTGTTTTTGATTCCCTATTTTCCCAAATTCCGTTTTTCCGGGAGAACGAAAGATGTGATTCGCATCAAATTTTTCTATTATTTTTTTGAGAAAAACAAAAACGTGATAGAAAAGTGATAGAAAAGTTCTGTTTTTCGCCGTTTCATCAAAACGTCCGGAAAAGAAAAAGCCCTTGAAAATCAAGGGCTTCTTAATGGTGATCTCGCCGCGATTCGAACGCGGGACCCACAGCTTAGAAGGCTGTTGCTCTATCCAGCTGAGCTACGAGACCACTGCGCCATTTTTTAAACCGAACGGCGTTTGATATCAAGTCTTTTTTCAAATAAAGGGAAAAATATCCGGCGAAAAAAGGTTTTACGGTTTGTCGGAAAAGAAATTTTTAACAAATGATATCTATCATTTAGAACAGTGGAAAAGTTTCTTTAAGCAACAGTGGCCGGCTTTTGTTGCTTTTATATTTTTTAAGGTGTTCGCCATGAGACAGACAAAAACGACAATTAAAGAATTAACCGCACGGTATAGAACGGTTTTGTTGAAGTGCGCATTGATAAACGCCGCGTTTTTTATAACGGTCGGGACGGCAAAGGCGGAGGAAGAGATTCAACCGACAATCAATGTGTTGAAGGAATCTGCAACAGATTATTTGAATAATGAACATAAAAATTACGTGTTGGCGACGGAAAAAGGCGAACATACGGCGCAAATCGTTATCAACGGCACAACATACTATTTCACGCCGGATGAAAGCTCGCCGGAATTGAACGATGCGGTGGTAAATCTGGCGAATATAGGAGCCACCGCGCTTATTGCGGGAACGGCAAGCGATTATACTTTCTTCGTTCCGGCACCGGCAGGATATTTTAAATACGATCCCGCAAAACTGCCGTCTTCCGTTTACAGTTATTCTGATTCCGGTTCAGGGATTACTGCGGTTACTTTTGACAGCTCGCAGTATCAGGTCATAAGTCAAACAAGCTTCGGAAGCGGGGGGGAAACCTATTCGTTTACTATAAATGAAGTACCGATAAATGCGCATTACGCATCTCCGTCTTTGATCAGACAGGTCATTGAAAGCAATGCTGATAATGTGTCAGGGGATTTTTATAATATATCGGGCGACACAATGGGCGGCGCGATTTCTTTTACCAGCACGGCGGGCGCTTATACCATAGGTTCCGTTAACAGCGATTTTATAGCCAACTATACAACGGACGGTCAAGGCGGCGCGATTTATAATTTTACGAACACGATAGGTACTATTTCGGGCGATTTTATAGATAACTATGCCGTTTCGACGGCAGATGACGCTTTGACCGCTTACGGTGGGGCCATTGTCAATCAGGGCGGTGCTGAAGGAACGGGAAAAATCGGTCTTATCAGCGGTAATTTTGTCAGAAACCATGTTGATTTATCCGCTTCGGCCGCAACAGAAAATACAAAAGTTTACGGCGGCGCGATTTTTAACTGGGATGTTGCCGAAATAGGGACTATTTCGGCGAATTTCATTGCCAACTATGCCAAAGCAAAACCCGAAAAAGAAAATCAAAATGTCGCCGGCGGTGCGATAGCGAACTTTTCCGAATCCTCTTCAGGGGCGCGTATCGGCAACATTACAGGTGATTTTATCAAAAACAACATTCAAAACGGCAACAGCAAAGCATACGGCGGCGCGATTTACAATCAATCTGTTATCGGCAATATCACCGGCGATTTTATCGCGAACACGATTACCCGAGCCGGCGGAGAAGGTTATGGCGGCGCAATTTATAACGATGGGACTTTAGGAACGGTTACGGGCGATTTTGTCGAAAACTATGTAAAGAACAGCGCAGCCGGCAAAGCATACGGCGGCGCGGTTTATAATAACGGGACGATAGGTGCGATCACCGGCAGTTTCATAGGAAACTATGCTCAGGTAGTTGCCGGAGAGGGAACGGATGCGCACGGCGGCGCGATTTATACGAATTCTTCATTAAACTTTGTTGCCGATAACACATCAATGGTGTTTTCCGGAAACTATATCTCAAAAGACGATGGCGGAACTAAGGCTTATGAGGCGATTTATGCGTCTTCCGCTTCCGCCGCGCTGACTTTTTCCATAAAAAATGAGGGCGAAGCGACCTTGTACGATTATATCAACGGGGTTGACGGTTATTCGGTCAATTTCACGGGCGATGAAACCGGCACGCTCTATTTATTCAATGACATTAAAAATGCGGCTGTCACGTTGGATAAGGTCAAACTCAATCTTCAAAACAACGAAATCAAAGAATATGACGCTTTCAAAAGTTTGACATTGAACAGCGATATTCCTCTTTCGTTGGATATAAATTTGACTGGTGCTGGATCGGCAGACAAACTTTCAGCGATGAATGTTGATGCGAATGACCATTTTTTGATTATCGATTCAATCAAATTTTCAGGAGCGATGGAGGGGGCGTCGACCACTATACCGGTGGTGGGAGACACTCTGAAAGATTATGTCAAACTTTCGGCGGATGATTTGACGGTTACAGGGCTGGGGACAGGGAATAAATATCTGATTGCGTATGTAAAAGATGCCGAAGGTGTTTTGAATGTTAAAACGGGGGCCGAAGCCACATTGGCTTCAGCGGTGGCTTCTACGGCAAGCGAGCGTGCTTATGTTTTGGGAGATAGTGAAGATATTGAGCAGAATCTCGGGGCGATGGGAGGGACGGCTCTTCATATTTTCAAAACAGGCGGCGGCATCGTCACGATAAACGGGCAAACTCATGCGGGAATAACCGTTGGCGGCGGTCAAAGTTTGAGTATAAAGGATGTGCTATTCGCTAATTTCAGTACGGTCATCACCAATCAGGGCACATTGTCTCTGACAAATGTTCAAATCAATGGTGAAAATGCAATCGGAATCAATAATGGCGGAACATTAAAGCTGAATGGAGAAGTGATAATTGATACTTCAATCATTGATACGGCCGGTACGGGAAAAACGGAAATTGCGGCTGACAGCAACAACAACGTTTCTGCTGCTTTGACGCAAAATACGCTGACCGTTGCAACGGGGGCTTCTTTTACTGCGGGGACGGTGACCGTTACCAACGGCGGATCCATTGCCGCCAATGCGTCCATCTCGGGAGATATGGTTGTAAAGGGCGGTACTTTTACGGTTAGTGAAAACGGCAGTATAACAGGGACGATCGGGGTCGATCCGGCGGCGACAATGACGGTTGACAAAGGAGCTTTGGCTTCGGTTGAAAACAAAGGGACGATGCTTGTCAAAAACGCCAGTACGATAGGCGGAAATCTGGTCAATTCCGGAACAATAGGGCTTGATTCCAGCAGTGTGACCGGAAACATAACCAACTCGGGAACGATGGGGATTAAAGACAGTGCCTCCGCTAACGTAACCAATACGGGATCATTTACGGTTGCCGGAAATTTTACGGGCAATTTGGAAAACCGTTCTCAATTTTCAATAAACGGAAATGTTAATTTTACCGGTTCGATTCATAATGACGCTTCCGCAAATATGAATGTCGCAAATACGCTGACCGTTTCCGGCGGTGTGACAAACGACGGCATAATAAAGGGCGGCGGAACGATCGCCGGAAACGTGACCAGCAGCGCTCAAGGAACCATCGGTACGTCGATGACAATTGGCGGAACATTGACTTCTGCAGGGAACATCCTTTTGGAATCAAACACAACGACCCCCTATGCAATGACGGTCGATACGTTAAACATTACGGGCGGAAAACTGGTTTTATCCTCCGGAAACAAAACGTATCAGAAAGGCGATGTCGTTACGGTCATCAACTTTGATACGCTGGCGGGATTCAGCGGTTTTGAACCGTGGACGTATCTGACCGATTTTGTTGTGGCGATGCCGCATCAGGAAGCGGATAAGATAACCGCGACGATAGATTTCATTCCAATGTCGCAGGAAGCGTCCACGTCTTCTTTCACACCCGATGAACACAAGATTATCCAAGCCATTGATGACATTTATATGAATCAGGGCAAAGCGGATTTCGGCAGGTTTTATTTCTATACGCCGCAGGAATTGAAAGAACAGGTCAATTTGTTGCGTTCTAAAGCCATGCCCGTTCTGAACGAACAGCTGCCTTTGACAAAAGTCATGTCATCGCAGGTTTATGCGCATCTGTTCACCAATTCAATGGTCAAAGACGCGGGAACGCTTTACCATCCGCATGTTCCCATGCAGCGGTTCCAAGGGGGCTATTATCGCGGGCGTTCCGGCGGTAGTACGCTGAAAAATCAGAAAGTGTGGGGGCAAATTCTGGGCGGCGTCACCAAAGAGGACGGAGACGCTTCTGTCGGTCGGAATGATTCAACGACCAGATCCGTCGGGGTCATGTTCGGATACGACCATGAAACTTCGGAAAAATTCATGTTCGGTTTTACGGCGGGAATGGCTTCCGCGAAATTAAGTCAGGATAATAATAAAGTCGATCTTCGCGATTATAGGGCGGGTTTCTATACCGCATCGCGATTCGGGCGCATGACGTTGAATACTCTGACGATGGGCGGCTTCCAACAGTATAATACCGAAAAGAATATGACGCTGGCCGGAATGGAAACCAAAAACAAAGCCGATTTTAACGGATATTCGGCGGAATTTAACGTCAATCTGGGATACGATTTCATGAAGGTACCGTATCGGGATTATTCTTTCCATATCCGTTCCTATCTGTCGGCGGATGTCAGTTATCTTCATCAGGACGCCTATAAGGAAAAAGGCAGCGTTATATCGGCGATCGGTCTGAAAGCGATAGATGATACGTCGGTCAGTGTTTCTCCGGGGATAACGTTCGGTTATACTTTTTCGGAATCGGTTTTGACGGCGGATATCGGATATCAACGTCTTCTCAGCGGCGGTTCGTTGCACAGTTCGGCTTATTTCGCGGCGGATGAAACTAAAACGACGTTTGCGTCGTTTGAAACAGAAGCGGATAAGGATTTCCTGAATGCCGGATTGGGCTTTAAAACAAAATTGACGCGCGATTGCCAGCTGAATTTGTGGGCGGGAACCAGAATATCCGACAAAACAAGCTCGTTGAATTTTGCAGCGACGTTTTCCTATGCGTTTTAAGCGTTGACATTCAATCGAAAAGAAGCCTCCCGTTCGGGGGGCTTTTTTATGACTTTTTGATGACAATATTTCTGAAAACAGGGTGTATTTTGGACATAAACCGTTAAGAAACATTATTTTTCAATATGTTAAGTTGTTTCTACCCCCCCGCGAATTTAATTGACTCATACACGTTTTTGTCTACAATAGTACTCTATTGAATATTTTTACACAGGAGGGGATTATGCCTTTTTCAAACGATGCTTCTATAAAAGCGTTAGATTTTTTAAACGGGCGGCGCGGTAGACCGGAATATAAAGTCGCTGCAGATACCGCCCAAAAAGCGCGTCTGAACCGTATTCAAACGATGATGCGGGGAAGTGACATCGGAAAGCAGTGCGTGGATTATTTGGAAAAAACCGGATGTGAAGTCGTTTTTGAACCGACCGCGCAAAACATCTCCGGTTTTGATGAAATGCACAGAAAACTGATTATGAATCCCGCCATTTCCGAAGAAGGTGCCGCGCTGTGCATCATTCAGGCGGCGTGTCACAGAAGACAGGACAGGCAGAACAACTGGGATATGTTGGCGGAAGAATCTCCGCTTGACAAAAGCTTTTTCAAAATAATCCGTCAGGCCGACGTGACGGCGACACAGGCTCTTTTCGCTTATGAAATGAAGGAAAAGAACCCGAAGGTCATGGAATTGTTCAACGCGAACGGATATAAGGACGTATCGGATAAGCTGGAAGAATCCATGAAGGAATCGCCGGATAAGGATATCGCCCGCACAAAGGCCGTTATTCAGTATTACCACAACAACGACCGTAAAACACCGTGGATGCCGGCCCACATCATTCGCGAGTCGGTTTGCACGAATTTCAACGGCAGAACGTATTTCGACGAAAGACAGGTCGAACGTCCGCCGCAGAATGCTTGGGTTGATTTCTTAAGTACCGCGATGGCGATGAATAGACAGGGCGGCAGATAAGTTTCCCTGCGTTAAAAAAACACCCCGTCGAAAAAATCGGCGGGGCGTTTTTTTACGGCTTGTTCAGGTCGCGAAGCTTTTGACCAGACTGCCGACCAGCATGTACCAACCGTCAATCAGGACAAAGAAAATCAACTTGAACGGCATGGACAGCATGGACGGCGGCAACATCATCATCCCCATGCTCATCAGAACGGACGCGACGACCATGTCGATAATCAAAAACGGAACGAAGATCAAAAATCCGATTTCGAAAGCGCGGCGCAGCTCGCTGACCATAAACGCCGGTATCAAAGCGGTCAAAGGCGTGTCTTCCGGTTTTTCGACTTGCGGCGTTTTGGATATATCCATGAACAACTGCAAATCTTTTTCACGGACGTTTTTTAACATGAATTCTTTAAACGGCTGAACCGTACGTTCCACCGCCGTTTTCGTTTCGATTTTTTCTTCAATCAGAGGATAGATGCCGGTATCCCATGCCTTTTCAAACGTCGGCGTCATGATGAATCCGGTCATGAACAAAGCCAGTGCGACCAAAATCATGTTGGACGGCGTTTGCGATGTTCCCAGAGCCTGTCGCGTAATGGAAAAAACGATCGCGATACGGGTGAACGAGGTCACCATGATTAAAATGCTGGGCGCGACGGACAAAACGGTCATCAGTAAAACCAGCTGGATGATGCGCGCCGTGGACGAACCGCCGGAATCGCCCAAATCAATATTGATGCTTTGCGCCCACGCCGGTGCGGCGGCCGTCATGACCGGCAAAACGAAAAAGAGAAGCTTTTTAAATGTTGTCATGCGGTTTCTCCTGATCTTCGCAGAGAAAAGAATCGACAACGCAATTCGTTTCACCGGTCAAAACCAAATAGTCCTTATTGCGAAGACGAAACAGAACCAGACGGTTTTTAGGATCGATGACACGCAGATCCAAGATATTGATCTCCGATTTTTTTACAGAGGAGGATATCCCCGTTATCCATCGTGTTCCGAACCGTTTGAACAAATAGGTCAATAAAAAAATAACGCCCAGAACAAAAATCAGTCCGAGTAAAGCGGATAAAAAAGAAGCTTCGTGTTCCATAGTCATCCTTTGGCAAGAGGTGAGTCGTCTTTTTCCAGTTGTTTTTCCATAATCGTGCGAAGTTGATCCATTTGCTCCGATAATCGGGTCAAAACGGGTTTAAGCGTCCGGCAGTCCGCGTATCCTTCTTCTTTTATCAAACGGCAGATATTGCCGACAATGTCTTTCAATGAAGAAATGCTGACGATCCGTCCGCCGTTTATCAAATCCGCGGCGGCAGTCAGCAAGGCATCGGCTTTATCCAATTCGATTTGAATGTGTTCTATTGATGTCATGACAGGACAAACCCCTTTTCAACGGAAACATTGAGTTCGTAAACGTAAGACAGAATTTCGGCAACGGCGGCGAACGCTTCGGGCGGAATTTCGCTGTCTAAATCCAAAGCGGCCAGAATCTCGGCCAAATCGGCGTCCTGACGTACTTTGATTCCTGCGGCAAAAGCCAGCTCCAAAATCTTTTCGGCCAAATGACCGTATCCGCCGGCCGTTACGGTAGGCACTCCGCCTTTTTCCGGATCGTGTTTCAAAGCGACGGCAACCGCTCTTTTGGATTGATTCTGCGTCATTAAGACTCCGTTCTGTTTCAATCAAGTCTGACTCTTCGGACTTAAAAAAAATTTAACGTTGATAAAAATAAGTTTTTATGCGAAAATTGGACAAAATTTGAAAGGATGTTTTTTATGGATTCTTTTTCACGTCAGAACTTGACACGCCTTTTAAAACAGGCGGCTCAAAAGCCCGTTTGCGTTTTTACGGATTTGGATCAGACTTCCTGCATGGAAGGCAACAAGGAATACGCTGCGGAAAACAAAGCCGAAACAGGACGTCCCGCTTGCTATATGCAGCCGGAGATCAGACGCGCTTTGACCGATTTGCCTAAATCCGGCAGCGGATTTTACATTGTGACCGGCCGTCACTGGGAAGATGTACGTATCAACGACGTGACCGGCGAAAAAATACCGGACGGAGCCTTCCATGATTTGCTGGGCGGCGTTAAGGATTTTGAAAACGCTTCCGTGGTGGCGGGACACGGCCGTTTGTTGGTCGAAAACGGAAAAACGACTGTTTTATGCCGTTCCGCTTCAAAGGAAGACGCGTTTAAGGAACAGAAATTCGAACGCTATATCGGTGAAAACGTCATGGCGCTGAAAAAAGAAATCTTTGAACGCTGGCCGGAAGCGCGCGGTCATATCTTGGCCGAGTACAAAAAGCATTTGAGCTATCTGAATCTGGCCGAGTTTGTCGAGTCGTCGCCTGAAAAAGGCAAAGAGATGTTCGCTTTTGTCGATCAACGCATGAAATATGTGATGGAAGGCAAAAATCCCGACGGGACAAAAAATCCGAACGCGCCGGAAAACCCGAACAACGCTTTGTATTATACTGTGGAGCCGACCGGTTCCATGGAAGTTCGTTCCAGAAACCAGTGCAAGCGCAACGGTGTCGAAAAGTCGGGCTTTTTGGAAAAAGCGTTTGAACAGGGCGGCCCCGTTCTGGTATTGTGCGACAGTTTGGCGAAAAACGGCACGGATCGCGATATGGTTGAAGCCGTCCGCGATTATTTTCAGGCAAAAGGCGCGGCCGACCGCGTGTTTGTCATTCATGTGATGAACGGCGAAAAGAACCGCATTACGGATAAATCGGATACGTGTTTCCCGACAATCGCCGTGAAGAATCCCGATGAGTTGGGGCAGATCATGAAAATGGTCGCCGGCCATTCCCGTTCGCGGAATGCCAAAGAAGCGGCTTTGACGCAAACAATGCTGAAGGGACGCGCCGGTCGTTAACAAAAGCGATAACTTAAAAAAACGGAGGATTTTTCCTCCGTTTTTTTATCTTTCCGTATTTTGCCTTTTTTTAGCGGTTATCAACGTTTCATTTTTAGATTTTTGCCTGTCATGATTCAAAAGAATCTGCTGCAAATTTTCTTTCGGGGCTTTATCGGCTTTGGAAATCGGGACGGAAATGCCGTGCGCCTCTCCCGAATATGAAACGCTGGCCGCTCCGTGGTGTTCCAGTGACGTATCGTGATGTCCCCAGCCGCTGCCGGAAAGGTATGCTCCTATGCTTAAACCGACGGTAGTGGCTTCCCGCAGGATATCTTTCGGTTTGGCGGTTCCTTTGACCCATTTTTTCGTTACCGCGGTCAAAGCTTTGATTTCCGGCGTTACGACCAATGCCGCGATACCTGTCCGCGCAATCAGTTTTCCATTGACCGCACCCGTCAGACCGCAAGCGACGACCGCCGCCCCTAAAGAAGCGAAAAGCATTGTTTTTGCAGCTTCTTTTCGATTTTTCTTGATAAAGTCGATGACGCCGGTCACTTTTCCTTCTTTGCGCTGTTGCTCCGCTTCACGGAACATGGGTTTCAACGCTTTGACGGCGTTGTATGTTCCCAAAGCGACCAAAGCGGGACCGCCGATTTGGCCGGCAATGTAGTATTTACTGATTCCCATGACCATATTGCGTATTTTTGTATAGTTGTTTTTAAAGCGATTGGTCATTTTTTTGTCAAATCGGATTATTTTATCCTTGACCGTTTTCAAAAGGGGAACGGAATCGATGACCTTATTTCTTTTTTGGGACACCCGGCGCTGTATCATCGCTGCATTTTGTGTAGCGGTGGCTGCAAAAGCTTCAATCGTTTCCTGTTTTAATGAAAGCCGTGCCATTTTTTCATCCTTTTTTATCGTATCGTTTCCAACAATTTTTGATATTCCGCTTCTATTTTGTTTTTGGTTTCGTCGTCAATCGGATCGCCGACGGGAATTTTATCGGCGGCAAACATTAAAACCAAATCTTTTTCCATATTCCGCCTTAAATCCGAAAGGTAGATTCGCTCATCGATTTTTTTGTCGGATAAGCTTTGTGAAAGGAACGTTTGAAGCTTGGCCGTATCGATCAGCGTTTCGACAAAGTTTGTATGCGCCTGTTTGTTGTTGATGCCGTCCGAATCTATGATATCGATTTCGCTTGTCAGGCGGAACAAGTCTTCAAATTCAGAAAATTTCAGACCTTTTCCGGTTGTTTCAAAAGGATTCAGCTGTTCGTAAACGGACAAGGCGGCCAGATTGTGTTCAACAACGCTTTTTGTCAAATCATCCAGACGGGTTAATCCGTTTTCTTCATCGAATTGATCCAGAAAAGGCTGTACTTTTTCCAAAGCTTTTTCGCACGCTGTTTTTAAATCCTTGTTTTTCGTATCCGAAAAAGTTCTGAAAAAGGAATAAAACAACGGCGCCGTTTCCGGCTCGGCGGCAATTTCTCCGTTAAGAAATTCATAAGTGTGCGTTAAGGCCTGTTCTTCCAAACCGGCTAAAGCGGCCATGTCGCCGGCATCGGAAAATTCTTTGTGCTGTTTTAAAAAAGCAATTTGATCCATCGGAAAAACCTGACAATAAAAAAACACTTAATATAAAAATAGCAGATTTTCTTTTTAGAATCATTATTAAAACAGCGGATTTTATTAAAATCAAATGATAAAAAAGACTTTATGAACGGTTTTTGAAAAAACTTTAATAAACGACTTTTTCGAAATAGAGGCCTTCCGCCGCGGCGGTGGGGCCTCCGGCTTTACGGTCTTTGGCTTCCAGAGCGTTTATGACGTTTTGCTTCGTCCAAAGCCCTTCGCCGACCAGTTTCAGCGTGCCGACGATGTTTCTGACCTGATGGTGCAGAAAGGACCGTGCGCAGAAATAAAAGAAAACAAACTCGCCGTACCGCTCGATCCGGATTTCATCCAGCGTCTTAATCGGGGATTTGGCTTGGCAGGCGGCGGCGCGGAACGTCGAAAAATCGTGTTTGCCGATGAGGACTTGTGCCGCGTCTTGCATTTTTTCGACATCAAGCGGCTGATGCACCCACCACATCCGGTTGACATATAACGCCGGACGGGAACGGCGGTTCAAAATCTTATAGATATAAAACCGTTTTTTCGCGTCGAAGCGGGCATGAAAGTCATCGGAAACGATTTCGGCATTCAAAACCGAAATCGGCTGAGGGCGCAAGTGGGCGTTGAACGCTTGGCAAAGCTTGAACGGTTCAAGCGTTTTCGTCGTGTCGAAATGCGCGACTTGTCCCAGAGCGTGAACGCCGGCATCCGTTCGTCCCGCACCTGTGATAAGGACGTCTTCGGCCAAGAATTTGAACGCCGCTTTTTGCAGTTCTTCCTGAATGGAGGGTGCGTCTTTTTGCTGTTGCCAACCGGCGTAATCCGTGCCGTCGTATTCGATCGTGATTTTATAACGCGGCATTCAGGACGGCTCCTTGCGGAATGTCGAAGCCCCGCAAAAATTCAGAGGCGGGCAAGGCTTTCTTTCCGTCGCGGCGCAGGACGTTTAATTTCAATCCGCCCGTTTTGCAGGCGATTGTCAGGTTTTCACAGACCGTTCCGGCCGGAGCGTTAAACTCTTGTTCCACCGGATCGGCGTCCAGAACGGAAATGCGTTCCCCGTTATGGAAAAACCAAGCCCCCGGCCACGGTAGAAGTCCGCGAATCTTGCAGTCCAGTTCTTTGGCCGGCATATCGAAGGAAATCAGGCCTTCGTCTTTCGTGACTTTTGCCGCGTGCGTAACGCCTTCTGCCGGCTGAGGAACGGCGGTCAGTTTGCCTTGTTCAATCAGTTCCAGTCCCTCAAGCATCGTTTCAGCGCCCAACGCCGCCATTTTGTTGAAAACGGTTTCAGACGTGTCTTTCGCTTCGATAGGGAAGCTTCTTTGCAAAAGCATATCGCCGGTGTCCATGCCGACATCCATTTTCATCAGAGTGACGCCCGTTTCCCTGTCGCCGGCCATGATCGCCCGCTGAATCGGCGCTGCGCCCCGCCAACGCGGCAACAATGAGCCGTGAATGTTGACACAGCCGTATTTGAAAGCGTCCAGACAGACTTTTGGCAGCAAAAGCCCGTAAGCGGCGACAACGGCGATATCGGCGTCCAAAGCGCAAAAGGCGTCCTTTTCCTCCTGCGGTTTCAATGTCGGCGGGCAACGGACGGGAATATTGTTTTCCTCGGCGTACTGCTGAACCGGCGACGGCGTCAGCTTATGACCTCTGCCGCTCGGTCTGGGCGGCTGAGTGTAGACGCAGACGACTTCGTGATGCTGATGCAGAGCCTTTAACGCTTCCAGAGCGAAGTCGGGCGTTCCCATAAAGACCGTTTTCATTTATTCCTCATTTTCCGCGTGAGAATTTTTCCAGCGGCGTTCCTTTTCGACACGGCGCACGATCATGTCGCGCTTGACTTTGGACAGGTGGTCGATGAACAGCTTGCCCTCCAGATGTTCCAGCTCGTGCTGGATGCAGATGGCTAACAATCCGTCGGCGGACAGCGTTTGCTTTTTGCCGTTTTCGTCCGTGTATTCGACCGTGACGGTTTCAAAGCGTTCAACGGGCGCGTATTGTTCGGGAACGGACAGACAGCCTTCGTCATGCATAAGCGTTTCTTCGGAATGTCCGGTAATGACCGGATTGATCATTTTATACGGATGTTTCGGTTCGTTGTCCCGCGTAACGTCGATAACGACGATCCGTTTTAAAATTCCGACTTGCGGCGCGGCCACTCCGACCCCCGGCGCGTCATACATCGTTTCCAGCATGTCGTTCATTAACCGGCGCATTTCGTCCGTCACTTCCGCGACGGGAGCGCATTTCTTTTTCAAAATCGGGTTCGGAACCTCTAAAATCTTCAATAAAGCCATAGCCTTTTCCTTTATTCGTTTCCTTTTTAAATACGGTTTTTGACGGGACAGGTCAACACTTCGTATAAATATTTTATTCTAAAGTGTAAAAAAAGGTGTTTCCGGACGAAATTTGCGCTATAAATCAAGCCGACAGGATTTAACTTTTAACCACAGGATACAAAGCTTATGATGACTACCGGCGAAATTCGGCGCATTTTTTTGGACTATTTCCGCAAAAACGACCACGAGATCGTGCCGTCCAGTTCTTTGGTGCCGCACAACGACCCGACTTTGATGTTTACCAATTCCGGCATGGTGCAATTTAAAAACATCTTTACGGGCATGGAAAAAAGGCCGTACGTCCGCGCCGCTTCCGACCAGAAGTGCGTGCGCGCCGGCGGAAAGCATAACGATTTGGACAATGTCGGCTATACCGTGCGCCACCACACGTTTTTTGAAATGCTCGGGAACTGGAGTTTCGGCGACTATTTCAAAGAACAGGCGATTTATTACGCGTGGAACGTCGTGACAAAGGAATTCGGCCTGCCGAAGGAAAAGCTGACGGCAACGGTTTACCATACCGATGACGAAGCATTCAATTTATGGAAAAAAATCGCCGGTCTGCCTGATGAACGCATCATCCGCATTCCGACGAAGGACAATTTCTGGTCGATGGGCGATACGGGGCCGTGCGGGCCTTGTTCCGAAATCTTTTACGACCATGGCGAACATATTCAGGGCGGGCCTCCGGGATCTCCCGACGAGGACGGCGACCGGTTCGTCGAAATCTGGAATCTGGTGTTCATGCAGAACGAACAGCTGGCGGACGGCCGTTTGATTGATCTGCCTCATCCCTGTATCGACACCGGCATGGGGCTGGAACGTATGGCGGCGGTCATGCTCGGCACGAACGACAACTATGAAACAGACGTGCTGAAGGGGCTGATCAACGCGGCCGCGGGAACGGCGGGAGTCGAACCCTACGGCGAATTCAAAACATCGTTGAGAATCATTGCCGACCATTTGCGTTCCTCCTGCTTCCTGATCGCGGACGGCGTTCTGCCGTCGAACGAAGGGCGCGGCTATGTTCTGCGCCGCATTATGCGCCGCGCGATGCGTCACGCGCACATGATGGGATGTCAGGAACCTCTTATGTGGCGGCTGGTGCCGGCTTTGGTGCGGTATATGGGCGACGTGTTCCCCGAACTGATCCGCGCCGAAGCTTTGATGACCGAAACCTTGCGTCTGGAGGAAACGCGCTTTAAGGAAACGTTGGGACGCGGTCTGAAGCTGCTGGATGCGGAAACGGGCAAGCTCGGCGAAAACGGTGTTCTGTCCGGCGATATCGCGTTCAGACTGTATGACACTTACGGTTTTCCGTTGGATTTGACGCAGGACGTTTTGCGCGGCAAGCATATGACAGTTGATACAAAAGGCTTTGAGGCCGCGATGGAACGGCAGAAAGCCGAAGCGCGCAAGGCGTGGGCCGGTTCCGGTGAAGCGGCGACCGACGCCGTCTGGTTTGAAGTCAAGGAAAAAGTCCACGGTACGGAATTCTTGGGATATGACATGACGCAGGCCGAAGGGCAGATCGTTTCTTTGCTGGTTGACGGCAAAATCGTCGATTCCATCGCCGAAGGACAAAAAGCGGCCGTTATCACGAATCAGACGCCGTTTTACGGTGAATCCGGCGGTCAGGTCGGCGATACGGGAACGATCGCGATCGCCGATTCCGTTTTGTTCGACGTCGAAGACACGCAGAAGAAAGTCGGGGACCTGTTCATTCATCTGGGGACTTTGAAGAAAGGTGCTTTGAAGGTCGGACAGAACGTTTTGATGACCGTTGACGAAGAACGTCGGGCGGCGACGGCGCGTCATCACTCGGTTACGCACTTGCTGCAGGCGGCTTTGCGCAAGATTTTGGGCGAACACGTTACGCAGAAGGGCTCTTCGGTGCGCCCCGACGGGATGCGTTTCGACTTCTCCCAGCCGCGGCAAATTACGTTTGAGGAATTGCGGCAGGTGGAAAATGAAGTCAACCGCAATATTTTGAAAAATTTGGAAGTCACGACGCGCCTGATGTCGCCTGAAACGGCGGTCAAGGACGGCGCGATGGCTCTGTTCGGCGAAAAATACGGCGACGAAGTCCGCGTTGTGTCGATGGGCGCCGGAGAAGACCGCGTTTCCGTCGAACTGTGCGGCGGGACGCACGTCAAACGCACGGGCGACATCGGTTCCTTCCGCATCGTTTCCGAAAGCGCTTTGGCGGCGGGCGTCCGCCGTATCGAGGCTCTGACCGGTCTGGCGGCGTTGGAATATGCTCAAAAACGCGATGATTTGTTGGCGCAGACGGCTGAAATGTTGAAAGCCTCTATCGCGGACATTCCGGCGCGTGTTCAGAGCGTGATTGACGAACGCAAAAAGTTGGAACGCGAATTGTCCGATACGCGTAAAAAATTGGCGGTCGGCGGCGCTTCCGGCGCGCAGGCGACAAAACAGATCAACGGCATTTCCTTTATCGGCCGCGAGCTGAAAGATGTTCCCGCCAAGGAATTAAAAGGCATGGCGGACGAAATGAAAAAGCAGATCGGTTCGGGCGTTGTCGCTTTGACGTGCGTTGCGGACGGAAAAGTGTCTGTCGTTGTTGGTGTAACGAACGATCTTACATCAAAGATCAATGCGGTCGATTTGGTGCGCATCGGCGCGGCGGCGGCCGGCGGAAAAGGCGGCGGCGGCCGTCCCGATATGGCGCAGGCCGGCGGTTCCGACGCGTCTAAAACGGCGCAAGTGTTGGCCGAAATCGAAAAAGCGCTGGGAGCTTAGCCGATGACACCGGAACAGGCGGGGGCGTTTTTAACAGTCGACCTGAATAAAATCGCCAACAATTGGCGGAAAATGCAGGCTAAGGTCGGCGATAAAAGGCAGGTGGCGGCGGTTCTGAAAACGGATGCTTACGGTCTGGGGGCGGAACGGGTCGGACGGGCTTTGTATGAAGCCGGATGCCGCGTGTTCTTTACGGCGTATGTCTTTGAGGGGATTGCTTTAAGGGAAGTCGCGCCCGAAGCCGACATCTACGTTCTGCATGGCGTTTTGCCGCATACGGAGCTGGATTTTCTGAAATATAATCTGATTCCCGTATTGTCCACGCCGCGGCAGGTCGCCGATTGGAATCATCTGGGGCATAAGGAGGACATCGTTTTGCCCGCCGCTTTGCACGTCGATACGGGCATGACCCGTTTGGGATTGACGGCGGGACAGATTGACTCGCTGGGAAAAAATCCGGATCAGTGCAAGTATCTGAACGTCAAACTGGTTGTCAGCCACTTGGCGTGCGCGGACGATCCCGACAACGGGATGAATGCGGAACAGCTTGAAAAGTTTGAAACCGCTTGCGCCAAACTGCGCCGGATTCTGCCGGACGACTTTAAGGAAAGTCTGTCCGCGACGGACGGATGCCGCTTGGACGACGAACGGTTTTACAGGGATGTCGTGCGGCCGGGGATAGCCTTGTATGACGGTGCGCTTTCTCTAGAGGTCAAGATTCTGCAAATTCAGGATGTTCAGGTAGGGCAGACGGTCGGATACGGGGCGACGCACATTTTTACGAAAAAATCCCGTGTCGCGACGTTGGGGATTGGCTATGGAGACGGGTTGCCCCGAAGCCTGTCGAATAAAGGCTATGTTCTGATTGCGGGGCATCAAGCGCCGATCGTCGGGCGGATTTCAATGGATTTGACGACGGTTGACGTGACGGATATCGACGTTAAGGAATTGCAGCAGGCTCCGATGGCGGAGATTTTCGGCGAGGACTTGCCGTTAAAAGACGTTGCAAACATCGCCGGAACGATAGACTATGAAATGTTGACAAACTTGAGTAAGCGGTTTTTCCGCATTTATTTGGATTGATGAAAGGCGGTCGAATGAATATTTTTGCTCCCGTCGGACGGGTGTTTTTAAACTTTTTGCGTTCAACCGGACGGCTGACGATTTTCACGTTGAAGTCCCTGTCGTTTTGCGTGCGACCGCCGTTCTATTTCAGAACGCTGTTTTCCCAAATGGTCGAAATCGGCTTTTATTCCCTGCCGGTTGTCGCTTTGACGACAATGTTTTCCGGTATGGTCATCGCTTTGCAAAGCTATTCGGGGTTGTCGACTTTGTCTTCCGAAGGGGTTGTCGCTTCCGTTGTCGAGTTGACCGTCACCCGCGAGTTGGGGCCCGTGTTGGCGGCTTTGATGGTCGCCGGACGAGTCGGGGCGGCGATGGCGGCGGAATTGGGCACGATGCGCGTGACCGAACAGATCGACGCGTTGACGACTCTTTCCACCAATCCGTTCAAGTATCTGGTCGTTCCCAGAATTTTGGCGGGCATTATCATGTTGCCCGTTCTGGTGCTGATCGGCGATGTCATCGGGATTTACGGCGGTTATCTGATTTGCATTTACAAATTGGACTTCAATATGACGAACTATCTGCGTAATACGTGGAACTTCATGCAGTCGGTCGATATTATTTCCGGCATGACCAAAGCGGCGGTGTTCGGGTTTATCGTCACATTGATGGGATGCTATAACGGCTTTTATTCCAAAGGCGGCGCGGAAGGCGTCGGTAAGGCGACGACGAATGCCGTGGTTTCGTCTTCGATTTTGATTTTGATCAGCAACTATATGCTGACCGAACTGTTCTTTTCCAAATAGGAGGCGGCTATGACGGATGAAATCAAAGTCAAAATGACGGACGTGCATAAGGCTTTCGGCAGGAAAGTCGTTCTGGACGGCGTCAATCTGGAAGTCAAAAAAGGCGAATCCCTTGTCATCATCGGCGGGTCGGGTACGGGAAAATCCGTGACGATCAAGTGCATTCAAGGCTTGTTGACACCCGATTCCGGTTCGATCCAAGTCGATGGAAAAGAAATCGTCGGCATGAACGCCAAAGAACTGGAACGCGTGAACGCGCAGACGGGAATGTTGTTTCAGGGGGCGGCTCTGTTCGACAGTTTGAATATCTGGGAAAACGTGGCGTTCGGCCTGATTCAGGGCAAAAAGATGAAGCGCGCCGAAGCGAAGGAAATCGCAATTAAGAAGCTGGCGCAAGTCGGTTTGAGCGCTGATGTCGGAATGCTGTATCCCGATGAAGTGTCGGGCGGCATGAAAAAGCGTGTCGGGTTGGCGCGGGCGATCGCTTCGGATCCCGAATTGATTTTCTTTGACGAACCGACGACGGGGCTTGATCCGATCATGTCGGATGTCATTAACGATTTGATTCGTTCCTGTGTCAAGGACTTGGGCGCGACGGGCATTACGATTACGCACGACATGTCTTCCGTGCGTAAAATCGCCGATAAAGTCGCCATGCTGTATAAAGGCAAAATCATTTGGTACGGGAACGTTGCCGATATCGATCATTCGGATAATCCGTATGTTGAACAATTCATCAACGGTCGGGCGGAGGGGCCCATTCAAATGGAAATTCGGGGATAATGGCAAAGAGCGCGGCCAGATTTGTCTGTCAAAGCTGCGGCGCAATATATCCGCGTTGGGCGGGGCGTTGCGAAGCTTGCGGCGAATGGAATACGATCATCGAGGAGGAAACCGCTGCGGCGGCCGCGCCGAAAGCAACCGGCGGCAAAGGCGGACGGACGATTAATTTTGTCAGTCTGGACGGCGTGCCGGAAACGACTTTCCGGCTGAAATCGGGGATTAAAGAGCTTGACCGCGTCTGCGGCGGCGGACTTGTCGCCGGTTCCGTCCTGTTGATCGGCGGCGATCCGGGGATAGGAAAGTCAACGCTTTTATTGCAGGTGACAGCGGCGTTGTCAGCCGTCTGCAATATTAAAGGCGCGCCGGTTCGCTGTGTTTATATCTCGGGTGAAGAATCCGTCGATCAGGTGCGTCTGCGCGCCGCCCGTCTGGGATTGGCAAAAGCGAATGTCGAGCTTGCAACCGCGATGAACGTGCGCGATATCGTCGCCACTTTGGATTCGGGGGAGGCGCCCGATGTCGTCGTGATCGATTCAATTCAAACGATGTTTGTCGATACGATGGATTCCGCCCCCGGAACGGTCGGACAAGTCCGCGCTTGCGGCAACGAATTGATAAGACTGGCAAAACGGCGCGGTTTCGCGCTGTTTCTGGTCAGCCACGTTACGAAAGAAGGGACATTGGCAGGGCCTCGCGTTCTGGAACATATGGTCGATACGGTGCTTTATTTTGAAGGCGACAGAGGTCATCACTTCCGTATTTTGCGCGGCGTGAAGAACCGCTTCGGCGCGACGGATGAAATCGGCGTTTTCGAAATGACCGAAAGAGGATTGGTTGAAGTTCCGAATCCGTCCGCTTTGTTTCTGGCGGAACGGCGGGGCAATGTGACAGGTAGCTGCGTTTATGCGGGGATCGAAGGATCGCGTCCGATGCTGGTCGAAATTCAGGCGCTTGTCGCACCGGCGGGAACGTCGCCCAGACGTGCGGTGGTCGGTTGGGATTCTTCGCGTCTGGCAATGGTTTTGGCGGTGTTGGAAGCCCGATGCGGTCTGCCGATGTCGACAAAGGACATTTATTTGAACGTGGCAGGCGGTTTAAGGATTACCGAACCGGCGGCGGATCTGGCGGTGGCGGCGGCGTTGCTGTCGTCCGTGTCGCAGATTCCCGTTCCGGCGGATGCCGTTATTTTCGGTGAAGTCGGTCTTTCCGGCGAAATTCGCGCCGTGCCGCAGCCGGATTTAAGGTTAAAGGAGGCTTCGAAGCTTGGTTTCGCCCGCGCGTTGATTCCGCCGCGCCATGTTAATAAAAAATCAGTAAAAGAAGCGGATACTGTTTTAAGATTAAGTGAAATCGGACATTTAAAAACATTGTTGGATATGTTTGGTTTGTCGGATAAACGGGATTCTTGAAATGGAAAATATTTGCGGTGTTGACATATTTATTGCTGTCGTTTTGGCCGTTTCCGCCGTATTGTCTTTTTTCCGCGGCTTTGCCAGCGAAATGTTGGGGGTCGGTTCATGGATTGTTTCGGGAGTCGCCGGTTTTTACGCAATGCCGTATCTGGAACCGTTTATGCTGAAATACGTTCACAAGCCGTTATTCGCCAATCTGATTTCTTTGACGGTTGTTGCCGTTGCGACATTAGTCGTTTTGACAATCGTTTGCTCTAAAATCACGGGTAAAGTACGCAAAAGCGTTTTGAATCGCCTTGATCATTTTCTGGGCTTTATTTTCGGCGGACTTCGCGGCGTCGTCATTCTGGTTTTGATTTACTTTCTGATGATGACGCTGGCACCGAAAAATTTGGAACAGATACAGAAAAAAAGCAAGGCGTTTCCTTATTTGGAACGCGTGACCGAAAGCGTCAAAGAGCATTTGCCCGAATCCTTATTTGACAATCCGACCAAGCCGGAGGATAAAAAGTCTGACGAAATCGAAGAGTTGATTGAAAAACTGAACACTTCCCCTCAAAAGAAAAACAAAAAAACGACAAAAGAGTCCCCTCAAAAGCAGGAAGAGAAACCGGTTGATCCTGAAAAGAAAAACGATTTGTTCGAAGCTCTGAATGATCCGCAGGTGGAGGAAAAATCTGTTGATTCCGAAAAGCAAGGCTATAATAAAAAAGAACGCGAACAACTGGATAAACTGTTTCTGGAAAGTATCGAAGAAGCGGATTCTGTCGCGGATTGACGGATAAATGGAACAAACGGATTTAATTCTTGCAGTTTTAACAGGCCTTTCCGTTTTAATCGGGCTGAGCCGCGGATTTTGTTCCGAAGTTTTAAATCTGGCCGTTTATGTTTTTTCCGGTGTTCTGGGATATGCCCTTGTTCCCGTTTTTCGTCCCGTTTTTGCATTTATTCCGTATGAGCCGGTACAACAGGCCGCCGCCGGTCTTTTGGGAATGTTCGTTGCGTGGTTTGTTTTGAAAGTGTTTACCGGTTCTTTAATCGGTGCTGTCAAAAAAAGCTCTTTAAACAAGCTGGACAGATCCTTGGGCGGCATTTTCGGCGCGGTGAGAGCCGGCGTCTGTATCGTGCTTTTTTATGTCGCTTTGTTTTTTTGCTCTCCGGATTTGATTGGAAAAAGCCGGATTTTGACGCTTTCCTCAGGGTGGATAAAAAAAATTCCGGAATTGGATTTTCAAAAAGAAAAAACGGTTTTATCTTCGGATGAAATGAAAACGGCAGAAGCGAAGGATTGGAAAAAACGGGTGCTGTTTTATTTGCAAAATAAAACGGTCAAAACCGAAGACGGCGAAAAGAAACTGATTTCCGTTCTTTCTTCTCGGGCGGCAAAGGAATTTTCCGGCGTCCTGCTTGAACAGGGGGATGAGGATGTTCCTCTTTCTTCAATGCAGAAGCGGCAGTTGGCGGAAGACGCTTTTGAAATGCAGCTGACGGCATGGCTGAACGGAGAAACTTTGGATAAAGAGGAAGCTGAAAAAAGACTTCGGCTGAAAATGCTTGAAATGGTAAAAGAAAAGAGTTCGAAAAATGAAGATTCTGGCGATTGACAGCACACACGGCACATGTTCGGCGGCTTTTTTCGACGGGGAAAAAGTCGTTTCCGAAATTGTCGAAGAGATAGAGCGCGGACAGGCGGAACGGCTGATACCGATGGTGCAGGATGTTTTGAAAAAAGCGGATGTCGGTTTTTCTGATGTTGACGCTGTTGCCGTGACGACGGGGCCGGGGTCTTTTACGGGCGTTCGCGTCGGCTTGGCGGCGGCGGACGGTATCGCTTTGGCGGCGGAAGTACCGATGATAGGCGTTTCCGTTTTGGATGCGTTGGCTTGGAAAATCGCCGGCCGGTATCCCGATGTGAAAAAAGTTTGTCTTGTTCTGGAAACAAAACGCGACGATTATTACGTCCAATGTTTTGATGCGGGTAAACCGCTGGCGGAACCGGCAGCATTATTCGCAAAGGATTTAGCCGGATTAAAAGACTTTTTCTTCGCCGGTAATGCCGTTGACAGACTGGTTGCGGAAAATGGTCTGTCAAACGATGTAATTATAAATATTACAATGCCGACGGCCGCAGAAATCGCTGTTTTTGCCGCCGGAAAGACGCCGCGGAAAGAATATCCCGAACCGCTTTATTTGCGGGAGGCCGATGTAACATTATGCCGGAAATAAAAATCAGAAACGCCGATTTCGCCCGAACGTATGCGGATATTCATTCCGTTTGCTTTGCTCACGGTTGGAACGAATCCACGATGCGGCAAATGCTGTTGATGCCCGGTGCGGTCGGTCTGATTGCTTATGAACGGGAAAAACCGGTCGGCATCGTCCTGTATGCGTACAGTCCGGAACAGGCGGATATTGTGACGTTCGGCATTCTGCCCGATTATCGCGGAAAACACGTTTCCGACAAACTGATGGATAAATCGTTTGCTTTTTTAAAAGAAAAAGGAATCAAGGAGATTTTTTTGGAAGTCGCCGTGGATAACGAACACGCCATCGCTCTTTACCGCCGTCACGGTTTCGAACAAGTTGGCCGCCGCTCCAACTATTATGTCCGCGGAGATGTAAAAACGGACGCTTTGGTGATGCGTGTCGATTTGTAATCTTTTATTCCGGAAGGAATCAGCGGGGCTTTTCGGGCGGAAAGGATGGAAAAAGTTCCTCCGCCGAAAGGCAGAACGGACAAAAACTTGTCCGCTCTTTCCCAAAAAGGCGCGTTATAAGGGAAATATAACAGACTTTTCTTTTTTTGCAGTTCAAAATCGTTTTTACGAAGCTCGTTTAAAAGAAAGGACGTTTTTATTTCGGGCATTCCGTTGATCGTGACGGACGCCGCCGTTTTGTTTTTCGACAGGATGAACAATCGTCCTTGCGGTTTTAGCAGATGTTCGGCTTCTTTGATCAGCAAAGGAAGATTGTCTGAGACGGAATTGTTTAATACGCTGATAAAAATAGAATCAATGCCGCTTGCCGTCGGCAGGGATGAAAAAAAGCCGCTTTCAACGATACTTTCCTGTTCCCAAAGAATTTCCGGCGCGTTTTGTTCGAAAGCGGTCAGAAAAGGAAAAATAAAACCGAAAAAGATACAATGTTGTCCCTGCAATTCCGTATCGTCAAAAAAAGAACGGATTCTCTTTTGCAGCCGTTTGCCGGCTGGCGAAACAAAAAAAGCGGCGGGGGTTCGATAAACAAAAGTCATTTCTTATCTGATGTTGTTAGCGCAAACATAAGGTAAAGCCGAGTATATTCCGGTTCAATCTGGATTTTATAATATATTTGCCGTTTATCAAATGAAACGGAAAAAACACCGTTATTTTTTTTCATTCCCGTCCGTTTTTTTTACAGGCGGGATATCGGTCGTTTTTAATTCGTTTGCGGCAGGTTTTCCGGTTTTTGCCGGAATAGGCTTTTTTTCGACTTTGGGTGTTTCAACGGATGCGGATTCTTTGTTTCCGACCGGAACGGCCGGCTTTGCTGAAACGGGTTTCCGTTTCTTTCTGGTTTTCAGGGCTTCAAAACGTTTTAATTCCAAATCCATAATATGGCACCGGTGGTCTTTAACGTCCCATGAAATGTTCAACGCCTTGCAAACAATGATTTGATGAACTTTTTCGGTCGCCGGCAGAAACAAAGGAATACTTTCCCCTGCCGCAAATAAAAAAGCAAGAGCCAGCGGTGCAATCAGACTGCGGCGGAATGTTTTTTGCCTGATCAGCAATTCGTAACAAAGAAAGCCGCCGATAACAAATAAAAGGGTTTCAAGGCTCAGCGCCGTCCACAATTGCGTTTCCGCGGATTTCCGGTCAAGCCATTCCGGTTCGTCCGAAAAAGTGTTCAATGTGTCGGAAAAATCAAATGGATCGGAAATCCACAGCTTGACGGTTTTAATGCCCAATCCGACCAATAAAGACAGATTGAACAGAAAAAACAAATACTTGACCAGCAAAACGCTGTATTTTCGTACAGATGAAAAAAAACGGTCTTCCATTTTAATCCTTTTAAATACGTTTCTTTTTTATCCGCTTTACGTCAAAAAGAAAAGAATTTTTATCGTTTAGAAAATGCTTGTTGTTTGGAAACAGCAAGTATATTCTGTAGAAAATTTTTTTCATTAACATGACTAGAGAGATTTGTATGTTTTCAAAACGTCAGGAATTTTTACTTAATGCTTTCGCTTCTTATGTCCGTCAAACGACAATCGCTACGAAGCGGGCTGTTTTGCAGGCTTATCAGGATCATCCCGAAATCGCCGCAATGTTTTTGCAGTACTTCGATTTGAAATTCAATCCTGTCAACGCCGGAAAAGAGGCTCATGCGGCAAAGGAAAAGGAAATCGAAGCGGCAATGCCGAAAAATACGGCGCTAAAGGCGGTTTTTTCGGTTTTGAAAGCGATGCTTCGCACCAATTTTTATCAAGGCGAAAAAGACTATGTTTCTTTTAAAGTGAAATCTTCCGATATCCATCATTTGCCTAAACCCAAACCGATGGCGGAAATCTTCGTTTATTCAAATGATGTCGACGCCGTTCATTTGCGTTTCGGCAAGATCGCTCGCGGCGGCATCCGCTGGTCAAACAGAAAAGAGGATTTCAGAACGGAAATTTTGAGCTTGGTCAAAACGCAGCAGGTTAAAAATGTCGTTATCGTTCCGGTCGGTTCCAAAGGCGGATTTTTCCCTAAGAAACCGCCCGAAAACGGAACGAAGGAACAGATTCAGGAATACGCAATCAGCTGCTACAAGACATTGATCCGCGGATTGCTGGATATTACGGATAATATTGTCGGCGGAAAGATTGTCACTCCGAAAGACGTCGTCCGTTACGATGATGACGATCCGTATCTGGTCGTTGCGGCCGATAAGGGAACGGCAGGTTTTTCCAATATCGCAAACGCCATTTCCGCCGAATACGGTTTTTGGTTGGGCGATGCGTTCGCTTCCGGCGGTTCTACGGGCTTCAGCCATAAAGGCATGGCAATTACGGCCAAAGGATCGTGGGAAAGCGTTAAACGCCACTTCCGCGAAATGGGGCGCGATTGCCAGACGCAGGATTTTACAATGGTCGGCGTCGGCAGTATGGCCGGTGACGTTTTCGGTAATGCGATGTTGTGTTCGGAACATGGAAAGCTGATTGCGGCGTTCAGTTCGTCCGCGATTTTCATTGACCCGAATCCGGATGTCGCCGCTTCTTTTAAAGAGCGCAAGCGTTTGTTCGACGCCGAAGCCGGATGGGCGGAATATGACCGCTCCGTTTTATCCGCAGGCGGTGGCATATACAGCCGTAAAGAAAAAACAATTACGATTTCAAAAGAGGCTTGCGCCGTTTTGGGCATATCGCAAACGGTTTTGTCGCCGGACGATTTAATCAAGGCGATTTTGTCCGCACCGGTCGATTTATTATATTTCGGCGGTATCGGAACGTATGTTAAATCTTCTTCCGAAACACAAATGGACGCTAAGGACGGTACAAACGCTGCCTGTCGTATTGACGCGCCGCAAATCAGGGCAAAAGTCGTCGCGGAAGGCGCTAATTTGGGATTGACGCAAAAAGCCCGTATCGAATACGCTTTGAACGGCGGCCGGCTGAATACGGACGCTGTCGACAATTCGGGCGGCGTTGATTGTTCCGACCACGAAGTCAATATCAAAATCATGCTGAATGCCATTGTCGCCGACGGGAAGATGATAATGGAGGAACGCAACGCTTTGCTGAAATCCATGCAGGATGAGGTCGCCGGTTTGGTGTTGCGCGACAACTATTTGCAAACGCAGATTTTATCCTATATGCAGCATCGCGGCGCAAAAAGCATTCCCGGCAATAAAAAGTTGCTGCGCGCGTTGGAAAGAGCCGATCGTTTGAACAGAGAGCTTGAATCTTTGCCGTCGGATGCGGAAATGGATGCCGGTTTCAATCGCGGATTGGGGTTGACCCGTCCCGCTTTGGCTGTTTTGATGGCGTATGCTAAATTATATTTGTATGACGCTGTTTTGAACAGCGACTTGCCGGATGATCCGTACATTCGTGAAAATTGGCTGCCATTCTATTTTCCGGCCGTTTTGCGTCAGAAAGAAAAGGATTATATCGCCAAGCATCAGTTGGGACGCGAAATCAGCGCGACGATGATTGTGAACAATCTGATCAACCGCGTCGGTGTGAATTTTATCGGAAAAATGCGCGGCGAAAGCGGTTCGCCGGTCGTGGATGTCGTCAAGGCTTATCTGATTGTTTTGTCGGCGTTTGATACTGAACGGCTGTTCGGTCTGATTGAAGCGCAGGACGGCGTCATGCCGGCTGAAAAGCAGATGGATATGATGCGCAAGCTGATCGCTGAAATCGAGAACATGACGCTGACGGTTTTGCGTAACGGCATGGAAAGCGAGATTGAAGGCGAAATCAAAACGTGGAAAGAATATCAGGATGAGAAATTTTCACAGTTTGAAGGGATGTTTTCCGCATAATTTCGACTGAAAATATAAATTCCGCCGTGTTTTGAAAAAAAAACGGCGGTTTTTATTTTGCCTTTCGATTGTCTGCTTACGGTCAGGCTGATTTTATTTTTGGAAGAATTTAAAATGGCCGGTAAGAAAAGGGGGAGGCCGATGAAAAATTCCGTTCTGTTCATTTTTTGTTTTTTGCTTTTATCCTGTGCAAGTGACATTAACAACGATTCTTACCGGCTTTCTTCCGTCGGCAGCGCGAATCATGTCGGACAGGGGGTGATTGTTGATGTAAGAACCGTTCAGATTCAAGGTGATAATCAGACGGGAAATTTAATCGGAGGTTTGACGGGCGGTGTCGTCGGATCGACAATCGGACGCGGAAAGGGCAGTATTTTGGCTTCTGTCGGCGGGGCTCTGCTGGGGGCGTTTGTTGGCGGCATGACGCAGAAAGAACTGAGTAAACAAAATGCGTTGCAATATATTGTACGTTTATCGGACGGGAATTTGATTACGGTTATTCAGGGGATGAAGAACCGACTCGCGATCGGGCAACGGGTTTTCGTTCTGTACGGAAACGAAACGCGTTTGATTCCCGATGATTTGTCATTATCGTGAAATCATTTTTTTCTTGAAAACTGTTGAATCATCAAGATGTTGTGATTTTTTTACAACTAAGGGCTACTTTTTGTCTGAATTTTATGATATAGTGCTTTTCCGCAGGGAGTTTCGCCAGATTTATGTTTTGCGGCTTCCTTATTTTATGGCGGTTTGTAAAAACAGATGATTTTAAAAAAGCACATGATGTTTTTTTTACAGATCGCGGATGATGACACATACAGGATATTGGAAATGGTAAAAGAGATTTCTTTTTCGACGGGTGACTTTGTGGTTTATCCGACTCATGGCGTCGGCAAAGTTTTGAGTATTACGAAAGACACCGTCGCAGGACAGGAATTGGAATTGATCGCCGTTCATTTTGACAAGGATCGGATGACTTTACGGGTTCCGATGACAAAAGCGAAAAATTCGGGCTTAAGAAAGCTTTCCAACAGGAACATTATGGATACCGCTTTGGAAACGTTGCGCGGAAAATCAAAAGCCAAACGTACGATGTGGAGCCGCCGTGCTCAGGAATATGAAGCGAAAATCAATTCGGGCGATCCGGTTTCCATTGCCGAAGTGGTGCGCGATTTATACCGTTCTCAGGCTCAGTCCGACCAGTCTTACAGCGAACGCCAGATTTATGAACAGGCGTTGGATCGTCTGGCGAATGAATTAGCTGCGTTGGAGAAAATAAACACGCAGGAAGCGACCGTTAAATTAAGCGGCATCCTTCAACAGGCAAATTGATTTATTAAAAGAATCGAAAAAAGAGGGCCGTTCGCCCTCTTTTTTATATCTCAAGCGCTTTTTTTACGGATAAAAAATCCCTCCAAGCCAATTTCTTTTGCGCGGGTGTTCGTAACAAAAAGGCCGGATGAAATGAAGCCATGACCTGAATGTTTATGTCGCCGGCGGAATAGGTCATCCAGTGACCGCGTGTTTTTGTGATACCCGCGCTTGTGTTCATCAGGGCGGATACCGCACTGCCGCCCAGCAATAAAAGAATCTGCGGCCGGATCAAGGCGATATGACAACGTACAAACGGAGTGAATAGAGAAACTTCGTCTTCAGAAGGCTTTCTGTTTCCGGGGGGGCGCCACGGAAGGATGTTGGTGATATAAACATCGGAACGATTCAGTCCGATGGATTTCAGCATCAGATCCAATAAATGACCGCTGGCGCCGACAAAAGGCAGTCCCTGTTTGTCTTCTTCCGCACCGGGGGCTTCGCCGATGATCATCAGTTTCGCGTGCGGGTTTCCCGCGCCGAAAACCATATTGGTCGCCGTCGCTTTCAACGGGCATTTATCAAAACCGGCAATCAGGTTTTTCAGTTCTTCCAAAGAAGACGCCTGAGGCAAAACAATGTTTTCCGCCGCCGTCCGTTGCAGGGGAACCGTTTCGAAAGCCTGAAACGCCGGCTGTTCCCGCCGTTCAAACCGATTGACGGGGGCATTTTCAGTATTTTCGTCTGCGCCGGCAGTCAAAAGCCACTGTAATATTTTTTCAGGCGGTAAAACTTCATTCATGAAAAACAAGATAACATATTTTCCGGTCGTGTTGATAAAATTTCTTTGAAAAAGAATTTTTTAAAAACGAAGGATGAACTTGATTTTTAAAAGAAAACATAACAAAATGAAAAGACTGTACTCGGGAAAATTTTAAAATGCGTTCGTATTCGAAGATATTTGCTTTATTGTTTTTAATTCTCGCCGCTTGCGTTCCGTATCATACGGAGGCTGAAACGTCTTCTTCCGTCGAGGCGGGGAAAAAGTCTTCTCCGGCGGCGATAGGAAGTTATTTGCTTTATCTTCAAGCCAAACAAAATCAGGACTTCGTCACCGCCGTCCGGTATTTGCGGCAATCGCTAAAAGAAGATCCGGATAATCGGGAATTGCAGTCGGAAATGTTTGCGCTATTGGCGATGGAAGGCCGAATCGAAGAAGCTTATTCATATGCGTTGAAAGAATTGAAAAATGCTCCGGATTCGTTATTGGCATCTTTAGTGGTCGTGACGTATTTCGCGTCAAAAAATGATTTTGCGGCGGCTCAACAGCACATTGACGCTTATCCGATAAAAGAGGACAACGTGTTTTTGCAGCCGTTACTGGAAGTTTGGATCCACGCCGGCGCAGGCGATAAAAAGAAAGCTCTGGCTTTTTTGGAGAAGCTGAATCAAAACGGTTTGGAGGCGTTATACCATTTCCACGCGGCGTTGCTTTACGATTTATGGGACGATGAGGACAAAGCAAAAGAGCAATACGAAGCTTTGTTGCTTGAACCCGGCGGTTTGTCTTTAAGAGCGGCTCAAGCGTACGGAAATTTCTTGTTGCGTCAGGGGGAAATGAAAAAATTCCAGTCGCTGGTACAAGCGTATCGGCGCGGTGCAAAATCTTATCCTTTGTTGGATGAAACGTTTTTTACGGCGGGAGCCGACCGGCCGGATAAAAATGTGCCGAAAAGTGTCGATACGCCGAAAAAAGGTTTGGCGGAAGCGTTTTTCGATGTTTCGGGCAGTTTGGCGGATAAGGGAAATTCGGAAATTTCCCTGTTTTTCACGCGGTTCAGTCTGATTTTGGATCCTTCCTTGTCGTTGGCGCGCGTTCTGCTGGGGGAAACTTACGAAAAACAAGGGCGTTATGATGAAGCTTTGAAACTCTATGGCGAGGAAACGGAAAATTCCGAAACGTATTTCGCCAGTCAGGTGCGCATGGGCATTCTTTATGCTCAGCAAAACGATTTGAAACGCGCGGAAAAACAGCTGCGCTCGTTGGCCAAAAAAAGGCCGGAACTGGCTTTCCCGTGGATCGAGTTGGGAAATATTTTCATCGCGCATAAAAAATATCCGCAGGCGATAGAAGCCCTTTCCGAAGCGATTGACCGCATTCCCGCTCTGAATCGTTCCCATTGGAGTTTGTTCTACAGCCGCGGAGCCGCGTATGAACGTAATAAACAGTGGGATTTGGCGGAACAGGATTTGTTGCAGGCTTTGGTTTTGTCACCGGATCAGCCGTTGACCCTGAATTATTTGGGGTATTCGTGGGTGGAGCGCGGGCAAAATATAAACAAAGCCCGCGAAATGCTGGAGCGGGCGGCTTTTCTGGCTCCACGCGAGGGATTCATCGCCGACAGTCTGGGGTGGACGTATTATCTTTTGAAAAATTTCACATCGGCCGTTCTTTTGTTGGAAAACGCGGTGGCGTTGGATCCGGGCAGCGGCGTTATCAACGATCATTTGGGCGATATTTATTGGCGTTTGGGGCGGAAAAGGGAAGCCCGTTTCCAATGGAGCAAGGCTTTGAGCGTTAAAGACGATTTCGCCGAAGGCGACCGGCAGCGCGTCGAATTGAAATTGGAAAAAGGATTGGACGCGGTCGGAGATAAAATCACGTTACCGTCTTCCGCCGCTCAAAAAGGAAAAAAATCCGGAAAAGCGAAATGAGCGTTGTTTCTGTTCAAGCTCCGGCAAAAGTCAATCTTTATCTGCATGTGACGGGACGGCGTCCGGACGGATATCATTTGCTGGACAGTTTGTTCGTTTTCACAACCGACGGCGATGTCATCCGCGTTTGCGATGATGAAAAGCTTTCTTTGAAAATAACCGGCGCTTATGCCGGAGCGTTGGCCGGAGAAAATGACAATATCGTTTTAAAGGCGGCGCGTATGCTGGCTCAAGCCGGCGGTGTTTCTCCGAATGCCGGAATAACGCTTGAAAAGAATTTGCCGGTCGCTTCCGGCATCGGCGGCGGTTCGGCCGATGCGGCGGCGACGTTGAAGGCGCTGAGTCAATTATGGCGGTTGAACGTTCCGGCGGACGAGCTGCAAAAAATCGCTTTGAATTTGGGGGCGGACGTTCCGTCCTGTCTGGCCTCCGAAGCGGTTCAGGTGTCCGGAATCGGGGATGTTTTGACGCCGGCTCCCCGTTTGCCCGAGTTGTTTATTTTATTGGTCAACCCGAACAAGCCCGTTTCCACGCCGGCTGTTTTCAAAAGCCGCCGCCCCGTTTTTTCCGAAGCGGCGCCTTTCACACGGGATATCGCCGGTTTTGATGAGTTTGTCAGCGCGTTGGAACGGCGCCGTAATGATTTGTGTGAAGCCGCTTGCCTGTTGGAGCCGGATGTCGGAAAAGTTCTTCAGTCTTTATCCGGAGAACCGCATTGCCGGCTGGCGCGAATGTCCGGCAGCGGCGGAACATGTTTCGGTCTTTTTTCAAGTTTTTCCGATGCAGCCGCCTGCTGTGAAAAAATCCGGTCAATTCATCCGGAATGGTGGTTTTTGAATACTCAAGCCGTATAAAAACACTTGTAGGAAACAGCCTATTTAGGTATAAAAGGGAAGGTTTTGACAAAGCCTCCATAAATTCCGATCGGGAGAAATCATATGTTTGAAAAACGTTCTTTATCTGTCTTTGTAATGGCGTTCGGCGCTGTATTACTGTTGAACGGTTGCGGAAAGAAAAACAATCAACCGGTACAGGTGGCGCAAAAACCGCATGTGACGGTTGAAAAAGCTGTTTATAAGCCCTATACGGAACGTTTTGATTTTCCCGGCCGCGTGGAAGCCGTTAACACCGTGACGTTGAAAGCGCGCGTCGCCGGTTTTCTGAAAGACAGACTGTTTGAGGAAGGCGATGTTGTTAAAAAAGGACAGTTATTGTTTACGTTGGAACGTGAACCGTTTGAAGCGAAAGTCGCCGAAGCTTCAGCCAATCTGACTAAAATGGAAGCTGATGCCAAAAACGCCAAGTTGAAACTGGAACGCGCTTTGGAACTGCGCAAGACCGGAAACATTTCGCAAGCCACGCTGGATGCGCGCGAAGCCGAAAACAGCATGGCAAAAGGACAGGTATTGCAAGCTTTGGCGGCTTTGAATCTGGCAAAACTGGACTTGAGCTATACGGATATCAAGGCTCCGTTTACCGGAAAAATCGGTTTGTCCGCTTATTCCGCAGGCGAATTCCTGCCCGTCAATACGACATTGGCGACGCTGGTCAGCAGCGATCCGATGTATGTTCTGTTTTCCGTTTCCGAACGGGAATTGCTGTCGATGCAGAACGCCGGTATTTTAAAGTCGGGTAACGATAATCTGGCCGTTTCCATGGTTATGGGGGATTCTTCCGTTTATCGTTATGGCGGACAGATCGATTTTACGGATGTCGTCGTTGATGATTCGACCGATACCGTAAAAATGCGCGCCGTTTTCCCGAATCCGTCAAAACAGCTCGTTTCCGGTCAATTCGTTTCCATTTTGCTGGAATATGAATCGCCGGAGGAAAAAATCGCCGTTCCTCAAGCGGCGGTCATGTCTTCCGTGGCGTCCAAATATGTTTATGTCGTCGATGCTCAGAACAAAATCGTCAATAAACCGGTTCAAACCGGTGTATTGCAGGGAAAGGACATCGTTGTCCTGTCAGGATTGGAAGCCGGAGAACGGGTCGTTGTCAACGGTATTCAAAAAGTACGGCCCGGACAGGAAGTTATCATAGATTCTCCCGCGGCAGCCAAACCGGCGGCGACTAAAGCCGGAAAGCCCGTAGAACAGCCGTCTGCGGCTAAAGCGGCTCCGGTCGTCAAGAATGCGGCTCCGGCTAAAAAATAAAGGATAACTCAGATGTTTTCCCGTATTTTCATTAAAAGACCCCGTTTGGCGATTGTTATTTCTTTAGTGATTACGATCGCCGGCTTGATTTCTTTGAAAAACATTCCGGTGGCCATGCTGCCGGATGTTGTGCCTCCTTCCGTGATGGTTTCCGCCAAATACCCCGGCGCTTCCGCGGAAGTGGTTGAACAAACGGTCGCGCAAATCATTGAATCGCAAGTTAACGGCGTCGACGATATGCTCTATATGGAATCAAGCAGTTCCAATGACGGCAGTTATTCTTTGACGGTGACGTTTGCAGCCGGAACAAATCCGGACATGAACACCGTGAACGTGCAGAACCGTATCAATCAGATACAGTCCAAGCTTCCTTCAGAAGTTCAGCAATTGGGCGTGACGGTGAAAAAAATAACCTCCAATATGCTTTTGGGTTTTGCATTGTATTCGCCGGCCAACTCGCGTGACGAAAGTTTTCTGGCCAACTACATGAACATCCGCATTAAAGATGTTTTGTCCCGTGTGCGCGGCGTCGGCGAAGTCAATACGTTCGGTGACAAAGATTTCAGTATGCGTGTTTGGCTGGATCCGCAGAAACTGGCCAATTTAGGTGTCAGCAATGCGGAAATCATGGCCGCCATTTCCGCCCAGAACATTCAGCCTGCGGTCGGTTCGGTCGGTGCGGCTCCCGCGCCGGCGGAGCAGCAAATGCAGTTTACCATTAAAACGTCCGGACGTTTAAGCACGCCGGAACAGTTCGGCGACATCATCATTCGCGCCAACAAGGACGGCGGATTGCTGAAATTGAAAGATGTCGCGCGAATTGAACTCGGAACAACGTCTTATGCTTCCGGCGCGCAATACAACGGCCGGATCGCTTCCGGTGCAGTGATCAACCTGGCACCCGGCGCAAACGCGATGGAAGTGGCAAAAGGCGTTAAAAGCGAATTGCAGCGTATGAAGACGTTTTTTCCGGATGATGTCGACTATGTCATCATTTTTGATACGACGCTGTTTATTGAATCGACGGTCAGCGAAGTTGTCCATACGATTCTTGAAGCGTTTGTTTTGGTGTTGCTGACGGTTTATCTGTCTTTGGGAACGTGGCGCGCAACGCTGATTCCCGCTGTCGCCGTTCCCGTTTCTTTGATCGGTACGTTCATTTTCATGGGGTTGTTCGGCATTTCGGCCAATACGGTTTCGTTACTGTCGATTGTTTTGGTAATCGGTATTGTCGTTGACGACGCGATTATGGTCGTTGAAAATACCGAACGCGTGATTTCCGAAGAGCCGGAATTGTCGATTCCGGATGCTGTAGCCAAAGCGATGAGCCAAATCACCGCGCCGATTGTTGCGATTACGCTGGTGATTTTGTCCGTGTTCGTGCCGGTTATTTTCATTCCGGGGATTACGGGGCAGTTGTTTAAGCAGTTCGCCGTGACGGTGTCTTGTTCCATGATGATTTCGGCAATTAACGCGCTGACGCTTTCTCCGGCTCTGTGCGCCATTTTGCTGCATCGGGAGGAAGGGGAAAAACGCGGTCTTGTTCCTTGGGTCATGCGCCAGATCGACAGAGGGCGTGACGGCTATACTTCCATTGTCAGACGCTTGGTACGTCATTCTTCGTTGTCCATTTTAATCATTGCCGCCGTCATTGCGGGTGCGTGGCAGTTGAACCGCATCACGCCGGCCGGTTTTTTGCCCGACGAAGATCAGGGAATGTTTATGATTGACGTTCAGCTGCCGGAAGGAGCCGCACTTGACAGAACCAGAGAAGTTTTGAAGCAGATCTACGACATTGTTAAAAACAATCCTGCTGTTGACAATACAATGCAGGTCGCCGGTTTCAGCTTAATCGGCGGGAACGGCTCCAATATGGCGATGACGGTGGTCGGCTTGAAACCGTATGAATACCGGCGGGATACCGCTCGGCAGGTCAAAGTGATTTTGATGGATGTGCAGCCGAAATTCAATCAAATCATGGGGGCGAACATCCGAGCGTTCAATCTGCCCGCCATTCCGGGGGTCGGTGTTGCGAACGGTTTTGACTACCGTTTGCAAAACGCAAATGGCGATTCCGTCGAAAACATGGAAAAGGTCATGTTCAAGCTTTTGATGACGGCCAATCAGGATCCCGAACTGCGGATGGTGTACAGTACGTTCAATACGTCAACGCCGCAGCTGTTTTTGGAACTTGACCGCGTGAAAGCGAAAATGTTGGGCGTGAACATTAAAGACGTTTTCTATCAGCTGCAAACGACTTTAGGCTATGTTTACGTGAACGACTTTACGCTGAACGGCCGTGTGTATCAGGTGAATGTTCAGGGACGCGCCGATTCCCGCGCGACACAAGAATCCGTTTCCCGTCTGTATGTCCAGAATAATAAAGGCGATATGGTTCCGTTGCGTTCTCTGGTGACAATCAAGCCGGTCTTAGGACCTTTGTCACTGGCTCGTTACAACAACACGATGACCGTCAAGATCAACGGTTCCGCTGCGCCGGGATTCAGCTCGACTCAAGCGATGGACGAAATGGAAAAACTCTCCAATCAAGTCTTGCCCAAGGGCTATGAATACGAATGGACGGGGATGTCTTTGCAAGAAAAGACGGCGGCAGGTCAAATGCCTGTGATTTTGTTCCTAGCGTTCTTGTTCGCCTATCTGTTTCTGGTCGCTTTGTATGAAAGCTGGATGATTCCGTTCCCTGTGCTGCTGTCCGTGTCCGTGGCTTTGTTGGGAGCGCTGTGCTTCCTGAAAGTTTTAGGCTTGGATAATAACGTGTATGCGCAGATCGGTATGGTTCTGTTGATTGCGCAAGCGTCTAAAAACGCGATTTTGATTGTTGAATTTGCTAAAGAATTGCGTGAAAAAGACGGCATGGAACCTGAAGAGGCGGCGGTTAAAGCGGCTTATCTGCGTTTCCGCGCGGTGATGATGACGGCTGTGTCCTTTATTTTGGGGTTGTGGCCGTTGGTGATTGCTTCGGGTGCGGGAGCTATTGCCAGACGCTGTATCGGTACGACGGTGTTCGGCGGCATGATTTTCGCAACGGCTTTCGGTATTTATGTCATTCCGATGTTATTTGTCGTGTTTGTCCGTCGGCGCGAAAAATTCCACTCCAAACGTCGCCAGAAAATGGAAAGACGGTTGGAAGCGAAAAACGCGGATTATTAAAAAAAGGCGGCTGTTTTTTTCAGCCGCCTTTTTCATAGCATGAAAACCGCAAGACCGGTGCGGGCCTTTTTATGGAAATCCTTTTTCTGAAAACAGGTGGCGGAATTTTTTCTTTACCCGTCTTTTTCGCAACGAATCAAGGGCGTGGCCGGAGCCAGTTCCGCTTCCCAAGGAAATAATATCCATGTATCCTGAGCTACGGCGGAAACAAAATCATCGACAACTTTCTTTCCGTTAGGTTTTGCGTACAACGTTACAAAATAAGCCTTCGGCATCAATTCGCGAATGATTCGTCCCGTTCTGCCGGAATCGACCAAATCGTCAACGACCAGAACCCCTTCCCCGTCTGTTTCGGGAACTTTAAGCAAAGAAGCGGTCGTGCCGCGTGTTTCTTCATCATAGCCGGCGACACATACGGTATCGACCCACCGGATTTCCAATTCTCTGGCTAAAATGGCCGCCGGAAACAATCCGCCGCGAGTGACACAAATGATTTTTTTCAAATCTTTGCGTTCAATCAAGCGGGAAGCCAACACACGGGCATCATTGTGGAATTGTTCCCAAGAGATTTTTAAATAGCGTGGTTTCGTCATAGGATTCTCCATGTGTTAACGCGGCATCCGGAAAAGCCTTTTTTATCTCTTTTATAGGGAGAATCAAGTTTTTTTTAAAAAAACAAGGCTTTCTCTATTTTTTAAACCAGCTTTGAATTTCTTTTGTGACAGTCGCCGGTGAAAGGGGGGAAGACTCTGCGGAAGTTTTAAGTTTTTCCTCTTCAAGGATAGCTTGCTTTTTTAAAGCTTTTTGTTTTGCCGTGCGAATCATATCTCTGATTTGAGCTTTGATTTTAGTCCCGTCCCATTCGACTATTCCGCGAATCCGGCCGGCTTCCCGTCCTTCTTCGTCAATAAGAAAAGTCGTAGGCAATCCTTTGACATCGGCGGCTTGGGCAAATTTTGCCTGCGGATCGGCGTAGATTTTTAAATGCTTTATGCCGCGATTGCTCCAAAAGCGTTTTAAAACCGGCAGGGGATCCAAATCCGAAGACAAGGCGATAACTTGAAATTTAACTCCGCCCATATCTTTTTGAAGCCGGTCGAGCATGGGCAATTCAATCACACATTGAGGACAGGATGTTGACCAGATGTTTACTAAAACGATTTTTCCTTTGAAATCGGCCAGAGATGTTTTTTCCCCCGCTTCATTCAAGAAAGTCGCCGTCGGTGCCGGAACCGGATAAGAATGCAGCCGGAATGTTTCCGGAACGAGTTTGTTCTTTAACGATATCTCGCCCGTTGTCTGTGCGTTTAAAGCGGAAAACGGGAACAAAAGGGCTATCAGAAAAAGACACGATTTCAGCATGCGCTTTGACTTTTTTAAGAAAGGATACGATTTATTATAAAAAAAAAGAGTGAATAACCGTTTAACACTTGGTATTCTGAAAACCGGTTCCGGAGGGGAAAGAGAAAGTCATGAAAAAATTTTTAGCAGTGTTTTTATGTGCGCTTTGTTTGGCCGGCTGCGGTAAACGCGGTAAGCTTGATTTTCCGAAAGGATCTTCGTATCCGCGGCAATATCCGGCCGCGCGTCAGCCAAAATCCGTTCAAAAAACGGCAATATCCGTTGAACAAAAGGAAAACGCCGGTATTCCTGCTGAAACGGAAGAACAGCCATGACACCTTTTCATTATCAGAACGGAAAACTTTACGTCGAAAATGTTTCCATTGAGGCTTTGGGGCGGGAAGAAAAAACGCCGTTTTATGTGTATTCCGAACAAAAGCTCCGTTCTCAAATGCGGACTTTTACGGAAGCGGCACAAAAATATCTGTCATCTTTCCAAATTTGTTTCGCGCTGAAAAGCAACGCGAATCTGGCCGTTATAAAAGTGCTGACATCAATGGGGGCGGGAGCGGATATCGTTTCCGGAGGCGAACTCCTGTTGGCTTTGCGCGTCGGCGTTCCGGCGGATAAGATCGTTTTTTCAGGCGTTGGAAAAACGCGCGAAGAATTGACGCTTGCGGTTGAAAAAGAAATCGGACAAATCAATCTTGAATCCGCCGAAGAAGCTGTAATGCTTGAGGATATCGCTAAAAAAGCCGGCAAAAAAGTACGTGTCGCCGTGCGTGTCAATCCCGATGTGGATGCTCATACGCATCAAAAAATCACGACGGGGAAAAAAGAAAACAAATTCGGCGTAGCATGGCGGGAGGCTCGTTCCCTTTACCGGAATTTAGCCGCGTCCGAAAACTTGATACCGGTCGGCATAGACGTTCATGTCGGGTCGCAGTTATTGGAAACGCAGCCGTTTGACGAAGCTTTCAAAAAAACGGCGGCAATCATTCGTACGCTGAAAGAAGACGGGATTGTTCTGGAAACGATAGATATCGGCGGCGGTCTCGGGGTTTCTTATCAGGAAACGGACAAGCCGTGTTCTCCGGATGATTATATGAAAGTCGTTGCTGAAAATCTGGCTGATTTCGGGTGTCGGATTATTTTTGAGCCGGGGCGTTTTTTGGTCGCGCCTGCGGGCGTTTTGGTTTCGCGTGTCGTTCGGACGAAGCATACGGAAACAAAGGATTTCTTGGTTTTGGATGCCGGTATGAATGATTTGATTCGTCCGGCGATTTACGATGCGTATCATGCTGTCAAGGCTGTCAAAGAGGCGGAACCGAGCCGGCTTTATGATGTGGTCGGGCCGATCTGTGAAAGCAGCGACGTTTTCGGGAAAGCCAGAAAACTGCCGGAAATGAAAGCCGGAGATCTGGTCGTTTTGGAAACGGCGGGAGCATATGGAACCTCTATGGGCTCAAATTATAATTTCCGACCGTTATGTGCCGAATTTCTTGTCAACGGCGACCATTTTGCAATCGTGCGGAAAGCGCAGACGTTTGAAGAAATGCTGTCTTTGAATGTTCTTGCGCCGTGGCTTTAATCGTCAACCGTTTCAGTCAGTATCAAAATGACTTTGGCCGTTTTGGACGGCGGCCGTTCGATTAGGAGGTGGATTTCCGTCACGTCGCGGGGCAGCAGGGTTTCTACGGGCGAGGAAACGGCGGCTGTTGTCAGTACGCGGTTGTTTTCATCCATGAAGCGTGCCGTGAAAGCTTTCGGCTTGACGGCGGCGTCCGTATTGTTGAATGCGGCCGCTTTTAAAGAAAGATATGTTTTATAATCTTTTTCAACAAGTTCGTAGGACACGGTTTGCAGCGTTACGGGAGCGCGTTTTTCCGGATGGAAAAAGAACAGGTAAATCGCTGCGGCAATGCAAAACAGGCTGAAGAAATATAACGGTTTCAGCCATTTGATAAAACTGGTGTCTTCTTTTTCGGGTTCTTTGAAAAAATTTTGAAAAGAGGGAATCGGCATATCCGGTTCTTCGGGCGCCGGAGTTTGAAACTGCGGCAGTTCTATGGATAAAGGATCAATGACATCCAAAGCCGGCTGCCATACATGACTGCATTTGGCGCAACGGACTTTTTGGTCGGGATTTTCCTCTTTGATAGGAACGTCATAAGAGGTTCTGCATTTCGGACAAGTGATCAGCATTCGGATGTTTCCCATAAAATTTAATCTAATATAATGCAAGTTTACGTATAAAATGTTAACTTATTTTATTAAATATGCTTAAATGCTTGAAAACGGGAGATGCCGGTGACGGAGTATGTGACGGAATTTGATGCGGTGGGACTGCGGTACGGACAAGGCACGGAAGTGCTGAAGGACGTTTCGTTTGCGTTGCCGGCGGGATCTTTTCATTTTTTGACCGGCGAAAGTGGCGCTGGCAAGACGTCATTGCTCAGTCTGTTGTATTTAGCACAAAGTCCGACGCGCGGGTGCGTCAAGCTGTTCGGCAAAGTCGTTCAAAACATTGCGCGGGACGATTTGCCTGAAATCCGGCGCAAAATCGGCGTCGTTTTTCAGGATTTCCGTTTGTTGGATCATTTGTCGGCGGTCGACAACACGGCGTTGCCTTTGCGTGTGGCGGGCTATCCGGAGGAAGAAATTCAAAAGCGGGTTCCCGAATTGCTGATGTGGGTCGGTTTGGGGGCGCATTTGAATGCCAAGCCGCCGACGCTTTCGGGCGGGCAAAAGCAAAGTGTGGCAATCGCCCGGGCGGTCATCAACCGTCCGCAGCTGTTGGTGGCGGACGAGCCGACGGGTAACATGGATGATAAATCCGCCGCGCGGTTGATGCGGTTGTTTATCGAGCTGAACAAACGCGGGACGACGGTGGTCATCGCAACGCATAACGAAGGGTTGATCCGGACGTTTCCGTATCCGCGCATGCACTTGTCAAAGGGCAGGCTGACGATTTATCCGGTGGGATATTCGCCGGATCAGGCTTATTTGAAATCGGGGAATGATTATGTTTAGGCGGCCGAGCGATTTGCCTTTTGCGACTGACACATCGGCGTGGTTTTTGCCGTGGATGGTGATGCTGATGGTGTTTTTCGCCGGTTTGACAACGGCGGGGACGTTGTCTTTGAATTCAATGTTATCGCGGTGGAGCCGGTCGATTTCCGGTTCGTTGACGGTTCAAGTCATTCCGATAGAGGAGGACGGCCGCATCAACAAGAAAAAGACCCAGCAGGAAACGCAGAATGTTTTGGATATTTTGCGTAAAACGGCGGGGGTCGCGTCGGCGGAAGTTTTAACGGACAGCCAGATGAAAGCCTTGTTGAAGCCGTGGCTCGGGGAATCTTTTTTATTGGAAGACTTGCCCATGCCGCATTTGATCGATGTCCAACTGATACCGGAGGCGGAAGTCGATTTGGAAATGCTGCGGGCGCTGCTGGGCAGGGAAACTCCGAACGCGTCGTTGGACGTTCATAAATTATGGTTGGGCAAGCTGATTAAATTGGTTCGGACATTGGATTTTTTGGCGTCTTCGCTGCTCAGTCTGGTGATAGCGACGACATCCGTCATCGTGATTTACGTGACGTGTTCGTCTTTGGCGGTACACAAGCCTGTCATTGAGCTGTTGCATCAAACGGGGGCGCATGACGCTTATATATCAAAGCAGTATGCGCAAAGAACGGCATTATTGGCGGGGATAGGCGCTCTGGCCGGTTTTTCGGGCGTTTTGCCGGTGATTTTCATGCTGTCGTCCGTTGCGCGGGAAGTTCAAGGCGGTTTGCTGTCCGAAGCGAAATTTGACATTGCGTCATGGGGGCTGTTAAGTTTGGTGCCGGTTTTGGCCGTTGTTTTATCGACGTTGACGGCGTATTGGACGGTTCAAAGAACGTTGAGGCGGATGCTGTGATGAAAAAGGCGCTTTTTCCTTTTCTTTTGTTTGCGGCGGCGGTTTGGACGGCCGGTCTGATATGGTTTGCGTCTTTGGTCAATCGCGCGCCTCAGGATGTTTCGACGCGGACGGAAGCTCTGATTGTTTTGACGGGAGGAACGGAACGCGTTGCGACAGCGGTGGATTTGCTGAAGCAGAACAAAGCGGAAAGGCTGTTGATTTCGGGGGTGAACCGGAAAGTCGATTGGGTTTTATTGGCGCAGACGATTGACGGGTTGCCGGACGAGTTGTCGGACAACATCGTTTTGGGGCATGTGGCGTGCAACACGCGGCAGAATGCTTTGGAAAGCAAGGATTGGATGGACAGAAACAGATTCAAGACGATGCGGCTGGTGACGGCGTCATATCATATGCCGCGCAGTCTTTCCGAGTTTAAAAACGTCATGCCGGACGTCAAGATTATTCCTTATCCGGTTTTTCCGCAGACGGTAAAGCACCGCGAATGGTGGAAATGGCCGGGGACGTTTGTTTTGATTACGTCGGAATACATGAAGTTTTTGATTGTGGGAATCAAGCATATGTTTCCTTTTATACATGATTCTTTTGATGCGGAAAAAGTGTGTGGACAATGAAGTGGATCAGGTCTTTATTATTTAACGTTTATTATATCTTAGTGACGTTTGTCGTTTGTACGACGGGGGTGATATGCGGTTTGTTTTCGCGTCGTTTGTGTTCGTTGAACGCGCGGATGTGGGGTAAGCTGTTGTTATTCGGCCTGCGTTGGCTGGCGGGTGTGAAGTGCTGTGTGAAAGGGGTTGAAAACCTGCCGGAAAGCGGCGCTTACATTGTTGCGTCGAAACACCAGTCGGCGTGGGAAACGGTAGCGTTTCACGCATTGCTGCCGTCGCCGGCGTATATTTTGAAACAGGAGCTGTTGTACATTCCGCTGTTCGGCTGGAATTTGAAGCTGACGGGCTGTGTGGCGATCGATCGGGCGTCGGGAACGAAAGCGATGCGTTCGATATTGGAAGGCAGTGAAAAGCGTTTGAAGGAAGGCCGTCCGGTCATTATTTTTCCGGAAGGCACAAGAACGCAGCCGGGGGCGACGACGCGTTACAATCCGGGGGTCGGGCTGTTATATGAAAAGTGCGGCGTTCCGGTGGTTCCGGTCGCGTTGAATTCGGGTGTCCACTGGGCGAAAAAGGCGTTTTTGAAAAAGCCGGGGACGATTACGATTGAATTTTTGCCGCCTATGCCTCAAGGGTTGGATAAGCGGGAGTTCATATCGGAATTGCAGAACCGGATAGAAGCGGCATGCGCGCAGTTGCCCGATTGATAAGGAAAAAGCTCCGGATTACGGAGCTTTTTTTGTAAATTTTTTCTTGGCCGGATATTTTTTAAAGGGCTTTTTTTCATTTTTTTCCGGCCGGAAGGTTTTATTTTTTTGTTCGCCTGTTTTTTTGTTTTTTTGAGCGGCGCGGCGTTCATGTTTGATTCGGGCGATTTTTTGTTTGCGCGTTTTCTTTTTGGCGACCGAAAAACCGAAGGAGCCGAGCTTTCCGCCCAAAGCGTAATAAGCTCCGTGACAGAAAGCGACCAGTCCGCTTTTTTCCAATTCGAAGCGGCCGTTGGCGTCCAGCAATTCTTCATCGACGCGGACGGCGACGATTTCGGCCAGAAACATATCGTGCGATCCCAGCGATTTGATTTCGGTGACGCGGCATTCAAGGGACAGGGGGCTTTCTTCGATGACGGGGGCTTTGACTTTTTTGCCGGCGGACGGAGTCAACCCCGTTTCTTTGAATTTATCGGTGTCGCGGCCTGATTTGACGCCGCAGAAGTCGGCGGCTTTCAGCATTTTGGCGGTTGTCAGGTTGATGACGAATTCGCGGCTGTTTTTGATGATTTCGTGTGAAAATCGGGACGGGCGTACGGAAATGTAGGTCATGGCGGGATCCGAATTGATGATTCCCGTCCATGCGACGGTCAGGACGTTGGGTTTTTCCATCGTACCGCAAGTCACCATGACGGGCGGCAAGGGGTATAACATGGTTCCGGCGGGCCAAACGATTTTTGTCATAGAAAGCTCCTTTGATAAAACGCAAGCGATTATAGCGGCCTTTTAAAAAAACGAAAGCGGATATTTTTATATTTTTTTCCGTTTTTTTTGATATAGTTTCCGAAAAGGCGGAAAGGGGCGGAACATGCGTCGGCTGATAGAAAAAGCGGAAAATGAACATTCGTTGGACAAGGCGGATATCGTCGCTTTATTAAGCGATGGAGAATCAACACAAGAGTTATTGAATGCCGCGGACAGGGTTCGGGAACGGTATGTCGGGTCGGCGGTTCATTTGCGCGGGCTGATAGAGTTTTCGAATTACTGCCGGCAGAACTGCTGTTATTGCGGAATACGCAGGGACAATAAACAAGCGCAAAGATATCGCTTAAATCCGGAAGAGATCGTTTTGCATGCGCGGGCGGCGGCGAAGCTGGGATTTAAAACGGTTGTCATGCAGTCGGGCGAGGACGTTTTTTTCACGGTCGACCGGATGACGGATATCATACGCGAGATAAAAAAGTCCGACATTGCGGTGACATTGAGCATCGGGGAAAAATCGTTCGAGGAATATCAGGCGTACCGCGAAGCCGGCGCGGACAGATATTTATTGCGGATAGAAACGACGGATAAGGAATTGTATCACCGGCTTGACCCCGGAATGAGCTGGGACAATCGCCGCCGGTGTTTGTCGGATTTGAAATCGCTGGGCTATGAAGTCGGGTCGGGATCGATGGTCGGATTGCCCGATCAAAGTATCGAATCGATCGCGGACGATATTTTGTTTTTCAAGGAAACCGGCGTCGACATGGCGGGGATAGGGCCTTTTATTCCGCACGGACAGACGCCGCTGGCAAACGCGAAGGGACGGGAATTCGTTTTGTCGTTAAAGACGATGGCGATAACGCGGCTGTTGCTGCCGGATATCAACATTCCGGCGACGACGGCGATGGAAACGCTGAATCCGAACGGCAGGATCATTGCTTTGCAAAGCGGGGCGAATGTCGTGATGCCGAATGTGACGCAGGGCGAATACAGGAAAAAGTACGAGCTTTACCCCGGAAAAATCTGCGTGAACGACACGCCGGTGAAATGCCGTACGTGCATTGAAGCCAAAATATTGTCCATCGGACGGACGATCGGAACGGGCAAAGGGTTCCGCGGGGAATTTTTGAACGGCCGGCCGGATTAGCCGCCGCTGCACGACAGATTGTTGGAAACGGGGGTTTCCAGATTTCCTTCCACCTGTGTCAAGGCGACGATATAATCGTTGTTCAAGGCGGCGCCCAAAGTGCCGGACGCCATCGGGAATTTACAAGTGATATAGTCGGGCATAACGACGGCGCCGGAGGAGGAATTTCCGCCGGATTGGATATAATAGGACGATGTCGCGCTGTTTGATATCGGTTTTAACAAACCGACGAAACGCGAACCGTTGGTGGCGTCGGCAATGGCGCGCAGAACGGTCATTTTCGCGGCTCCGCTGTATTTTTCGGGCATCGGACGGATGGTGGCGATATATTTGACGGTGTCTGTCAGATTGCATTTCGAAGCGGTCTGCGCGGCGGTCATGCAAAGCAGATAGGAACGGGTACCGTTTTGCGCTTTATACATCGTCGGCAGGTTTCTCCGGATGTGTCCCAGAAGCGTATCGTTTCCTCCGGTCAGAGCATTGTTGTTTGCGACGGCCAGTTGAACGATGCCGGTATTGATACTGTTGATGTATGTTTTGGCACTGTCGTTATAGCGCATGGCGTCCATATATCCGCGTTCCGCCGCCAGATGCTGCTGATAGGTGCTGAGCGCCATCGCCTGATATACGGGAACGACAAAATCGGCTTGTTCCTTTGTTTTTTCATGCAGGCTGCCAAACATGACAACACCCATCAGCGAAGCCAGAACCATCCAGAAAAACATGAATTTCTCCTTTCTTTGCCGTTCTTGTGCCGTTTATTTCATGTATCTACCATTACCAATATCAAGAAGCGGGTTGTCCATCGGCGTTACGATGGGGAGATCGGCCGTGCCTTTAACGGCCATATTCGGCATTTCGAAGCGATCCGGATTGAAATAACAATAGGTATGGGCGAGCGCGCTCCAACTGTCGGCCGGAATGCCGCCGAAATTCCAAATGAAACCGGAGGTGTTGTCGTTCGTCGGGGTGATTGTTCCCATGGCGACCCGCCATCCTTCTTCTCCAGAAGTTTCATCTACGTATTTATCTGCAACGATTCCCACGCGGGATCCGCCCTGAATGATGCTGGTCGCCGTGCGGTTCGTCTCATTGTCGGGAGGCAGATATCCGTAATTGTAGTTGGAACCGTTTGCCGCCACATTTGTAAAGCTTGACCCGTCGAATTCCGTGTAATAGGCCTTGATTGTATCGGAACCGAAGGCTTTTTGATAAATGGGGTTGACGGCCAGCAGCCGCGATATTTCAAACGCGTTCGGGGATACGGTCATTACGGCCTGATATCCGTCAGGACAAGGTCCTTCATCGCTGGAGTATAATTTTTCAGTGCTTTCTGCGCCGGTATCGGTTTGGATCTCCGTTTTTACAAATTTTCCCGGAGCGGGAACCTTTCCCATGAACGGGTGCGCCCATCTGTAGTTTGCGTCACTTTCAATGTAGCGGTCTTTATCACTATTATATAAATCGAATTTGACATATTTTGTGCTTGCATCGCAACCGCCGCTGTTGGTGTTCGGGGCGCCGCTGTTTTCGCATTTACAGCTGTGTGCAGGATGGGTGCCTGAAGTGAAACCGTCGCAGTTGAATTCTTCGCCGCCGTTTGTCAATCCCAGATCCGCCGGCGTATAATAAGGCATTTTGAAAGAACAGTCGCCGGAGGCTGCACTGCAGGGCCAACGTCCGGCCCGATAACTGTTGGACAGAACGTAAATGCCTTTCAGAATGTAGTTGGGCAACGCTTCGCTTAACCGCGCGCCGCCGCGGGACGTGATTTTGATATCGTTCATCACGGAAATGAATGCGGGATCCACACGGAAACGGTCATACTTCTCATCTCTGTCATGTACGTTATAGGGGGTTGGCGCGCCGGCGCCAATCGAGGCTACATTAATATCCACCGCCGCGTTTACGCCATTTAATTGGTACACATTACCAAGCATTTTTCCCTCATTAGCGTGGGAAGTATCAAGTTTGAGATGTCCTCTCGTATGGACAATATTCACCCATGCGCTGCCGTTCCAAATTTTGTCTTCCGGTTGGAAGAAAGAACCGCCGATACGTCCGCTTTCCGGATAAAACGCAATGGGGCTGTTGCTTTCGCTGGCACTCCCTTGGATATTGGCTATTCTGATGGCTTTCCCTCTGGCGCCCATCTGACTCGTATCGCCGAAAACGGAAACTGATAAATCCGTTCCGTTAAAATGGATACGGGGCGAGCTTCCATTTCTTACAAGCAGTTCCAGTGCGGTCTGGTCGCTACCATCGCTGGTGAGTTCGATTGCCGCTTTTGTCGGGGTCAGTTTGAACAGACCCATGTTGTGAGCTCCGATATTGGTTTGCAGCTGAATTTGCGGTGTAGAGTTTGATTCCAAGTTTAACATCGCCGTGCCGCTACTGCCCGTTGTTCCCACTGTCGCGTGTCCCGGAACAAACGTCGCGTTTGAATCAGCGGTTGCTGACCCGTCAAAATATCCTATTCTGGCTCTTCTGGTGTTCCCGGTTCCGATTAATTCCATTAAGTATGGGCCGCTGCTTATATTGATTAAAGTCGGAGCGTTCATATGAATATCAGCATTAGTCATATGAAGTTGAGAAGAACTGTTCGTGCTTAATAGAATGTTGTTGTTTTCCATTGTCAAAGTGGAAGCGCCGCCGCGTATGGTCGCTTGCGTGGCAGCGTTTAAAGCCATACTTTGCGCATCCGCGTTTATGTCGGTACTTGCGGTCATGTTTATATACGAACCCGCGACCGTATTGATGTAACTGTTTGTGTGCGTATTGATGTAACCGCTTGCGGACGTATTGATGTTGCCTGTGTTCAGCGTGGTTCCGGAATTGTTTATGGCTAATCTGTTCGAGTCGTTGGATCTCATGGTAACTGTACTATTTGTTGCAACGAACTTCGATTCACCATAGGACATAAAACTCTGTGAACCATCTATTTTAACGGATCCGTCACCTTTGTACAGGTGAGCTCTGTCTGCAGCCAACCACAGTTTTCCGCCGGTGCTGCCTTGCAAAAGGATATCGTTGGAGACATTCATAAGGACTTTGTCCGCTCCCAATGCGATCTTTGTCTTGCCGTCCGTATTCGTCCATGTCTGGTCGTTTCCCGCGCCGGTGTTTTGGGAACGGATGATGATTTTGCCGCCGACAACTTCCAATCCGCCGGCGTTTTTGATTTGATGGCAGGCGCCGTTCGTTCCGTTGTCGCAATTTTCATTGGCGCCGCCCATGTCCAAAGTCGTGAACATGGAATTCGCCCCCGGCATGCTGTTCGGTTTGCGATACAGGTAATCCCCCGCAAAGCCTTCCGCATAAACCGTTGTCGCCGCCACGCGTCCGCCGACGTCCGTGTTGACGCTGGCGTCATCGAAATAATCGCTGACATCGCCTTCCCAAATGCCTTGCGTTCCCAACAATTTTTTCTTGTCGACGGACAGCGCGGTCGACACTTTGCTGGTACGCATGTATCCGCCGTCCGCCCCGACCATCGAGGCGATGCGCGTCGCCCGCCGGTCGTCGATTTCCTGCGATCCGCTGTCGGATAAAACGACCCCCGTCATTTTATAACGGGAACATTTGATCGTCGCGCTCAGACCGCAATCCGCCCCGTTGCACGGGGACGTCGCGTATGTCGGCGATGTCGTGTCCTGTTTTTCAATACAAACCTGTCTGACGCCGAGCTTGTAATTGTCAATCAATTTGTTGCCGCGGAAGTTCGCTCCGTCAATCATGCTTGATGATAAATACGGCGCCAGATCCGACGCGGAAATCGATTTTTTGTTGACGGCGGTATGACTGCCGTTCAGTGTGTTGGCTTCCGACGCGTAATTCGACGTAATCCAGTTGCTTAACGCGTCTTTCAACTCTTTTATCTGACCGGCGATGGCGACTTCCTCCATTTCGGACGTGCGGTCGGCCGTCTGGCGGACAACCATCGGCGACATCATCGTCATCAATCCCAACAGCGCAATCGCTTCAATCATCAACGCGCCGCGTTCGTTCATTTCCGTCTTATCGTTCCGATGCGCAACCATGGTGTCCTTCCTTTCTTTCGCCGTTTTTCTTTTCCGGCCTTCCGGCTTGTGCCGTCTCTTTACCTTTCCCGCCGAATCCGTTCCCGTCGCCCGAACAGGGCTTGCCGCGGACAGACTGCCGGCTTTTGTCTTGACTATCAGTCTAACGGTTAAAAAATCCGCAACGCAATGAAAAAAGTATATATCCGAGGTTATAAATAAAGGATTCCCGCCGTTTTCAAGAAAAATACACCTAAAGATATAATCAATATAAGTTATTGAAAATAAACGATTCTGTTTTTTCCTTTTCAAGGACGGAAAAGATGAAAAATCTGTTTTTTTTATTCTTTCCGTTCCGTTTTTTTAGAAAAGCATGCGAATCGGATCTAAATCGAATCGCGGGAAGGCGTTTTTTTTATATTGTGCCGCCGGCAGAATTTAATTCCCGCCGGGAGGGCGTGATGCCCCTACGGCCAGTAGCCAGTCGACGACATCGTCACCGGCGCCGAAATCGTACAAATCGACGTGATGCCCCGCCGGATAAAGCTTGAGCGTTTTGTTCGCCGAACCCGCCGCTTCAAATACCGCCTTCCCCTGTTCCACCGGAACGGTTTTATCCTTTTCACCGTGCAAGACCAGCAAGGGGGCTTGCAATTTCGCAATGCGCCGTTTCGATTCGTAGGTGTCTTTCAGAATATGCCTGACCGGAAACATCGGATAATGGACTTTCGCCGCATCCGTCATCGACGTGAAGCCGCATTCCTGAATCAATCCCGCCGGCGGACGGCGTTCCGCCAATCCGTTTGCCACTCCGGTACCCAACGACATGCCGTAATAATAAACCCGCGCGTCATCGCCTTGTTTCGACAATATGAAGTCCAAGCCCGCTTCCGCGTCGGCAATCAGCCCTTCTTCGCTCGGATGCCCCGGATTGCCGCCGTATCCCCGATACTCCAACAGCAATACGCCGTACCCTGCGTTCACAACCGGTATCAATTTGTGCGCCGCATCCCCCGCCGGCCCCGTGTTGCCGTGCAGATACAATACCGTCGGCATCGCTTTCCCCGATTCCGTTGAACGCGGAGCTTTGTAATACGAAACCAATGTCAAGCCGTCTGCGGTCTTCAGCTCAATCGTTTCCAAGTCGGGCGATTCATCACGGTGCGGCGTGTTCACATGTCTGTGCGGGGCGTACATCAGACGGCGCTGAAACAGATAAATCGATCCCGTCAGAACGAAATACAAAGCGGCCAGACCGAAAATGATTTCCAGCAATAACGTCATTCTTTTCCTAAGGGGTACAGTTGAAGTCATAAATTCTCACATTTTCATCGGAAACAACAGCCGGAATGCGCCCCGACGGAACAACATCCACCCCCGCTTTGTCCGATAACAGCCGGAAATTGCTGTTCGGACAAATGTTTTGAATCGTCCGTCGCGCCAGTTTCTTGTTATCGGAAACGGTTCCGCCGAACAGCCGTATCCGGATCTGCCGGTATCCGTCCGCCGCCGGCGGCAGAACATCCACATACGCGTTGACGTCGCCGATTTTATCCCAATGCCGCCGCGCTAAAGACCATTTTTGCTGCTCCGCCGCCAGATCCATGCCGTGCGGCGTTCCGGAACGGCAGGAATACGTCACCCCTATCGACGCGTCGCCGTATTGATAAAAGAAACGGTCGATTATCCGGCCGTTCAACGGCGCCGCCGCCGCGTCTATCGCCGGAAAAACGGGTGAACACGCCGCCGTCATTAAATTAAACGCCGTTTTTTGCGCCGCCTGAATGTAGCCGTCCGCCGTCGACGGCAACCCGTCGCGGTGCGTTTCCAAACGCAATTCCGTCCGTTCCCCCGCCTGAGTCCGGCGGACGAGAATGCGGAAAGAATCCATTTCCTGCCAGTCCTTATCCGCCGTTTCCCAGTACTTGTATTGCCGGTATAACGGATAGTCCGATTCATACAGCGGCTTCATACAGCCGGTCAACGTCAGCAAAGCGGTCAATAAAAACAGGCGTTTCATCTCATTCCTTTATCTTCGAAGCCAAAGACGCTTCCAAAAACAAATCGATGTCCCCGTCCAAAACGGCGCGGACGTTCGACGTTTCGGCTTCCGTACGCAAGTCTTTGACCATTTGGTAGGGCTGCAAAACATACGACCGGATCTGATATCCCCAGCCGATGTCCGATTTCGATTCTTCAACGGCATTGTGCTGTTCTTCGCGCTTTTTCAATTCCAGTTCGTATAAACGCGCACGCAGCATCCCCCACGCCGTGTCCCTGTTCTGAAACTGCGACCGCTGCGTCTGGCACGAAACGACAATGCCCGTCGGCAAATGCGTGATGCGGACGGCCGATTCCGTCTTGTTGACGTGCTGTCCGCCCGCCCCCGAAGACCGGTACGTGTCGATTTTGCAGTCCGCCGGATTGATGTCGATCTTGATCGTGTCGTCAATCACCGGATAAACCCAGGCCGACGCAAAGCTGGTGTGTCGGCGCGCATTCGCATCAAACGGCGATATGCGCACCAGACGGTGTACGCCGCTTTCCGTTTTCAGCCAGCCGAAAGCGTTGTGTCCGCTGATCCGGATGACGGCGGATTTGATGCCCGCTTCTTCGCCGTCGCTCTGTTCCAACAGTTCCGTTTTGTATCCGTGCTTTTCCGCCCAGCGCATATACATCCGCAGCAGCATGCTTGTCCAATCCTGCGCTTCGGTGCCGCCGGCTCCCGCGTGCAGTTCCAAAAACGTGTCGTTATGGTCGGCTTCGCCGGAAAGCAACGCTTCCAGTTCGCTTTTTTGAACCTGCGCGTGCAAAGCTTCCAGCGCGTGCTGCGCTTCGCTCAGGACGGTTTCGTCGTTTTCCGCTTCGGCCAACTCTATCAGGTCGGCCGTGTCTTTCAATTCCTTTTCCTGCGATGAGATCGACTGAATCGATGTTTCCAGATAATTGCGCTCCGACAGCAGCTTTTGCGCCTTTTCCGGATCGTTCCACAGATCCCCGTCCGCTGTCAGCGAATTGATTTCATCCAAACGATTGACGGCTGCATCCCAGTCAAAGACGCCTCCTCAGCAGAACTAAAGACTGCTCGATGTCGTTGATGATGGATTGTAATTCCGCTTTCATGTCATGCCTCTTTCCTAAAATACGCCGCCGATTCCCGGAATGTTGTCTTCCTCTTCCTCCGTTTGGGAGGCCTTTGTGCTTTCCCGTTCGTCGGTTTCATTTGATTCGTTCGCCGTGTCTTCCGAACCGTCAATATAGCCTTTGATTTTGCCTTGCCAGTTTTCATCCGCTTTGAACGCTTCCAGAACCACATCCGTATCTTTCGGTGAAGCGGGCTTTCCCGTTTTGTGGTTGACGCGGACGAAACGGATGCCCGTCGGCACACGGAACGGAATTAAAGGCTGGTTCTTTAGCGCAGAATTCACAAAGTCTTTGAAAACAGGCGCGGCAATCACACCGCCCGTGTCGTGATCCCCCAATGTTCTGGGATCGTCAAAACCTAAAAATATCGCAACGACCAAGTCCGGCGTCATGCCCACGAACCATCCGTCAAAAGAACTGTTCGACGTTCCCGTCTTGCCCGCAAACGTTTTGCCTAACGAACGCAGGGATTGCGCGCTCCCCCCCGGCTGCAGGACGCCGGTCATGATGTTGATGATTTGATACGCGCTGCGCGGGTCTTCTATCTGTTCGCGAATATCCGGAATTTTCGGGGCGTTCTCGCCTGTCCAGCCTTCGGTATGGCACTTTTCGCACGGACGCGAATCCGAATTGTAAACGGTCGTTCCCGTCCTGTCCTGAATGCGGTCGATCAAAACGGGTTCGATCTTTTTGCCGCCGTTCACCAGCATGCCGTACGCCGTCGCCATCCGTAAAACGGTGGTTTCCCCCGATCCCAACGCAATCGACATCTGATTCGGTATGTCGTCCGATATGCCGAATTTTTTCGCATACTCGACAACCTTGTCGATACCGATCGCTTTTGCCAGACGGACGGTCATCAGATTACGGGATTTCTCAATCCCCATCCGCAGCGTCGTCGGCCCGTAAAAACGCTTGGAATAGTTTTTCGGTTTCCATTTCCCCAAACCGTTGCCTTGATCCATGACAAACGGCGCGTCCAAAATCAACGAAGACGGCGTAAAACCTTCATCCAATGCCGCCAGATATACAAACGGCTTGAATGACGACCCCGGCTGACGTTTGGCTTGAACGGCGCGATTGAACTGGGAACGCTTGAACGAATAGCCGCCCACCATCGCCAGTACACGACCCGTGTGCGGATCCAGAACGACCATCGCCCCCTCCACATTCGGAAGCTGGCGCAAAGCATATGTACCGTCGGGATAAGGCTGACGCTTGGCATCGCGCTTGACCGGTTCCACCCAGACGACATCGCCGGCGGATAAAACCTGATCCGCAGACTGGATTTCAGGACCCAACGTCTGATCCGGCATATTCTTTTGCGCCCATTTCATTTCCGCCAAGGGAAGCGTTCCCTTCTCTCCGGATTTCAGACCGATTTCCACCGTTTCCTTTTCTACGGACAGAACAATCGCCGGCATCCATTCGGACGGGGCGTAAACCGGAACGGAAACCGATTGCAACGCTTGAGCCCAGTCGTCTTGTTCCGAAAGTTCGATATGCGTAATCGGGGCGCGGAAACCGTGCCGCTGATCGTAAGTGATCAAGCCGCGCCGCAATGCTTTGGCCGCGTGTTTCTGCATTTCCGGATCGACCGTCGTCCGGACGACCAGCCCGCCTTCATATAAAGCGTTCTCACCATAGCGGGACACCAGAAAACGGCGGACTTCTTCGGAAAAATATTCGGCATCCGTCGTCACTTCCTTTTCCGAACGGGTCGCCAGAGTGATCGGTTCCTCCGAAGCGGTTTTCGCCTGTTCTTCGGTAATATAGCCTTCTTCCAGCATACGGGACAAAACCCAGTTTCTGCGCGCAATCGCTTCGTCATAGCGCTTGTTCGGGTCGTAATTGTTCGGCCCTTTCGGCAAGGCGGCCAAAAACGCGCATTCCGCAATCGTCAATTCGTCAAGCGATTTGTTGAAATAATTCAATGCCGCCGCCGCAATCCCGTAGGAATAATGCCCCAGATAAATCTGGTTCAAATATAATTCCGCTATGTATTCTTTGGAAAAAGCCCGTTCGATGCGGATAGCCAGAATGGCTTCCTTGATTTTGCGCTCGAAAGACGCTTCGTTCGTCAGCAAAAAGTTTTTCGCCACCTGCTGCGTGATGGTCGACGCTCCGATCATACGCCGACCCGAACCGATAAAACGGATGTTTTGAATGACGGCGCGGATAATACCCAGAAAGTCAATGCCGCCATGCGTGAAAAACTTTTTGTCCTCGGCGGAAATAAAGGCTTGAACCAACGGCTTGGGAATGGCTTCATACGGAACGAACGCCCGCTTTTCGGCGGCGTATTCCGCCAGCAGGCGGCCGTCCGAAGCATACAACCGGCTGGTAATCGGCGGCTCGTATGTCGCCAGACGCCGGTAGTCGTCAACGCTTTTCCCGTAATATGAAAAAATCAAAAGAAGCGCTATCAGCCCTAAAATCACTAAAAAAAGCGCGTAACTGACAAGTGTTGAAAAAAGTTTTGACATTATTTCCGTTCCGTTCGAATCCAACTGTGCAGTTTACCTTCAGGTTTCAGTTTTGTCCATGCTCTAATTGAAGTTTGCCTTATGCTTTTCGGCAAAATAGGAATCAATCGCGCGGACGGATGCTTTGGCCAGCTTTTCCCGATAGGGCGCCTGACGCAGCAGTTTTTCCTCCTCTTTATTGGACAGGTAGCCCATTTCAATCAAAACGGACGGTACATCGGGCGATTTCAATACGGCAAAACCCGCAAAACGGTGCGAATTTTGCAGAACCGTGATTTCCTTGCGAATTTCCGTCATCAGCTTTTCCGCAAAATAAGACGAGTGATTGTTCGTTTCGCGTCTGGCCAGATCAATCAGAATGTCCGTGACTTCCTGTGTTTCGCCGGACAGGTCTATACCGGCGATCAAGTCGACTTTGTTTTCTGATTCGGCCAGTTTTTCCGCTTCTTTATCCGATGCTTTTTCGGAAAGGGTGTAAACCGACAATCCTCGGGTTTCCGGTTTTCTGATGCTGTCCGCATGAATGGATATGAACAAGTCCGCGTTGACGGAGCGGGCGAATCGCCGGCGGGCGTATAATGCAATGAAAATGTCCGTTTCGCGCGTCAGTTTGACCCGATAACGTCCCGTTTTTTCCAGCAGTTCCCGCAGCTGTTTTGCCATAGCCAGCGTCAAATGCTTTTCATAAACGCCGGAAACGCCGATGGCTCCGGGATCTTTGCCGCCGTGTCCCGGATCCAGAACGATCAAAGGCTTGACTTTTGGCTGTTCGGCGGTTTGTTGTACAGGCTTTTTTTCTTCGGCAACGGAGTTGTCATACCATTCCGGCGTGACTTGTTTCAGGTTGTCCGTTTTCGCCATCAGCTCCAAGTCAACGACCAATCGCCATTGAAAACCGCTTTGAGGTGTCAGCGTAAACGATTTTTTGATGATGACCGACCGGTTCAACTCTAAAACGATTCGCGCGGCGGAAGCGTCCGTCTTTCCCAGCCGGATGCCGTTCAGATAATCCCTTTTGGGAAGATCGCTTTCTTTCACGCTGAAAGACGTCCCCGGCAAGTCGATGACAACACGATCGGGATTTGTCAACGGAAAGATTTTACTGTCGACCTGTTCCGATAAGTCGATGACAATGCGAACGGTCGAACCGCTTTGCGCTCCCAGCCGGATGTCTTGAACGACGGCGCATTCCCCTTGCCGCGGATACAGAGCGGTGGCCGCAATAAAAATCAAAAAGAGAAATATTCGGCGGAAAACGGTCATTTTAGAAGCTTTCTTTTCCTTAAAACAAAAATTTCTGATTGATAATACTAAAATATGATTGTTCTTTAGTTAATAGATGGTTATTCTAAGCACGCTGTAAACAATTTTTTTTGTTGAGGGCTTTTTTTCGCCGCCGCAAACGGACGGAAAAAAGAAAAACGTATAGCGTTTCTCAAAGTTTTTTGCGGAACGGAAACAGGGGCTTTTTTTAGACGATGGAACAGTTGATAAACATGAATCAAAACTGCGGCTCGGTATTCGTCCCTTTCCGTCTTTCCGCAGGTGTATTTAATAAGCTGCAGTCCTTCGCGGGCTGTATGGCGCGGAGTTTTATTGTTAATGACCAAAAAGATGCTTATAGACGCCACTCATTCCGAAGAAATGAGGGTGGTCGTCGTGGACGGAACCCGTCTGGATGAACTGGATATCGAAACATCAACCAAAAGACAACTGAAAGGAAACATCTATCTGGCCAAAGTCGCCAGAGTCGAACCGTCTTTGCAGGCGGCTTTTGTCGATTATGGCGGAAATCGACACGGTTTTCTCGCTTTTAACGAAATCCATCCCGATTATTATCAGATCCCCGTCGCGGATCGCGAGGCTTTGAAGGAAGCTTTGCTGCAGGAGGAAGCTGAAGACGATGACGAAGAAGACGGAAATAAAAAAGGCCGTCGCCGCCGCCGTTCCAAAAAAGGGGATGAAAACGAAGCTCAGCCGATGAACGCCGAACAGGATCCTTCCGTTCAGGACGAATCGGAAAATGCCGAAGACGTCGAGCAGATCGTTGAAACCGTCAGCGAAAACGAAAGCGACGAAGTCATCGCCCGCAATCGTTACAATCAGATTAAACATTATAAAATTCAGGAAGTGATTCACCGCGGTCAGGTTCTGTTGGTGCAGGTGATTAAAGAAGAACGCGGCAACAAAGGCGCGGCGTTGACAACGTATCTGTCTTTGGCCGGCCGGTATTGCGTGTTGATGCCGAATAATGCGCGCGGCGGCGGCGTTTCCAGAAAAATCACCAATGCGGCAGACAGAAAACGGCTGAAATCCATTGTCGCAAAATTGCCGCTGCCGACGGGAATGTCCGTTATCGTCAGAACGGCGGGTAAGGAAAGAACCAGTTTGGAAATCAAACGCGACTACGAGTATTTGATTAAAACGTGGGTTCAGATTCGCGATAAGACGATGGAATCTTCCGCTCCGGCGCTGATTCACGAGGAGGGAAACCTGATTAAACGGGCTTTGCGCGATATGTATACGCGTGATATTTCCGAAGTTTTGATCGAAGGTGAAGCCGAATACCGTATGGCCAAGGAGTTCATGAAAATTTTAACGCCCAGCCATGCCAAGAAAATCAAGCTGTATAAAGACGATACCGTACCGCTGTTTTTCCGTTATCAGGTGGAAGGTCAGCTGGAAGCTCTGCACAGCAATATCGTTCAACTGAAGTCCGGAGCTTATCTGGTCATGGATCAGACCGAAGCTTTGGTCGCAATTGACGTGAACTCGGGACGGGCGACAAAAGAACGCAATATTGAAGAAACCGCTTTGAAAACAAATCTGGAAGCGGCAGATGAAATCGCCCGTCAGCTGCGGCTGCGCGATATGGCCGGCTTGGTCGTTATCGATTTCATCGATATGGAGGAAGCTCGCAACAATCATGCGGTTGAACGCCGGATGAAAGAGGCTTTGAAACGCGATCGCGCCCGCGTTCAGATGGGACGGATCACCGGTTTCGGTCTGATGGAACTGTCACGCCAACGGTTGCATTCAAGCTTTATTGAAACCAGTTATTCTCTGTGTCCGTACTGCAAAGGCAAAGGCATGATGCGGTCGACGGAATCCGTTTCCATACATACGCTTCATGTGTTGGAGGAAGAAAGTCTGAAACGCCGGTTCAGCGAATTGCATATGACGGTTCCGACGCCGACCGCTTTGTATGTACTGAACAAGAAACGCGAAGATCTGCACAAGATCGAAACGGCTTACAATGTCCGCATTTTCTTGGAAACGGATGATTCCTTATTATTCCCGACGGATTACCGTATGGAACGCGTCGTTCGTGTGGAAGAACCGGAACAGCCGGCCGTTTCCGAACCGGAAGCGATTGAAGAAGATGGGGAAACTCAACAAAATCAAGAGGATGCTCCATCGGTACACGCTGAAAAAGCACCGCGGGATCGCCGCCGTCGTCGCAACCGCCGCGACCGTCAAGACAGACAGGCGGAAAAAAACGAAGCCGCCGCTACACCGGAAGAAAATTCCGAAGCCGCCGAAGAGGAAGTCATTCAGGCGGATGAAATGTTTGAAGAAGGTCTGAAATCCACGCAGAAAACGGAGGATGCCGTCGAAGAACATCCGCAGGATAAAAACGGTGAGGGACGCCGTCATCGTCGCGGGCGCTTTTTACGGCGTAACAGGCGATTCCGCCACCATCGCGACAATGACCAACCGCAGGAAAACGGTTCGGAACCGGAAGCCGTTTCGCAACCGGCAGAAGATCAGCCGCAGGAATCCGGAAATGCCGAAAAGCCGGTGAAAAGACCGCGTCGCCGCTATAATCGCCGCCGTCGGCCGTCTCCGGTTGAAGGTGCAACGGAATAAAAAGGATAAAAAAGGAATGCGGATTTTTTTCGCGTTCCTTTTTTGAACAAACGTTTTATGATTATAGAGTATTGATACGAATGAGGATTTTTGAAAATGCCGTTTTTAATGATTAAAACAAATCTGGATTTGGAAAAAACAACGATTCATGCGTTGTTGAATCACGCTTCCCGTGTCGTGGCGGAAACAGTCAAAAAACCGGAAAGCTACGTTATGGTCAATGTTTGTGCCAACGAGCATATGGTTTTTGGCGGAACGACACTGCCGACCGTTTATATGGAAATGAAAAGCGTCGGTATGCCGGCGGAACAGATACCGGTATTATCACAGACGCTGACAAAAATGATTGAACAGCGGTTGAAGGTTCCGGCCAATCGCATTTATATCGAATTTGCGTCCGTTCCGGGGGCGTTTTGGGGATATAACGGATCGACGTTTTAAATTTCAAGCGCAAGGGGAAAAGCAATGAAGCGAGTTTTCAAAACCGGCATGACGTTTTTGGCGTCTTTGTTGCTTTTGTCCTGCACAAATG
>JAFYCE010000102.1 GCA_017539865.1 Alphaproteobacteria bacterium
CCGCGACAACGTTGGTCGGCGGCTTTAAATACGCCGCTCGGGGCAAACACTTCGGCGTGCATTTCGACGTCAACGCCGTCTATGACGTCCACGCGGACAAATCGGACTTCCGCATCAAAAGAAACGGCGACGTCATCAAAGAAAACGGCTCGCGCCTGCACCGCGCCGGCGGGGAAGCCGGCATCGGCGCCTCCTACACCCGCGGCGCTTGGACGGTCGACGCCGATTATTTCGCGCAGGTCCGAAAAGACTTCGCAGACCAGTCCGTCATGCTCAAAATCAATTACGCGTTTTAGATAATACGGAAAAAGCCGGCAAATCGAATGTTGCCGGCCTTTGCTTAATAAACGAAAACGGGATTGTAAAAAATCATTCCCAGAAAAATCAACCAAAAAACAACGCGGTTGAACAGTATCCTATGCCTTTTCCGCCGTCTGTTCCTGTTGACTTCCACACAAATCAAACATTTTCCAAAATAACGCATTCGGCGACCATGCGTCCGCCGTCTTTATTTTTGGAAAACGCGACGTGTGCTTTTTCACCCTCGACCACATCGGAAAATGCAGCGTCTTTACCCTCGCCGTTCACCGGAGCCAGCCACATAAACCGTGTCGCGGGCGTAATGCCGATATCCATCAAAATATTCCGGTTCAATGCCGACCTGAGCTGAAAAGTCTGCGCTTCATAATCAACGCTGTTGACCGTTCCCTTGACCTTCAACAGCGGAAGCTTGAATTTTCCGTCCTTATGCAGTTTGTATAATCCGATACCGCTCAACGCGGCTAAAGCCCCTAATACGAATCTTTTCATTGTCTTCTCCCTAAATATAACAAGCATTGCTTATTATAAGGAAAAGACCGACGCTAAAGATACCTGCCCGATTGGCCAAAAAGGCCGAAAAAACGGTTATCAGCCTTGTTTCATAAACTGAATTTTATAAAGCTGCGCATATATTCCGTCACGCGACAGCAACTCTTCATGCGTACCGGAATCGACGATTTTGCCTTCGTTAAACACATAGATTCTATCCGCATTCACAATCGTCGACAATCGATGGGCGATAACGATGGATGTACGGCCTTTCATCAGTACTTCCAAAGAATCCTGAACGATTTTTTCCGACTTTGAATCCAAAGCGGAAGTGGCTTCGTCCAGCAACAGAATCGGCGCGTTTTTCAACATCGCCCGCGCAATCGAAATCATCTGCCTCTGCCCGCCGGACAATCCGCCCCCCTGCTCGCCTAGCATCGTGTCGTACCCGTTTTCCATTTGACGGATAAACCCGTCAGCCGCCGCGGCTTTCGCGGCTTCAATCACTTGCCCGTCCGTCGCATCGGGCGATCCGTAGCGGATATTGTTTCTGATCGTATCGTTGAATAAAACCACTTCCTGCGACACATAAGCGGTGTGCCGGCGCAGACTTTCCAAAGTGACTTGGGAAATATCCTGCCCGTCAATCAAAATACGCCCTTTTTGCGGATCGTAAAAGCGCGGCAAAAAGCTGATCAGCGTCGATTTGCCCGATCCCGAATGACCGACCAGAGCGATCGTCTGCCCCGCTTCGGCCGTTACGGAAACATCGGTTAAAACGGGATGTTCGCCGTCGTAGGAAAAGCTGACGTTTTCAATTTCGATTTTCCCTTCGGGAACGACTAATTCCTTTGCGTCCGGAACATCAACGATTTCCGGTTTGATATCCAGCATGGAAAACAGCCTTTGCATGGACGCTACGCCCATTTGCATACGCATGTGCAAACCGGCAACATTCTTCATCGGCTTGTATGCGGCGACAATCGCCAGCAAAAACACCATAAAATTGCCGGGGCTCATGTTGCCCTGCATAATCTGATAACCGCCGTATCCCAACGTCGTCGCCATCGCAATACCGCCGAAAAACTCCATCAACGGACTTTGCAGCGCATGCAGACAGGCCATGGCGAAAGACAGCTTGTTCATTTTGACGATCGTCCGATCCAACGCGTCAAATTCGCTGTTTTCCGTACAATAGGATTTAACGATACGAATCCCTTTGAAATCCTGCGTCAACTGGTTGAAAAAGCCTTCGGTCGCTTCCTGATTGCGTTTTGTTTTCTTGCGCATCTTTCGCCCGCACAACACAACCGGATACACCCCCAAAGGAAAAACAAAAAAAACAACGCAGGCCATTTCCAAAGACTGGAAAAACATCAAAATAACCAGAAAAACAACGGAAGCCGAATCTTTGACAAACGTCGTCGGACTGTTCAAAACAGCCTCTTTGACAATGGCTACGTCAGAGGTGAAACGCGTAATGATTTCGCCGGTGGAATGCTCATGAAAAAACGCGTCATCCATACGTATCAAGCGCTTGAAAATGTCGCGCTGCATGTCGGCGATGACTTGAACGGACAACTTCGTCATCACAACGACCTGAGAATAGGTGAACACGCCTTTGAGGAAATAAAGCCCCAAAATCGTTAAACCGATAACCCCTAAAACATCCCTGTTTTTATCAATGAAGACTTCATCGAAAATGGGTTTGAGCTGCCGCACCAGAAGAGCGTCGAAACTGGCCGCGATCAACATCAAAACAACGGCTAAAATCAACCACCGCCATTTATCCGCGATATACGTGTTCCAGACACGCTTGTACATCAGCATGTTTTCTTTGGTCAACTGCGGCAGATCTTTGCTTTTTTTAAAAAACGCCATTTTTCCCTCATCGTCAAAAGTCGAGATAAAATAGCATTAAAAAACAGCGGGCGTCAAAAGCTTAATGCGGGTAAGCGGCTCTTTTTAACCGATCGTTGATCGCCAGACCGAGCCCGAACGTCGGGATCGGCATCACCGCGATGCCTTTGTACTTCGGGTCGTCCAACAGGCGCATATAGGCGAACAGATGCGCGGCGGCTTCCTTTAAGTTGCAGGAAGGACTGAGATTTAATGTCGCCTTTTCCGCTTTTCCGAACGCCAGAAAAGCCTCCCCATCCTCCGGTTCAAGCGCATTCAAACGCACCGGCAGGCGTGGCGCGTAATGCGACAGCATTTGTCCGGGGGAACGCGGCGCGTTCGGATCGGCTTCCGGACGGCGCAATTTTTTCTTTAGCACGTCTTCAATTTCCTCGACGCCGACACCGCCCGCGCGCAACAACGCCGGATCATCTTCCGACACGTCGAGAATCGTTGACTCCACCCCGACGGAACACGCGCCGCCGTCCAAAATCAGCGGCACGCGATCCGCCAATCCTTGCGCGACGTGCTGCGCCGTTGTCGGGCTGACCGTGCCGGAGATGTTCGCGCTCGGCGCCGCGACGGGTTTGCCGAACGCTTCCAGCATCTGGCGCGCGGCCTGATGAACGGGAAAGCGCACGCCGACCGTATCCAGTCCCGCGCTGACCAAATGAGAAATCGGACAATCCGCCGTCCGCTTCATCACCAATGTCAAAGGCCCCGGCCAAAACCGCTCCGCCAACAACCGCGCGCTCGGCGTCGTCACGGCGAACCGCTCCACCCAAGAAATATCGGCGATATGCGCTATCAGCGGATTGAACTGCGGGCGTCCTTTGGCTTCAAAAATGGAAGCCACAGCCAGATCGTTCGCCGCATCGGCGCCAAGTCCGTACACCGTTTCGGTCGGGAAGGCGACAAGCTTCCCCCGCTCCAGCAATTCGGCGGCCAGAGAAATACTTTGTTCGTTGACCGGTTCGACACTCATTTCAGTACCATTTCAGCTTTTTCAAGATAACCGCCAATAAAATGCCGAAAAGCAACAAAATCCCCGACATGAACAGCAAACCGTGTTCGCTTTGCGCCAACGGGATTCCGCCGACGTTCATGCCGAACAATCCGGTAATAAAAGTCAACGGTACAAAGATTGCCGCCAATACGGACAGCATATACATATTTTCCTGCGTCTGTTCGCGCACGCGGTTGGACAGTTCATCCATGTTAATCATCGCGCGCTCACGCAAAGAATCCATATCTTCGATAATGCGCATCATGCGGTTGGCGTTTTCGCGCAGTTGATAGCGGTTTTCCGCGCTCAGCCACGGCATGATCTGACGCGGCAGAGCATCCATCGCGTCCCGCTGCGGATAAAGATAGCGGCGCATTTCCGTCAAATTACGGCGGGCTTCAGACAGACGCGGCATAAAATCGTCGTCTTCATCTTCGCCTTCGATAATTTTGTCTTCGATATCGTCGATGACGATTTCGACACCGGAAACGACATCAACGATCTTGTCCAAAGTGAAATAGCAGACTTCATCCAGCAATTCGCCGGCATTTTTCGGCCCGACATCCGTTGCGAATTCCCGTTCCATCGCCGTCAAAAAATTCATCGGCGTTTCGCGCAGCGTGATCATGCGGTCGTTTTCACACCAAATCCGCAAAGAAATCATATCGTCCGGCTCTTCACCGGGGTTGAGGTTGATCGCGCGCAAGAACAGCATCAGCTTGCTGCCGAAAGACACACAACGCGGGCGGTCTTCCTCCTCTTCCGTCAAGCTTTCAAGAGCCAACGGATTGATGCCGCTTTTATTTTCCAGAAATTCCTTTGTTTCAGCCGCGTGCAGATCCATATGCATCCACAAGACGCCTTGCTCCGGCGTCCAGTTTTGCGCTTCTTCAAAGCTCAAACGTTTTGCGCCGCCCTGCCCGTCCAACAGCAAAGCGAACAGCAATCCGTCATTTTCCTGCGCTTGATTTTCATTCTCAGGCATGATTTTTCCTCCGGCTGTTGTCCGTGTTATAACAAAGACAAATGCATTTTGCACTTAAAAACAAAAATTTTGTTTGCCTCTTGCTTTCCAAAACAGTCCGTGTATGCTGTAAAACACATTGAACAATATTGAAAAAAACGGGTTAAAACTATGGATATTCTGTTTAAGAAAAACGACATTTCAAGTGACGTCGCCCTGATTATCGGCGTCTATGAAGACCTGTCGCTGACAAAGACCGCTAAAAAAGTCGACCAACTTCTAAAGGGCGGCTTGACGAACGTATTGAAAAACAACGAATTTACCGGAAAAATAGGACAAAAGCAGGATTTGATCCCGCCGGCTTCCTTGCAAACAAAACGGTTGGTTTGTCTGGGCTTGGGAAAAAAGAAGGAAATCAACGAACTGACCGCCTGCAAGATCGGGGCGTATGCGGCGAACGCTCTGCTGACCAGCGGAGAAACCGCCGTCGAATTCGCCGTTGACGATTTGCCTGCCGCCGCCGTCGGATTCGGCGCGAAGATCGCTTCCTACCGTTTTACAAAACATAAAACCGTTTTCAAAAAGCCCGTCACATTGAAAGAATTCTATATCCTGACGGAAAAGCCGCAGGTCGCGCAAAACCAGTACGAGCCTTATTTCGCCATTTCAAAAGGCATTCATACCGCTCGGGATCTGGTCAACGAGCCGTTAAATATCGTCAATCCGATCGCTTTTGCCAAACGGGCGGAAGAACTGCAAAAATACGGCCTGACAACGGAAGTCTATGACGAAAAGCAACTGAAAGCCAAAGGCTTGAACATGATGCTGGGGGTTGCTCAAGGTTCCGTCAATCCGCCGCGTCTGGTCGTCGCCCAATGGCGCGGAAAACCGGAAGACAGAAAAACCCATGCGGTTCTGGTCGGCAAAGGCGTTACGTTCGATTCCGGCGGCTTGAGCCTGAAACCTTCCGCCGGCATGGAAGATATGAAAGAGGATCTGGCCGGCGCGGCAACCGCTTTGGGAACGCTGCAGGCCTTGGCGATGCAGCGGGCGAAAGTCAATGTCGCCGCCGTGATGGCGATGGTTGAAAACATGCCGTCCGGCACGGCGCAACGGCCGGGGGATATTGTCAAATCCCTGTCCGGAACGACGGTCGAAGTTATCAACACCGATGCGGAAGGCCGTTTGGTTCTGGGCGACGCGTTATGGTATGCGCAGGAACGTTTCAAATCGCCGATAATCATTGATTTGGCCAGCCTGACCGGCGCCATCATCGTCGCTTTGGGAACGGATGTGGCCGGTCTGTTTTCCAACGATGACAAGCTGGCCGGACAAATGGAAAAAGCGGCGGCCGACAGCGGCGAAAAAGTTTGGCGGATGCCTTTGGACGATTTGTTTGAAGACGATATCGTTTCCGACATTGCCGACATTAAAAACGCGACTTCAACACGGGCGGCGGGCAGCATTACGGCAGCGATGTTTTTAAAACATTTCATCCTGCCCGAAACGAAGTGGGCGCATTTGGATATCGCCGGCGTAGCTTTGCGCGGGAAAGACGCGCTTCTCGGCCCCAAAGGCGGTTCCGGCTTCGGTGTCTGGCTGCTTGACCGGTATATTCTGGACAATTTGGAAGTCAAGAATTAAACGTGATGTCTGCCCCGAAATTGAAAATTTTATTGGCTTCTCCGCGCGGATTCTGCGCCGGCGTCACGCGCGCCGTTCAAATCGTGTCGACGGCTTTGAAAAAATTCGGCACCCCCGTTTATGTCCGTCATGAAATCGTGCATAACAAATACGTTGTGCAGACACTGGCGGATCAGGGGGCGGTCTTTGTCAACGAATTGGATGAAGTGCCGGACGGCGCCGTTGTCATTTTTTCGGCGCACGGCGTTCCCGTATCCGTGATTGAGGAAGCCAACCGCCGCCGTTTAACAACGATTGACGCGACCTGCCCTTTGGTTGAAAAGGTTCACAGGGAAGCGCGCAAAAACCTTGAGAACGGTCGCAAAACTTTGCTGATCGGGCATAAAGGCCATCCCGAAGTCATCGGAACGATGGGACAAATCCCCGCCGACGAAATCAAGCTGGTGTCCAGCGTCGCCGATATAGACACCATTCCTGCGGAGTGGGCGGACAAGCTGGGATACGTCACGCAAACGACGCTTTCTCTGGATGAAACGGCGGAATTGCTTCAAGCGTTGAAAAGCAGTTTTCCCGCCATCGTCAAGCCGAATCAAAACGATATCTGCTATGCGACGACCAACCGGCAAAGAGCGGTTAAAGCGATCGCCGGACAATGCGATTTGCTGATGGTGATCGGCGCGCCCAATTCGTCCAATTCGAAACGTCTGGTTGAAGTCGCAAAAGACGCAGGCTGCCCCCGATCCGTTCTGGTGCAAAGAGCCGCCGACATCAATCTGAACGATTTATCCGAAGTGAAAACGCTCGGTATTACCGCCGGCGCTTCCGCGCCTGAAATCTTAGTTAAAGAAGTCATCGGGACGTTATCGGAACATTTCGACATTACATTGTCCGAACACACGGAGACGGAGGAAAAAGTGTCCTTTCCCCTGCCCGCTTCTTTAAGAGAATAATATGGCCGTTTATACTAAAGTCACCGAAACGGAACTATCGGAATTTTTAAAGCAATTCGATATCGGTTCGCTTGTCCGTCTGACAGGCATTTCCGAAGGCATTGAAAACACGAATTATCTGGTTCAAACGGAAAAAGCCCGTTTTATTCTGACGCTTTACGAAAAACGCGTCAATCCGCAGGAATTGCCCTATTTCTCAAACTTGATGACTCATCTGGCAAATAAAGGCATCACCTGCCCTTTGCCCGTTGCGGCGAAAAACGGGGAAACCTTGTTGCCCCTATGCGGCAAAAAAGCCTGTCTGACGACTTTTTTAAACGGGAAATCCGTTGCACAAATCATGCCCGACCATTGCGGACAACTGGGACAAGCGATGGCGAAAATGCATCTGGCGGGGCAGGATTTCTCGGGATTCCGAAAAAATGATCTGTCTGTTGACGGATGGGAAAACCTATTAAGCGAAATCGGTCGGGAAGCCGATAAAATCGAAAACGGCCTGTCTAACGAAATGACGGAAGCCTTTCAAACCGTCAAAAGCCGTTTTCCGTCCGATTTGCCGCAAGGCGTCATTCATGCCGATCTGTTCCCCGACAACGTGTTTTTCACCGAAGGAAAGCTGTCCGGCATCATCGATTTC
>JAFYCE010000103.1 GCA_017539865.1 Alphaproteobacteria bacterium
ACCCCGGAAATATTAATCAAGCTGAGATTTTAGAGAGTATGAATTTGAAAATTGACAAAGTAATTTGCCTAGAGACTGAGGATAAAGTGATTGTTGAGCGGATGTCCGGACGAAAAATTTGTCCTGTATGCGGTGCGATGTATCATGATACGTTAAAGCCGACCAAAGTATTTGGAAAATGCGATGATTGTGGCGGAGCTAATTTTTTACGCCGTCAGGACGATAACTGGCAAACTGTCGTTGATCGTTTAAAAACATATCGCATGATGACAACGCCTGTGTTACCATACTACCAGCACGAAGGATTGCTGGAAACGATTGATGGAACAGGCGGTGTAGAAGAAGTCGCTGAGAAATTAAAGAAAATCATCGGTTTCTAGCCGTTTTGAAAAAAAGGGGGCGCTTATGGGATTGATTAGTTCTGCGTTGGATGAAATGAACAGCGAGGAAATCAAATGGGAAGCCCCCCTGATTGATTTTCAAAAAATTTTGGGAACGGAATATGAGCGGGCTCGTATATCCAATGTTGTCAATACGATCGCCAGAGGTTCAAAAATCGGCAAAGCCGTTTTAGAGCAAGCCGCTGCAAGCGGTTATACGCTTTATATGGATTTTATGACGGATGCTTGTGCCGCTTGTTTTGTCGATAAAAAGAAAATTGTTCTCAATCCCTCTTTTCCTCAGGAAACGTTGGTATCTTCTTTGGTCCATGAAGCGCGTCATGCCGAACAGGCGGAAAGGGCGACATGGACAGGAGATCGCGGGGCGTTTACGATGAAAACGGAATTGATGCTATCCCGTGCGGAAGAGGCGGATGCGCAGGCGACAGCCGCCGCCGCTTGTTATGAAATCAGAGCTACAACAGGAAACGGTGCTCCGCTGCGCAGTATGTATGAGACCGATCCGTATATCGTCGGTGCATTAACGAATGCGGCTGAAGGTAAAAATGCGGCAGTTACGGATAAAATGATGCAGGCCGCGTTTAAGGGGTGGTTTGATAATGATGAAATCGTGATTGCGTATGAGCAATGTTATCAGGTTGCTCAGATGGAAGACGCTTCCAAAAAAAAGGATTATTCCAAAACGCCATATAATAAAACGCTGTCTTCAGCGCAAATCGTAACGGCTTTTTGTGTTAATCCCGACGGAAAAAGCTATTTTTCGGACGATAAGAACGTTTTGACGGATCGGCGGTTGTCCGCCATCAATGCGGATACGGTGAAAGCTTTTGATAAGTTTTTTCAGGAACGTAAGGAAAAAACAGGAAAACCGGCGGATAAATCGTATAAAGCCTTGAAGACCAGAGATGGTGAAAGGTCGTTGAAGAGCGTATTTCAGGGGATAAAAAGAAGCTTTTCCGCAGAATACCGGAAAACGTCGGAACGTGATAAAAGCAATCTTCTTGATTTGAATTTGCAAGGAGATGCTTCCGATATTCGCCGTATGAATCATTTGGTGAACGATTTGTGTGAAAATCAGGAAAACCGTAAAATTTTAACCGCTTTAAAAAAAGCGGGATATTCCGTGGCGTTTGAAGAATCCATGCGTGTCGGTGCCGTTCGTGACGATTATAAGAAATCCATTTTGTTGAATCCCGCCATGGAAGACAACGGGTTGAAAAAGGCATTACTGCTTCAAAGTGAACGGGTTGAAACGCGTATGTCCGCAATGAACAGATTGATGGCAATGCGTCAGAAAAAGAGCCGCTGAAAATTTTTATAAAAAACAGAAAAGGGGAAATGGAAAAATTTCCTCTTTTTTTGTGCATTTTTTCAGTCGTTTGATTATTTGTCATAATCTGTTGAATTTCTGATAAGCTCATGTATTCTTGAATATATTTGAAAGTTTCCTTGTTTTTAAGGATGAAAAAAGTGAGATCAAAAATTTCCCCGTTGATTTTAATGAGCATTTTTTTTGCTTTTGACGGGCTTTTTATATATGGACAATATGTTCAAACTCACTTTTCAAACGGATTCGTTTTTCGGTGAATTTCAAGTCGACTATTCTTGTGAAGGTTCCGGTGTTTCATCCGTAAAAGCCCGTATTATAAAAAAAGGACGGACAACGGTCAGAATCTACGGGGACGAGCTGAAGATGTTGAAAATCGTTTCGCCCGCAAAAATCAAAATATCAAAAATAGAGATAGACGGTCAAAAAAGACAGCTTTGGATACCAAAGGAAAAATCAGGTTTAACGGCTTGTCTTTGAAAGCGAAAAAGCATTTCGATTTTAAAATATTTTTGGTCATGGCTTTTCTGTTTTACGCTTTATCGGACACTCTCTTAAACAGAAAAAATCTTTTTGACGATAAAGAGCCGGCCATCAAAAACGTCGAGTTTTTGCGTTTGATCTTTACGTTCGGTGTAGTTGTCTGTCATTTTGCCGAAAAATTGGAAATAACGACGGAAGGCTGGCTGAGCGTGGATTTCTTTTTCATTTTGTCGGGTTTCTTTTTAGCGGTGACATTCCGTCCCGACCGTTCAACGGAAAATTTCATTAAATCCAAAATCATTCATTTCACTCCGCTGCTGTTTTTGTTCGCGTTGTTGAGCAAGCCTAAAATCATTCCCGTCTTATCGAATGTTTTTTTTGCTGCAAAGCACCGGATTATCCGACGAAGTCGTCCCCGTTCAAAGCTGGTATCTGGCGATTTTATTCTGGGGAGGTTTGTTTTATTTTTACATGATGAAAATTTGTCCCGAGAAAATAAACAAGCTTGTTTTCGGGCTTTTGACATTCTTTTTGTATTGTATCTGTCGTTCCTGCGAATGGGAAGGCGTTTTCGGTCGTTTTCTCAGCATCCGTCTGTTGCGCGGTGTGGCCGGAATGGGATTGGGGTATTTTGTCGCTCTGATTTATCAGAGATATCGGGACGGGGAGCAAAGGAAAAGTTTTCTTTTTTCCGCCATCGAAAGTGTTTTGCTGTTTTATTGTGTGGGAATTGTGTTTTTCCGGCCATTATGTCCGGATAACAGGGGTGTAGCCATTATTGCAGCCGCTCTGTTGATTTTGCTTTTTGCGTTAAGGCGCGGTTTTGTTTCCCGCTTTTTGGAAAAGCCTTTTTTTGCGAAGATTTCCGCGTGTTCTTTTTCAATATATATGGCACATTGGGTTTTTATTACGGATGTGTTTATGCATTGGTATAAAAGAATGTCCGACTTACAGGAACATAAAATCGCAGCCATTGTCGTCGTGGCGGTTCTGAGCTATGTTTTAGGGCTGTTTGTTCATCTGTACATTGAAAAACCTTCAAGCGCATGGCTGAAAAAGAAATTGTCGTGAGCGAAGGTTGAAAAAAGTGAAAAAATCATTTGTAAACACTTGACTCTTCAAACGGTTGAGTATACTTTGAACCCCTCTGTAGGGTGTCCGCAGTAAACACCTTATGGATTGGTGTGCCTGTATCCCTCAGGGATTCAGGCAGGTTTTAATTTGTTTTAGGAGATAAAACTTGGCACGTATTGCTGGTGTGAACATTCCGACAAACAAGCGCGTGGAAATCGCTTTGACGTATATCCACGGTATCGGTCGGACATTGGCCCGCGAAATCTGCGGGAAGTTAAACATCGAAGACGCTCGCCGCGTAAGCGAACTGTCTGATGATGAGGTTTTGAAACTGCGTGAATTGATCGACCACGACTACCATGTCGAAGGCGAACTTCGTCGTGAAGTCGGCGTGAACATCAAACGCTTGATGGACTTGGGCTGCTATCGCGGTCTGCGTCATCGTAAAGGTCTGCCCTGTCGCGGCCAGAGAACGCATACGAACGCTCGTACGCGCAAAGGTCCCGCGAAGCCGATCGCAGGCAAGAAAAAAGCTGTTTAGTTAGGAAAGGCGATTAATTCATGGCTAAAGCAACAACTGTTCGTACAAAAAAACGCGAACGTAAAAATATCACTTCGGGTGTTGCCCACGTCAATTCGACGTTCAACAACACGAAGATTACCATTACGGATGCTCAGGGAAATGCGATTTCCTGGTCGTCTTCAGGGGCTCACGGCTTCAAAGGTTCCCGTAAATCCACGCCGTATGCGGCGCAGGTGACGGCCGAAGATGCCGGTAAGAAAGCCGCTGAACACGGTATGAAAACTTTGGAAGTATGGGTTAAAGGCCCCGGAGCCGGTCGTGAATCCGCTCTGCGCGCTTTGCAGTCCGTCGGATTCGTCATTACGGCGATTCGCGATGTGACCGCCGTCCCCCATAACGGATGCCGTCCCCGTAAACGCCGTCGCGTTTAAGGGAATGACTGCCGGTTTTTGCCGGTCGTTTTGGTCTGTGTCGTTTGACACATTACTTTTTAAAGCAGGAGAATACTCGTGATTCAAAAAAATTGGCAAGACTTGATTAAGCCGAGCAACGTCGAAATTGAACATGCCGACGGTGCCGCGCGCAAGGCTACAATCGTCGTCGAACCGCTGGAACGCGGATTCGGTATGACGTTAGGCAACGCTTTGCGTCGTGTTTTGCTGTCGTCTTTGCAGGGAGCTGCCGTTACGGCGATCCACATTGACGGCGTTCTGCATGAATTTTCTTCCATTCTCGGCGTACGCGAAGACGTTTCCGACATTATTTTGAATATTAAAATGTTGGCTTTGCGTTATGACGGTGAAGGAACGCGTCGTATGACATTGAAAGCAACAGGACCGTGCGAAGTGACGGCCGCCATGATCGAAACGGGACATGATGTCGAAATCATGAATCCGGAACTGGTGATCTGCACTTTGGACAAAGACGCCGTTCTGGATATGGAATTGACGGTTGGTACGGGCAAGGGCTATGTTCCCGCGTCCGCAAACAGACCGGAAGACTGCCCGATCGGCTTGATTCCGGTGGATTCGATTTTCAGTCCGGTGACCCGCGTCGTTTATCAGATTGATAACGCCCGCGTCGGTCAGATTACGAACTATGACAAGCTGTCTCTGACGGTCGAAACAAACGGAACCGTCAAACCGGAAGACGCAGTCGCTCTGGCGGCGCGCATTCTGCAGGAACAGCTGAAACTGTTCGTCAATTTCGAAGAACCGGAAGAAGACGTCGAAGCCGAAAAGAAAGACGAATTGCCGTTCAACCGCAATCTGCTGCGCAAGGTGGACGAATTGGAATTGTCCGTCCGTTCCGCAAACTGCCTGAAGAACGACAGCATCGTCTACATCGGCGATCTGGTTCAGAAGACGGAAGCGGAAATGTTGCGTACGCCGAACTTCGGCCGCAAGTCTTTGAACGAAATCAAAGAGGTTCTGGCTCAGATGGGCTTGCATCTCGGTATGGAAGTGGTCGGTTGGCCGCCTGAAAATATCGAAACGCTGTCCAAAGGTCTGGAAGAACCGTTTTAAACAAATTCCCGTTCGGGAGAACGGGGCTCGACATACGGTTTTTTAAGGTTCACGGTGGGCTTTAAAGAAACGGTGTCAGAGTTGGATTTATCGGTTTCGTGCGCGAAACCAAGATATGGAGGATAAAATGAATCATCGTAACAGTAAGCGTAAGCTGAATAAAACATTTTCACACCGCCGCGCGATGTTCGCCAATATGGCCAACGCGCTGATCAAACACGAACAAATTAAAACCACGCTGCCCAAAGCCAAGGAACTGCGTCCTGTCTTTGAAAAGCTTATCACTGCTGCCAAAGTCGGTGATTTGCACAAGCGTCGTCAGCTGATCGCGTTTTTGCGTGATGAAAAAATGGTTGAAAAGCTGATTGCGACGTTGGCTCCGCGTTACAAAGACCGTCAGGGCGGCTATGTCCGCGTTCTGAAAGCCGGTCTGCGTTACGGCGACTGCGCTCCGATGGCGTTCATTGAACTGGTTGACCGCGATGTCAAGGCCAAAGGTCTGGACTCCGGCCCCGTTCAGGTCAAAGAGGAAGCTGAAGAAGCCAAATAAGAATCCGACTGTAGATCAAGGGAAAGGGCGGGTGTTTTCATCCGCTCTTTCTTTTTTTTGCCTGAAAACATTGAAAAAAATAAACCGGCGGCGTATCATGTTTCTAATGATTTTCAGGAGGAAAAAATGGGATTGAAGCTTCAGCGTTCCGCAAAAGAACATAAATTAAGCCCGAAAGCCGAAAAGCTGTTGAACGCCTATATGGCGGGAGCGGTCAAGGAAATCGGTTTCGTGTCGAAAGGGAAGGCTAATACGTTGGCTGACTGGTTCGCCGAGGATTTTTATTATTCCGGCAAGGCGAAAGGTCTGTCGACGGACGATGTCACGGCGATGGAAAAACGCGTGGACAAGTCGTTGAAACAGTACGGGTTTAAGGAACGTCTGAATTACATGACGAATGTGCGGGCGATAGAGGAAAATCCGACCGCGTTCATATTAAAGGGTGGCGCTGCGGGAATGTTGGCAATGGGCGTTTTTTCGGAAGCGTTGGCCGGTAACAATCACGGAGCGGCGTTGGCCGTTTTGGGTATAGCCGTTGCGGCCAGTCTGGGAAAAGTGGCGGCCAATCAGGCTCTTTCCGGTAAAACCGATGAAGAAAACCGGAAGATTGACGAATACACGAATATGAAGCACGCACAACTGGCGTTAAAGCAATTAAAGCGCAAAATGGAATATCCGGAAGACAGATCGGTTGTTTCGGAAACGGTTCAGACGGCTCTTTTGAAAAAGCAGGTTGCCGGCCGGTAAAAACGGATAGAGTTAAAACAGAAACGGCGGAGTTTTAAAACTCCGCCGTCTTTTGTTAAAAAAAGGATTATCTGCCGCCGCAATGATGACGAATCGAGCCGCCGACGGGACGTTGTTCTTTCTTGGGA
>JAFYCE010000104.1 GCA_017539865.1 Alphaproteobacteria bacterium
GACCGGCCGATGCGGTGTATGATCCGCCGGTTCGGCAAAGAATTGCTTTTTACGGAAATGGTGTTGGCCGCGTCTTTGGTTCACGCGCATAAACAGACGCGGCAAATGGCGTTGTGCGAGGAAGGGGATTTTCCCGTCGCCGTTCAGCTGGAGGGGACGAAACCCGACGTGATGGCCGAGGCGGCGCGCATTATCGAGGAAACGAAACGGGCGCAGATCGTCGACATCAACATGGGCTGTCCCGTGCCGAAAATCGTCAAAGCGGGCGGCGGTGCGGCGCTGATGAACGATTCCGAAACGGCGGAAAAAATCGTCAAAGCCGTTGCGACGGCCGTAAAACTGCCAGTGACGGTGAAATTTCGCTTGGGGTGGGACGAAAAATCTCTGACTTACTTGGATTTCGGCAAAAGGATGCAGGATGCGGGCGCGGCGGCGGTCACGCTTCATACCAGAACGCGGACGCAGTTCTATTCGGGCAAAGCGGAATGGAATGCGGCTGCAGAGTTAAAACGGACGCTTGACATTCCCGTGATTGCAAACGGCGATGTCCGCACACCCGAACAGGCTGAAAAATGTTTGAACGAAACGGGCGCTGACGGTGTGATGGTCGGGCGGGGATTGTTGGGAAAACCGTGGATTTTGGCTGAATGCTCGGCTTTTTTAAATGATAAAATGTTTCCTGCCGCTGATGATTTATGCTCTCTTGTGTCGGATCATTTTGATGAAATGGAAAAATATTACGGGCATAAGGCGGTTTTTATCGCGCGAAAGCATATTGCGTGGTATTCTTCAAGCTTAAAAGGCAGCGCCGATTTTCGCCGTTCGGTCAACGATACGGACGATGCGGCGGCGATGCGGGCTTTGATAAGGGATTTTTTTCGCGCATGACAAATCAAAATGAAGGATTGGGGGCGGTTGTGGAAAAGCAGTTGCGTCGCTTTTACGCCAAAACGGCGGATGCGGTGGAACTGACAAACGTCTATGACGCCGTCATTGATGAAGTCGAACGTCGTCTGATTGCCGTCACTTTGGAAATAGCTCGGGGAAATCGTTTGAAAACGGCAAAAATTCTCGGATTGAACCGGAACACGTTATTAAAGAAAATGCGTCGGTTGAATCTGGATGAAAAACTGGTTGAAAAAGAAAAAGCGGAAAAAACGCCGCTGTATGGAAAACGGAAAAGAAAATGAAAGTGATTGTTTGCGGCGCGGGGCGGGTCGGATCGACGATCGCCCGCTATTTGGCGGAAGATGGCAATGATGTCGTTTTGATTGATACGGATGAAGGGCTTTTGACCGAGCTGACGTCAACAATGGAAGTACGGCCTGTTGTCGGCTTTGCCTCTTATCCTTCCGTTTTGGAGCAGGCAAACGCGCAGGACGCGGATATGCTGATTGCGGTGACGGCGTCCGATGAAGTCAATATGGTGACGTGTCAGGCGGCCAATTCCTTGTTTAAAGTGCCGATGAAAATCGCCCGTTTGCGTTCAAACGAGTATACCAATCCGAAATGGCGCAAGTTTTATACGCATGACGCTTTGCCGATCGATTATGTCATTTCTCCGGAAGTCGAAATCGCGCGGTCGATTCGGCGCAACATTTCTTTGCCCGGCGCGTTTGAAGTCATTCCGTTGGCGATGGATAAAGTGCATTTGCTGGGAATCCATTGTGACGATATCTGCCCGATGATTAACACGCCTTTGCGCCAGTTGACCGAATTGTTTCCCGATGTCAACGCGGTCGTCGCAGCGTTGGTGCGGGATTCAAAATTGATTATTGCGGACAGCAATACGCGCATTTGCGCCGGTGATGACGTTTATGTTTTTGTTCCTTCCGAATCCGTTCACCGGATATTGACGTTGTTCGGCCGCGATCAGGAGCGTGCGCAGAACGTTTTGATTCTGGGCGGAAACAATGTCGGTCTGTATCTGGCGCAGTATTTGGAAAAAGCGTCTCATCACATGCACGTGACGCTGATTGAGGAAAATGCGAAACGGGCCGAGTTTTTAGCAGAAACGCTGTCTGAAACAACGGTCATTCACGGAGATTTCCTGAGTACGGGATTGTTGGAGGAGGCCGATATCGACATAGTGGAAACGGTGATCGCCGTCAGTTCGAAAGATGAAAATAATATTTTGGCGTCTTTGATGGCGAAAAGATACGGTGTGGAACAAACCGTTTCCGTGATTGAAAAGCCGCTTTATTCGCAGCTGGTTGTCAATTTGGGCATTGATGTGATTGTCGATCCGAAAGACATTATGGTGTCCTCGATTTTGCAGCACGTCCGGCGCGGCAAGATTTACGCCGCTTATTCGATTCGGTCGGGGCTGTGCGAGGTTTTGGAAGCCGACGTTTTTGAAACGTTTGAGTATGCGGGCAAAACTTTGCGTGACGTGCGCCTGCCTGCCGGCGTGATTATCGGTGCCATCGTCAGAGACGGAACGCCGTTGGCTTTGCGCGGCGATACCGTAATCGAAAAAGACGACCGGCTGGTTTTATTCGCCGACGCGGAATCGGTCAAACAGGTCGAAAAGATGTTTTCCGTCGGATTGGAGTTTTTCTGATGATTGTGAAATATCCTTCTCCGAAAGCGATTTTGTTTGATTGGGATAATACGCTGATGGATACGACGCCGATTCTGTATAAGGCTTTTTGCGCTTTGCGTACGCATTACAATCTGCCGGAATATTCAATGGAGGAATACCGGAAACGGACGGGGCTGTCTTTACGTGAAACGTTTCCCGAACTGTTCGGCGACAAATGGGAGGAAGCGAAAAAGGTCTATCTGGATGCTTATCGCGAACATCATCTGGAGATGCTGACGCCGTTTGACAAGGCAAGGGAAGTTGTCGCTTTGGCGTGTGAAAAAACGGGCAATGTCGGGGTTGTCAGCAATAAAACGGGCGCCATTTTGCGCGAGGAGATCGCCCATTTGGGCTGGCAGTCTTATTTTCGCGCCGTTGTCGGCGCGGGGGACGCCGAACATGACAAACCCGCTGCCGATCCGGTTTTTAAGGCATTGGAAAAAACGGGAATCGTTTATGAAAGCGGAAAATTGTCCGCTCCCGTCTGGTTTGTCGGCGACGGGGACGCCGATATGGAATGCGCTCGTGTGTCCGGATGTCTGCGCGTCAGAATGGCCGCGGAAAATAAAGACGGTTCCGATGTGCTGACCGTAAAAAATTGTGAAGAATTGCTGTCTGTTCTTTACTCTTGTGTTTAAATGCTTTAAGAAGGAAACAGATGTTTTTCAACAAGGGGAATGAAAATGGTTGATAAAAATCAAAATGTGCAGGATATGTTTTTAAACCATCTGCGGAAAACAAAAACGCCTGTCACCGTCTATTTGATTTGCGGTGTCAAGCTTCAAGGCATTGTTACATGGTTTGATAATTTTTCGATGTTGCTGCGTCGTGACGGCCATACACAGTTGGTCTATAAGCACGCCGTATCAACGATTATGCCCTCGGTTCCCGTTTCTTTGTTTGATGATGAAACGGAATCCGAAACTGCCGCCAAATAGGAAAACACCGTTTGTCTGAAAAGACTTTCGTTCTTCATCCCGTTCTGAAAGACAAAACCGGTACGGGCCGGTCAAGTCAGGCGGAACTGGAAGAGATAAAGAATCTGACTGCCGCAATTGATTTGACTGTCGTTGCGGCAGAAACAGTTTTATTGAACCGTCCGAATGCGGCGCTGTATGTCGGCAAAGGCGCAGCCGAGCGCATCAGGGACGTCATCAGGGAAAACGAAATTACGCTGGCGGTCGTGAATGCGTCTTTATCTCCGGTTCAACAGCGCAATTTGGAAAAGCTTTGGAATTGCAAAGTCATCGACCGGACGGCACTGATTCTGGAAATTTTCGGAGACCGCGCCCGCACGAAGGAAGGCGTTCTGCAAGTCGAACTGGCGCATTTGAGCTATCAGCGCTCAAGGCTGGTGCGCGGATGGACGCACTTGGAACGCCAGCGCGGCGGCAAAGGCTTTTTGGGCGGCCCCGGTGAAACGCAGATCGAACTTGACCGGCGTGTGATTACCGACAATATCGTCAAGCTGAAAAAAGAATTGGAAGAAGTCAAACGCACCCGCCATTTGCACCGTAAAGCCAGACAGCGTGTGCCGTTTCCGGTCGTCGCTCTGGTCGGTTACACAAACGCGGGAAAATCGACTCTATTCAACCGGCTGACAAACGCGGACGTGTTTGCCAGAGATATGTTGTTCGCGACGCTTGATCCGACAATGCGGCTGTTGAAGCTGCCGTCGGGGCGGCAAGTCATTCTGTCCGATACGGTCGGGTTCATTTCCGACCTGCCGACCGAATTGGTCGCCGCTTTCCGCGCAACGCTGGAGGAAGTGCTGGAAGCTTCTTTGATCGTTCACGTTCGCGATATTTCGCATCCCGACACAATGGCGCAGAAAGCCGACGTCGAAAATGTTTTGAAGGCTTTGGGGGTGACAAAACAGGTTGATCAGGGGTTGATTGAAGTCCTGAACAAATCCGATTTGATGGAATCGCAGGAACGTTCGGCGCTGCAAGGCGCGGTTTCCCGTCAGGATAAACAAGTGTTGATTTCCGCCATGACAGGGGAGGGGATTCCCGAATTGTTGGCGTTGCTGGAAAAAGCGCTGTCAACGGGGCGTCTGGAAATTTCAGCGGACATTCCTGTTGCCGACGGCGCCGCTTTGGCATATCTGTATCGTGTCGGCGAGGTGTTGTTTCGCCATGACGAAGACCAAATCTGTCATGTGCGCGTCCGTCTTGATCCCGCAGACGCCTCAAAGTTCAAAAACATCTTTCCTCAGGTGGTTTATGCGTAATCCCGATCTTTATCAAGTGGCTGAAATCATTAAAACGATTTCCGAACAGGAAGTGTTGCCCCGTTTTAAAAATCTGTCCGTATCCGATGTCAATACAAAGGATTCTTCAGAAGACTTTGTCACAACGGCCGATACCGAAACGGAAAAAAGACTGACGCTGGAATTGACCGCTCTTCTGCCGGAATCTCTTGTCGTCGGGGAAGAAGCCGCTTTTCGGAATCCCGCCGTTTTGAATTATTTAAAGGAAGACAAGCCCGTCTGGGTGATTGATCCGATTGACGGAACGATGAATTTCGCTTACGGCCGTTCGGAAATCGGTGTGGTCGTTGCTCTGGTCTATAAAGGTGAAACGGTGGCCGGTTGGCTCTATAATCCCGTTTACCGCCGGATGATCATGGGCGAAAAAGGCGGCGGAGCGTGGTACGAAGGGCGTCGCTTAAAAGTCGCCGAAGTAAAGGAATTTTATCAAATGACCGGTTCCGTCGGGCGGCGTGTCGCTTTTAAAGACGTCCGTTTACCGCAGCCGGCATGGTGGGGCAGCGAGTCATTCGGTTATATGATGATCGTTTCCGGCGGAGCGCATTATTCCGCTTACCGTTCCAAAATCATCAAGCCGTGGGATCATGCGGCAGGCGTCCTGCTTCACGCGGAAGCCGGCGGTTATACGGCTTATGTGGACGGAACGGGTTATACGCCTTCGGTCGGAACGACTCATCTGATTTCCGCGCCGAACAAAGATGCTTGGAAATATTTGCGCGACAATATGTATACCAAAGCCGCCTAACGGAAAGCGTTTAATCCGTCCGTTAAAGAAATGACGGGATAGGACGGTGACCACGGCCGGAAACCTTTATCTTCCGAAACCGTTTTAATAACGGTTTTTTTCAGTGTCAGGGTCAGCATATAAACGCCGGCTTCGGATATTTCATCACGGTTGAACCGGCGTTTTGCCAAACACTTTTCATTAAAAGTCGTTGTGATGAACAAAATGTCCAAATCTTTCATTTCGCAGGCGTCATACGCACCGATTTTCGTATTCGCGACGCCGACTTTAAAACCGTTCTTTTCATACACGCAAAGGCCGTAGTCACATTGCATTGTCAAAAGTTGTTTTTGACGGTTGTCTTTCAGCCAGACCCTTTGCGCCGTTTTGTCGGAAGGCTTTTCCCTGAAA
>JAFYCE010000105.1 GCA_017539865.1 Alphaproteobacteria bacterium
AAGAACCGACCGATAAGAACAGAAAAGAACTTTTATGCCTGTTGGACGGTTCTCCGGTTGAAATTGACATGCTTATCCGAGAAACGGGCTTGCCAGCGGACGTAATTTCGGTTTTATTAGTGGAATTGGAACTGGCGGGTCAGCTGGAACGCCTGCCCGGAAACAAAGTTATTCGTATCACTTCTTTATAAAGGTCAACAATTATGGACGTGGTTATTGTCGAATCCCCTGCAAAAGCGAAAACAATCAACAAGTATCTGGGTAACGGATACGAGGTGATCGCGAGCTTCGGACATATTCGGGATCTGCCGGCAAAGAACGGTTCCGTCCGCCCCGACGAGGACTTCGCGATGGATTGGGCGATCGAACCGAAAGACGAAAAGCATATCAAAGCGATTGCCACCGCCGTCGCCAAAGCCGATACCGTCTATCTGGCAACCGACCCTGATAGGGAGGGGGAAGCCATCGCATGGCACGTTGTTCAGGAACTGACCCGTCGCGGCAAATTGAAAGACAAAACGCTGAAACGCGTTGTCTTTAACGAAATCACAAAATCCGCCGTTACTAATGCAATGAAAAATCCGCGCGATGTCGATATGCCGCTGGTGGATGCTTATCTGGCCAGACGCGCTCTGGACTATCTGGTCGGTTTTACCATTTCGCCCGTGTTATGGAGAAAATTGCCCGGAAGCCGCTCCGCCGGCCGCGTCCAGTCCGTCGCCTTGCGTCTGGTCTGCGAGCGGGAAAATGAAATAGAGGAATTCAAAGCACGCGAATACTGGACAATTGACGCCGACTTGATGACAAAACGCGCCGATCTGTTCTCCGCCCATCTGTCCGTTCTGGACGGCAAAAAGCTGGATAAATTCACGTTGGCAAACGAAATGCTGGCTAAAGCCGCGCAAAAGAAAATCGAAAATGCCGTTTTCGACGTCGGCGCAATCGAACGCAAGACGGTCAAGCGTTCCCCCGCTCCGGCGTTCACGACCTCCACTTTACAGCAGGAAGCGGCGCGAAAACTGTTCTTTTCCGCAAAGAAAACGATGCAGCTGGCACAACAGCTTTACGAAGGCGTGGACATCGGCGGCGATACGGTCGGCTTGATTACGTATATGAGAACGGACGGCATCCAGATGGCGCAGGAGGCGATCAACGAAGCCCGCGCCGTCATCGCGTCGGATTTCGGCTCAAAATATCTGCCCGAAAAGCCGCGCTATTACAAAAACAACGTTAAGAACGCGCAGGAGGCGCACGAAGCGATTCGCCCGACATCCCTGAACCGTCGTCCCGAACAGGTGGTACGCTATCTGAACAAGGATATGCGGGCATTGTACGAGCTGATTTATAAACGCGCTCTGGCATCGCAGATGCAGAACGCTGAAATCGACAAGATGGCGGTCGACTGCCCGTCCCGAGACGGTCAAATCGTTCTGCGCGCGACGGGACAGACAATCGCTTTTGACGGGTTTCTGAAAGTTTATCGTGAAGATTTGGACGACGGCGATGAAGAAAGCGGCGCAATTCTGCCGGCCATGACGACAGGGGAACCTCTGGACACCAAGACTGTCCGTCCCGAACAGCATTTCACCCAGCCGCCGCCGCGCTATTCCGAAGCCAGTCTGGTGAAAAAGCTGGAAGAATTGGGAATCGGCCGCCCGTCCACGTATGCGTCGATTCTGTCCGTACTGCAGGAAAGAAAATACGTCCGTCTGGAAAAACGCCGCTTTATTCCGGAGGATCGCGGCCGCATCGTCACCGCTTTCATGGAGAACTTTTTTAACAAGTATGTCCAATACGACTTCACGGCCGATCTGGAAAACGCTCTGGATGACGTTTCCGCGGACAAGATGAATTGGAAAGACCTGCTCCGCACGTTCTGGAAGAACTTTGATTCAACGGTCAAAACGGTCGAGCCCTTGACGATTACGGATATTCTGAACCGGTTGGAGGAAAGCCTGTCCGAACACCTGTTTGCGACTCCGAAAGACCGCGTCTGTCCCGAATGCGGCAAGGAAAGAGGCGGTCGTTTGAGCCTGAAAATCGGCAAGTTCGGCGTATTCATCGGCTGTTCCAACTATCCCGAATGCCGCTACACGCGCCCGTTCGGCGGTCAGACGACGGAGGAAGCCGAAATGGAGGAACCCGACTTGAAAGAACTGGGAACCGATCCCGCCACCGGCGAAAACGTCATTTTGCGCAAAGGTCCTTACGGTTGGTACGTCCAGTCCGGCAAAGACGCGCCTGCCCCCAAGAAAGGCGAAAAGAAAGAAAAAGCCGCAGCGAAACGCACTTCCCTGCCCCGCAATATGAATCCGGCGGAAATCACGCTGGAGCAGGCGTTGGCTTTGCTCGCCCTGCCGCGCACGCTGGGCGTCCACCCCGAAACGAAGCAGGAGATCCAAGCCGGCATCGGGCGCTTCGGACCTTATCTGAAAATCGGGACGACATTCAAATCCTTAACGGCGGCCGATAACGTTTTAACGATCGAGCTGCCCCGCGCTTTGGAAGTCCTGTCCACGGTCAAGGAAAAGACCCCGCCGCAGGAAATCGGCGCGCATCCGGCGGACGGCAAGCCGATCATCGCCAGTTCCGGCCGGTTCGGACCTTATATCAAACACGGCAGTGTGATTGCCTCCATTCCGAAGGCGATTCGCGACGAAAACCGGCTGCCCACAATCGAGGAAGCCGTCGCCCTGCTTGCCGCTAAAGCCGAAAAGAAGCCTAAAACCGCAGCCAAAAAGACGACCGCTAAAAAAACGACGGCGAAGAAAACGACAAAGGCGAAAAAGAAATGACAAAAGCCAAAGCTCCCTTTCCCTCGATGGACGACCTTGTCGCCTATTTGAACGACAACCCCGGAAAAGTCGGGAAAAGAGAGTTGGCGCGCGCTTTTCACATCAAAGGCGACGACCGTTTGAAGTTGAAGGATATGCTCAAGGAACTGAAGCATTCCGGCAAAACGGAAAAAGCCGCCGGTAAAAAGCTGATTTTGGCGGACGGACTGCCCGAAAACTGTCCGTGTCTGATCACCGGAACGGATTCAGACGGGGAACTTGTCGCGCGGCCGCTGAACTGGAACAAACAGACGCCCTGCCCGCAAATCCTGATTACGGACTTGGGGCGCTTACGCCCCGCCCCCCGCGAAGGCGATATGGTAATGTTGAAGCTGACGCCCAAAGGCAAGCGCTTTTTCTACGGAGCCGTCGTCCGTCGCCTGTCGGAACAGCCGAATCGGGTTGTAGGCCTTTTTGACACGACGTCCGGCAAAGGCGGCCGTATCCTGTCCGTCGATCGCCGTCTGCATCAGAACTACATCGTTGATCGCGCTCACACGGGCAAAGCGAAAAACGGCGACGTCGTGATTGCCGAAGTTGCGCAAAACACTTTCGGCGGCGCTGAAAAATACGCGAAGATCGTTCAAGTCATCGGCCCTGCGAACGCGCCGCGAGCCGCCAGCCTGATCGCCCTGCATCTGCACGGAATCCCCGTCGAATTTACCGAAGATGCCCTGAAACAGGCGGAAAAATCGAAACTGCCCGACATGAAAAAGCGTTCCGACCTGCGCGACGTTCCGCTAGTCACGATTGACGGCGAAGACGCGCGCGATTTTGACGATGCCGTTTTTGCCGAACCCGACGAAGACAAAAAGAACAAAGACGGTTTTCATATCATTGTCGCGATTGCCGACGTTGCCTATTTCGTGCGGCCGCATACCGCTCTGGATGATTGCGCACGCGAACGCGGCAACTCCGTTTACTTTCCCGACCGCTGCATTCCGATGCTGCCCGAAAAGCTGTCGGCCGATTTATGCTCTTTAAAGCCGGATCTCGACCGGCCTTGTCTGGCGGCGCATTTATGGATCAACAAAAACGGAAAACTGCTGAAATACAAATTCGTCCGCGCGATGATGCGCTCGGCGGCGCGACTGAACTATCACGAAGTCCAGAACGTTTTCGACGGCGGTATGCCCGAAATGAACGAAGTCCTGCGTGCACACATCCTCGATCTGAAAGCCGCCTATGAAGTGTTGGCTCAAGCGCGCGAAAAACGGGGCGCGTTGGATCTGGACGTCATCGAGCGCGAAATCGAGCTGGACGGCAAAGGACAAGTCGCCTCCGTCACGCCGCGCGAACGGTTGGACAGCCACAAAACGGTCGAGGAATTTATGATTCTCGCCAATGTCGCGGCCGCCGAAGCGTTGGAGGAATACGGCGTGCCGGCGATGTACCGCGTCCACGAGCCGCCGAGCGCGGAAAAAGCCGTCGCTTTACAGTCTTTCTTAGCGACCATCGGCATCAAAGCCGGCAAAACGGGCAAGCTGGACGGCGACGATTTGAACAAAATCCTTGATAAAGTCCGCGACACGCCCCGCGCCCTTATGGTCAACGAGCTTGTCCTGCGCACGCAAAGTCAGGCGTTCTACAGTCCGGAAAACCTCGGACATTTCGGATTGGCATTGGAAAAATACGCGCATTTCACATCGCCCATCAGACGGTATGCCGACTTGCTGGTGCATCGCGGCCTGATTTCCGCTTTGCGTTTAGGATCGGACGGGTTGATCGACGAAGACGGCGATTTAACCGCCGATCTGGAAGATCTGGGCGAACATATCTCGGCAACCGAACGCCGCGCCGCCGCCGCCGAACGCGACGCGGAAGAACGCTATCTGTCCGCCTATCTGAAAGACCGTATCGGCGAACGCTTCGGCGGAACGATCAACGGTGTCAGCCGCTTCGGCCTGTTCGTTACGATCGACGACATCGGCGCGGAAGGCTTGATCCCGATTTCCACCCTGCCGAACGATTATTACGTCTGCGAGGAAGAACGCCATCGTTTATTCGGTTCCTCGACCGGCAACACTTACGAACTGGGTGAACACGTCTTTATGACGCTGGCGGAAGCGTCGCCGGTCACGGGCGGACTGCTGTTCCATATTCTGGACGCCGGAACGGGAAAACGCCGCCCCGCCCCCAAAAAGAAAAACAAAACAAACAAACACAAAGAGAAGAAAAAATAGAATGCGCCGGTTTTTGTTGATTTCGGCTTTGTTTGCCCTCTTTCCCTTTCTCACCCAAGCGCAGGAATTTCCCGTTTGGTGGCAGCCTGTTTTAGAAAACACCCAATGGCCTATTCCCCGAATGTTTGACACCGTTCAAGCGGCATGCAAAATCATTACGGAAAAATCGCTGAAACCCGTTTCCGCCAACGACTTCGCCTTTGCCGCCGTAAAAAGCCTTTCAACCATTGACCGGAAAATCACCGCGCGATTGGACGGCAAACGCGTTTTGATTCTGATTGACGGCAAAATTTTAAAAAGCTTTTCCGCCCCCGAAAACGATGATTGTCCGAACTGGTCGCGATTGGCTTTGGCCGCTGCCGTCGAAGTCCGTCCTTATTCTTTAAAAACGCGGGAAGCCGATGAGGAAGAACTGTTCAACATTATGATCAACGCGGCATTGGGAACGATTGATTCCTATTCCCATTACACGGGAGCCGATCCGGCCGAACTGAAGCCGTTGGAAAAGCCGGCAGGCTTGGGAATCAGCTATCGCCGCATCGGACGATATCTGGAAATCACGGAAATCGTTCCCGACGGTGCGGCTTCCAAAACGGATCTGGCCGTCGGAGACAGGATTTCCGCCATCAACGGACAGATCATCACGACCTTGTCACGCGTGCAGATATTGAACTTGCTTCGGGGAGAAGCGGGAACGAACGTGTCCCTGACTTTACGTAAAGACGGGAAAGAACAGACGCGAACGATCGTCAGAATACAGGCGTCCGCTTCTCCGGTCACTTATTTTTTTGACGAGGAAAGCGGTCTGATGACCATTAAAATTTCCGCTTTTACGGAAAAAACCGTTTCGAGCCTGACTGCCACATTGAAAATCGCGCGTTTGAAAAAAGCGGCGGGACTGATTATCGACCTGCGCGGCAATACGGGCGGCCTGTTAAAAGAAGCGGTTTTAGCTGCGGATATGTTCCTGCCTGAAGACTTGTTGATTATTAAAACGGACGGACGCCATCAAAGTACGCACCATCAATATACGTCAACCGCCAAAAAACATCGTCCCGTTTATCCGATTGCCATTTTAATCGACGGGCAGACCGCATCCAGCGCAGAATTTTTCACAGGCGTTTTGCAGGAATACCGGCACGCTGTCGTCATCGGCACGCCGTCCTACGGCAAAAGTGTCATTCAGGCCAATGAAACATTGCCTTTCGGCGGCGAACTTTATCTGACCTGGGCGCAGTATTATCTGCCTTCAGGATATACGCCGCAAGGATACGGCATTTACCCGAATTTATGCACCTCCGGAAAAACGATGGCGGATATGGACAAACTGCCCGTCCGGACGAATATGGCCACATGGCGCAAAGGAACGGAAGAAGAAAAAAGAAAAGAAATGCGTCTTTGTCCCCGCCAATCGCGTAAAAACAATTCTCTGGATGAAGAAGCCGCCCGTTTGATTTTGTTAAATCGGGAACGTTATGAACGCGCCTTGACTTATTTTTCGCTTGACTTGACATAAAAACAGCGTATTTTTGCTGTATCGTTTTTTGATTTTTTTGATTGGATGGTTTGTCATGGCAAAATCCGCTACAGTACAGATTAAGCTGGAAAGCACGGCCGGAACGGGATATTTCTATACAACGAAGAAAAATCCCCGCGCAAAAACGGAAAAGCTTCAGTTGAAGAAGTATGATCCGAAAGCGCGCAAGCATGTTGTTTTCAAAGAAACAAAAATGCGTTAATCCGCGTTGTTTTCCACTTCCGATAAAGCCCGCTTGATTGACGGGCTTTTTTGTGGGCTTTTTTTTGGCGTTTTTTATTCTTCCCCGAATACAAAGAACATCAAAGAACAGCGGTTGATGCGGAAGTCTCCTCCGTTTCCGGAACATCCCTGTAAGACACGATCTGCACTGAAACGCCTTTCGGATCCGTTTCCTTAATCGACCCCATCAGCTTTGCCATCAATTCACACGCCTTTAAAACCGTCGCCGATTGATACTCCATCGCTCCCGTCGGCGTTCCGTTCTTGTCCAGAATAGGTGTCGGCTTACGAGCCACTTCTATGACTTCCTTAACCGTTGATATTAAATAATCGCTCATTTCCTGAGCATTAAACGGTTCAATTCTTTTTTTCACGCCCTTTTTCGTCACCATCGCTTCAGCCTCCATTTAATAACATTATGTAATTATTAAAGGAAAAAATCAAGCATTTTGTGATTTTTTGATATTGCTGTGGCGTCATACAGGCATTGCGTCTATAATGCCGCCTGTTTGAAAAAGGAGGTTTCAAATGCTTTCATACCAACACATTTATCACGCGGGAAACGCGGCGGACGTACACAAACATGCCGCTTTATGCGTCGTTTTGAAGCATTTGACGCAAAAGGACAAGCCTTTGACCTATCTGGAAACGCATGCCGGACGGGGCGTCTACGATCTGACGTCGGCGGAGGCGATGAAAACCGGCGAAGCGGCAAAAGGCTATTTAAAGCTTTCCAAAAACAAAAAGCTGCAGGATCATCCGTATTTTGAATTGCAGCGCCGCGTTCAAACGGAAGTCGGGAAAAACCTCTACGCCGGTTCGCCTTTTATTGCCGAGGCTCTGCTGCGCCCGACCGACACGTTGCATCTGATGGAATTGCATCCGCGGGAATATCAGGCGTTATACAGACTGATGCGCTATCCGAACACACACCTGCACCACCGCGACGGATATGAAGGCGGATTGGCGCTCTGCCCACCCCAGCCCAGACGCGGCATTCTGGTCATCGATCCCAGCTACGAGGTCAAAACCGAATATGACAAAGCGGCGGATTTTTTGTTGAAGCTGCATAAAAAATGGGCTGAAGGCACCTTGTTTCTGTGGTATCCGATCTTAAAAGAAAACTACCATTTATCGATGGTTTCCAAATTAAAAGAAGCGAACCTGCCCAAATTTTATCAAAGCGAAATCCGTTTTTCCAACGTGCGTGAAGGAATGTCGGGCAGCGGCATCATCATTATCAACACGCCTTATCAAAGCGAAGAAGAACTGAACCGAATCGCCGAATGGTTCTAGTCTTTTTATTGTTTTTTATCCCCTAAAACACAGCTTACTTTTTCCGGTTCAAAGTCCCATGCTTGTTTCCGTTTATTTTTTGATTATGAACGGAAACGCGCTATGGAAAACGAAGCTGAACACAAATCGTCGAGGAAACATTCCCTTGTCGTCATTTTTCTGGTTTTACTGGTCTGCGGACTGGGATACGAAATTTTTTCGTTAAAAAAAGAAAAAAATCCGCAAAATATCGCCCCCGCCCCACAAGCATCCGTCGTTTCGATTGACGTCGTACCATTGATACCGCAGGATGTAACGCTGTCCAAACGCTATATCGGCTATGTTACACCCGTCCATTCCGTTTCCGTTCTGCCGTTCATCAGCGGCTTTGTCGAAAGCGTTTCCGTCCATAGCGGCCAATTCGTTCAAGCCGGACAACTCTTGGCAATTTTAGAGCAAGGCACATACAAGGCGAATTTGCAAACCGCCCGCGCCGCCGTCATGCAGGCCGTTGCGGCTTACGAAAATGCGGATACTTATTATAAGCGCCTGAAAAATGCCGGAGAAAAAGCGGTCGCTCAAGCAAACCTTGATAAGGCTTTAGCTGATTTTCTGTCGGCAAAGGCGGCTTTTGCACAAGCGGAAGCGCAGCTCGCCTCAGCGGAGGTCAACTATAATTACACGATCATCCGCGCGCCGATTTCCGGCATCATCGGCACGGTCGAACCGACCAAGGGCGATTATGTATCCCCCGCAGGGCAGCCGTTGATGACGATCATGCAGGTCTCGCCCGTCAAAGTCGTTTTTTCCTTAACCGATAAAGACTATATCCAAAACGTTTCGGCAAACGGTCTTTCCGATTTGCTGAAAGGAAACAAAATCCGCCTGCAACTGCCGAACGGGGAATTTTATCCGCTTGAAGGCGTTTATCAGTATGCAGAAAACGCTTTGGATAAAGGGACGAATTCGGTCGCCGTCTATGTCAATTTTGACAATAAAGACAACATTTTAATTCCGAACGCTTACGTCACCGTTTATCTGGAGCAGGAATTCAAGAACGTCGTCGCCCTGCCCCAAAATCAGGTGACGATGACGCCCGACGGCGATTTTATCACCACGGCAAATCAGCATGGACTGCAACAGCAAAAAATCGACATTGTCGACACGCAGGGATCGAAATACATCGTCAAAAACACATTTTCCCCTCAAACGTATCTGGTGAAAGGCCGTCCGCCCGTCCTGAAAGCAAACGAGCCGTTCAAGCTGAACATCCTGTCCGACAGCGCGGAGTAAGACGCCATGTTTTCGTCCTTTTTCATTCACCGTCCCCGCTTTGCCGGAGTCATCTCCATCGTTATGATCATTCTGGGATTGTTGGCGATCGCCGTCCTGCCGGTATCGCAGTATCCCGACATCACCCCGCCGCAGATCGTCGTCGAAGCGAACTACCCCGGCGCAAACGCGCAAGTCTTGGTCGATACGGTCGCCGTGCCGATCGAAAACCAGATCAACGGCGTTGAAAATATGCTGTATATGTCTTCGACGTCGACGGACACGGGGCAATACACGCTGACGATCACGTTCAACATCTGCACGGATCCCGACATCGCGCAGGTCAAAGTCGAAAACCGTTTGCAGCAGGTAACTTCCCAACTGCCCGCCATCGTCAACGCGGAAGGGCTGACCGTTAAAACGCAGACGGCGAATATGTTGGCGATGCTGGCGCTGCGTTCGCCGAAACATTCCTATTCCGATTTGTATTTAAGCAATTTCGCCTATCAGAACATTCAAAACGTTCTGGCGCGTATTGAAGGTGTCGGCGACGTAACGATCTATTCCCCGAAATACAGTATGCGTTTGTGGGTGAATACGGAAAAAGCTTCGGCTCTGGGCATCACGAACACGGACATCATCAACGCCGTCAAATCGCAGAACACGCAGGCGTCCATCGGCGAAATCGCTTCCGCCCCCACTCCGGACGGCGCGACCGTCATGCTGTCGTTAACCGCGAAAGGATTGCTTGATTCCGTCAAAGACTTTGAAGAAATCATCATTACGACTTCGCCCGCAGGCGGCATCGTGCGCTTGAAAGACGTCGCCCGCGTCGAACTTGGCGCGGAAACGTACACGATGAACGCGACGTATGACAACGCCCCCGCCGTCATTATGATGTTAAGCCAGACACCCAATTCCAACTCGCTTTCCATCATGAAAGCCGTTGAAAAGGAAATGGCGTCTTTAAAAGAAGGCTTTCCGGACGACATCGAATTTGAAATCGCCTACGATTCAACCAAGTTCGTCAAAGCCAGCATCGAAAGCATCATCGAAACGCTGGTCATCACGTTTTCTCTGGTCGTTCTGGTGACGTTCGTTTTCCTGCAAAAAGTCAAAACGACGTTGATTCCGCTGATCACGATTCCGGTTTCCCTGATCGCGACGTTCGCCGTGATTTACCTGTTGGGCTTTGACAGCAACATTCTGACGCTGTTCGCGATGATTTTGGCGATCGGGCTGGTCGTCGACGACGCGATCATCGTTGTCGAGCGCGTGGAATACCTGATGGCGGAGGAAAAGCTCAATTCCTTTGACGCGTCAATCAAAGCGATGCAGCAGATCGGCAGTGCGGTCATCGCGACGACGTTCGTTTTGTTGGCGATCTTCGTTCCGGTCGGACTGATGGCGGGCATTACGGGCAAAATCTATCAGCAGTTCGCCGTGACGATTGCAACCGCCGTCGTGTTTTCCGCTTTCAACGCGCTGACGCTCAGTCCCGCCTTGTGCGCGATTTTTCTGAAAAACGACAAGCAGGAGGAAGCAAAAGGCTTTTTCAAATACTTCAACCGCACGATTGATTATTTCAAAGAAAAATACAGCTTTGTCGTCGGTAAGCTGGCATCCGGTCTTGTTTTGACAAGTATTCTGCTGATTGTCGCCATAGCGGTCGCCGCCATCGGTTTTGACAAGACGGCGACGTCTTTCCTGCCTGAAGAAGACCAAGGCCTGATTTTGGCGAACTTCCAACTGCCCAGCACGACGCCGGTCAAGACGACGCAGGAGTTTTTGGACAAGGTCGGAAAAAAGGTTCTGAAAACGAAAGGCGTCAAATACTTCATCGGCGTGGCAGGCTACAGCATGCTGAGCGCGTCCGGCGAAAACACGGCGTTCGGCGTCGTCGGTCTGGACGATTGGAGCAAACGGACGACGAAAGACTTGTCGCTGGAAGCTTTGACCGAACAGCTGACAAAAGAGTTTGCCGGCAATACGGAAGCGCAAATCGAGTTTTTCGCTCTGCCCTCCATCCCCGGAGTCGGCAAAAGCAGCGGATTGTCGTTGGAACTGTTGGCAACGGACGGGGCGAAAACGCCGCAGGATCTTTACAAGATTATGGGGCAATTCCTCGGAAAGCTGGACGCTCTGCCGGAAGTCGCCTACGCTTTTTCGACATTTGACGTCAATTCGCCCAGCATCTTCCTCGACATCGACCGCACGAAGCTGGAAGCGTTCAATATTCCGGTCGGCACGTTGTTTTCCACGCTGCAAAGTTCGTTAGGGTCTTCGTATATCAACAACATCACGTTGAACGGTCAGGTCAACCGCGTGATTTTGCAGGCGGACGCGCCCTACCGCAAAAGCCTGAAAAATCTGGAGGACATGTACGTTCAATCCTTGACCGGACAGATGATTCAAATCAAAAGTTTTGCGACCGTCCGCACGGTCACGGCACCGAAGATCATCTACCGCTTCAACCAATACACGGAAGCCTCCGTTATTGCCCAAGCAGCTCAAGGCGTCAGCACCGGCAGTGCGATCGACGCGGTCGTACAAGCGGCGAAAACCGATCTGCCCAAAGGCTACGGCATCGCTTGGACGGGCTTGAGTTTGCAGGAAATCGAAGCGTCCGGACTGGCCGTGTTTCTGATCATGCTGGCTTTGGTTTTCTGCTATCTGTTTCTGGTTGCCTTGTATGAAAGCTGGATGCTCGCTTTTGCCGTGATGTTTTCGACTGTATTCGCCGTCTTGGGTGCGTTGGCGGGACTGCATCTGATGGGACAGACGCTCAGCATTTACGCGCAGTTGGGACTGGTGATGTTGATCGGCCTCGCGGCGAAAAACGCGATTCTGATCGTCGAATTCACCAAAGACTACCGCGAGAAAGGCGCAAGCATTCTGGAAGCGTCGCAAAAGGGAGCGGAAGAACGTTTCCGCGCGGTGTTGATGACGGCGCTGACGTTCATTCTGGGCGTGTTTCCGATGATCGTCGCGACGGGTGCCGGCGCGGCAAGCCAGATCGCCATCGGGACAAGCGTCTTTTTCGGTATGATTGCGACGACTTTCGTCGGAATATTCTTCATTCCCGCGCTGTTCGCCCTGTTTGAAACGATCAAGGAAAAAACGGCGGGAGAAAACAATGAATAAACGGGCATTACTTTTAGGATTGGCGACGCTTTGCGGATGCACGATGGGGCCCGATTACAAACGCCCCGACACCGTTTCGGACGCGCAGATCAAAGCGTCGTTGAATATCGGCGATGAAAATGTGACGATTGACCGCCAATGGCACAAATCTTTCGGAGATTCAAAACTGAACGACTTGATCGATCTGGCTTTGCTGGATAATCCGGATGTCAACGCGGCGATCGAAAAATTGAAACAGGCGCGTCTGGCTCTGGAAATACAAGGCGTTCAGTATTATCCGACGTTTGATTTATCGGGCGGCTATACCAAGTTGAAACCGTCGAAAAACGTTTTCGGCGCAGCGCGGGAAAGCTACTATCAGGCGGGGCTGGATGCAGGATGGGAGCTTGATTTGTGGGGAGCGGGGCGCCGGCTGACCGAAAATATGAAAGCCTCGGCCAATGCCGCCGCCGCCAACATCGACGATGTGCGCATTTCCCTAAAAGCCGAAGTCGTCAACAACTACATCAGCCTGCGTCAGGCGCAGGAACAACTGCGGCTGTTGAACAGAACGCTGAAACTGCAAAATAAAATCGCCGTTCTTTCCGCCGACAAAGCGAAATCAGGACTGATCAGCCAAACGGATGCGGTTCGCGCGCAGTACGCCGCCGATTCAATCAAAGCGCAAATTCCGGCGGTGAAAACGGCCATCGCCCTTTATAAAAACAATCTGACACTGTTGACCGGAAAACTGCCCGAACAGTTAAACAGCCTGTTGGACGACACGGCGCAAAACATCATTTGGGACAAGTTCGTTTATAAAGCCGAAGCGCTTCATCAAATTCCGTCCGACGCTTTACGCACGCGTCCCGACGTGCGAATCGCGGAGCAAAATCTGATCGCGCAAAACGCGCTGATCGGCAAAGCGATCGCGGATTTATTCCCGTCGATTTCATTAAACGGATTTTTCGGATTTCAGGCCGATCATTTCAACCGATTAGCACACAAAAACAGCGATATGTTTTCATTAACCCCCGGAATAAAAATGCCGCTGTTCCATTGGGGCGCGTTGTTCAAGCAGGTTGATTTGGAAAAATCGGCGACGAAGCAAGCCGCCTACGCCTATCAAAAAGCCGTCCTGAACGCCGCAGCGGAAGTCAAAAACGCGATGATTTCCGTTTCAGAACAAATCGCGCAGACCCGAACGAACGAACAGGCGCTGAACAAGATGAAAAACATCTCGGCTCTGACAATCGCGCAATATGATTCCGGCTTGATTCCGCTGGATACCGCGCTCGGCGTTTTTCAGGACGTTTTAAATGCGAAAACATCGCTTATTCAAAGCAAAGGCGCGTTCTATCAAGCCGTTGTCGGCTTTTACAAGTCAATCGGATATTAAGCCAGCGGGTCGTAATCCCGATACGCCGCCTGTGTTTGGAAAAACGGGCGTTCCATCCGGCTCTTTTTTTCTTTGATGCCGCACGCCAGATAACGGAAAGCGTCCGCCGCGTGGCTGGTCCAGTCGTGCAGAGGTTTCGGCTGAAAGTCTTTGCGCTGATCGTCCCATGCGCGCTGATACTGGCGCAAAGCCTCCAATCCTTTGGCGCATTTTTCCTTGTCGAAACGGCAACGGGGCAACAACAGACGCACGGCGGCGATACCGCCGTCCACTCCCGATCTGGGCAGAACGCGCCCGCGCACGCCCAGTCCAGCCAACAAATCCAGACGGCTCTTGCCGCTTGAAAGCTCGTGCACGCCGACGTCGTGCGGAAAGATGTTGTCGTCCGTATAAATGTACGGCTTATCCTTTAACACTTTCACATAATGGTCCAAGCCGACGCCGCTTGCCTCGTAATAGTCGATGACGAACACTTCCGCGCCGTTCGTCTGAAAAAACCAAATCGCCGTGCTGTCCCCGACGCCCAAATCCCAAGCCGTCGTAACGGGCAAAACGGGATCGTAAGGCACGGAACAAATCCGCCCGTTGTTTTCCAGTTCGTTTAACATAGCGCCGTAATAGCTTCCTTTCAATGCGGCATCGAAAGAACAGTAAAACTCCTGCTGAATGACGCTTTCGTCCATTCCCGCCCGCCGTTCCGCTTCGACCGCCGCCTTCGGGATCGCGCGCGTTTCGTTCACGCCCAGTTTCTGCGCGAACCACCCTTCCGCGGCTTCGGCCGTTTCAAATAAAGTCAGGCCGTGATTGCGCCCTCTGGGGGTGTAGATGAACAACGCCCACCCGTCGTTTTCCGCCAGAATGGGACGGATGAAGTCCCACGCCGCCGGATCCGCGATCGAATATTCCGAAAAAACGACGCCGACCGGATTGGCGCCGACCAAAGAATTATAACTGTCCGACCCGACACATTGCCAGATCGAACCGTTCAATAATTCGATTTTCATTTCCTGCGCGTTGATCGACTTGCGCAAAACTTTGGGAAACACCTGATCGATAACGCGCCGGCCCTGCTTGTCGATCGCGTCCCAAACGACTTTGCGCGCCTGCGTTTGCAACGGCAGCATATGCCAATAGACGCCGACCCTCTGCATCGCCGCGACCACCGTCCAGTTCAGGGACAAGCTGTCTTTTCCCGCGCGCCTGTGCCAGACGGCGACCGCCCTTTTCCCGCCGTTTTCCAGATAGTTCCACAATTTCATCTGATACTTGCGGGGCTTCCATTTATAAGGGATTTTGATATTGACCATATTTTTATCTCCGAATCAAAAAGGCCTCCGGAAACGATTTCCGAAGACCCGAAAGAACACTACATCACATTATGTTATATTTTTTAAAAAAGTCAAGAAGTTCCGTGTTTGTTATTTACATTCATTTTTTTATCTGTCATTATTTTTTTCGGATATGCGGCAACGTATATCAAGTGCCTGAAAAGGAGCGGAGTCCTGAAAAAACTCTTTAAAAGTAGTTGTATTTGACCCTTTGTGCTATGGCGCAAAGGGCGTTTATTCCCGATTTGATATGAAGGTCGGGAGTCTTTGCGTAGTAATGCGCAGAGGGTCGTTCTTACAACTGCTTACGATTTTTTCAGCTCCCGACCGCCTTTCATCAGGCGGTTTTATTTTACC